>NZ_ANBF01000139.1 GCF_000341025.1 Nocardiopsis salina YIM 90010 | reverse complement strand
CGAGCCGATGCTGCCGATCGCCTCCCCCGTCGTGGGTGAGGTCACAGGGGCGGTACCGCCGCGTGCGGGGGTCCAGCTTCCGGTGAAGACCCGGTCGGTCCATTCCTGCGGGTCGAGCAGGGACATCGGTGCTCCTCGGGGTTGGGGACGGCAGGTGTGGGCGCCCCGGCCGGCCGGGAGGGGTGTGGTCGCAAGGCGCCCGTTCGTGCGTATCACGGACACGAGCTCGGATCGGTAACCTACGCCACCGCCCTCACTCGGCACCAGGGGTGGGGAGCCACGCTTGCGCGCCCGGGTCAGGGCCGGAACTCCGGGTCGGGGGCCACGGCGACGTCGAGCAGGACGGGTTCGGTGCGGCCGCGCAGAGTGGGCACGATCTCGTCGAGCGCGGCGGCCAGGTCCTCGTGCGAGCTCACTCGCCGGGAGGCACACCCCAGGCCGGCGGCCAGGACGGACAGCGAGACCTGGTCGAAGGCGGGCCACGGGGGTTTGCCACCGCGGGCCTCGGCGAGACGGTCCATGATGGCGTAACGCCCGTTGGCCAGGACGAGGAACAGCACACCCGTGCAGTACCTGGCCGCGCTCCACAGGGCCTGGACCTGGTACAGCGCCGACCCGTCCCCGACCACGGCCACGACAGGCCGGTCGGGCACGCCCATACGGATCCCGACGGCCGCGGGCAGGGCGAACCCGAGGCCGCCCANGGGCGGGAGCCGGTGCAGGTCGGGGCGGCTGGAAGGGGTCTCCTCCACGATCACGGTGTCGGCGTCGACGCGTTCGCCCAGCGCCGCCATGACCCCGGCCGCGCGCAGGGGACCCCTGGGCCCCGGGCCCGGGGCGGTCGGGGCCTGCTCGTCCTTCGCGGTCCCGGCCTGCGATCCCCCGGTCTCCCCCGGCGCCTCCGCACAGGACCGCTCGGGCAGGTGCCGCACCAGGGCCCTCAGCGCGGGGGCAGGCGGTGCAAGGACGGCGAGCTCGACCGGGCTGCGGTGGGCCTCGGCCGGGCGGTCGCTGATCAGTGCCAGGCGGGTCCCGGGTTCCACGAGCGGCCCGGGACTGTACTGGTATTGGCGGAAGACCGGCGCACCCACCGCCAGCACCACGTCGTGCCCGGACAGAAGCGCACGCAGCCGCTCGCGGTCGGCCGGCAGCACCCCGGCGTAGAGGCGGTGGTCCTGGGGGAACCCGGCCCGGGCCCCGAAGCTCTCCTGGAACACCGGTGCCTGCAGATGCTCGGCCAACGCCACCAAGGCCGTCCACCCCTGCGCGCTGTCGTTCCCCGCACCGGTGACCAGGGCCGGGCGGCGGGCCCCGGAGACCAGGACGGCCAGGTCGTGCACGTCGCCGTCCTCGACCCCGGAAGCGGAGACCACCCGGGCCGCGGCCGCACGTTCGGCCGGCGCGGTTCCGGTCTCCTCCGGGTACGCGGGGACCGACCAGTCGCCCTGGGGCACCACCACCAGCGCCGGCCCCTGGCCGCGTACGGCCTCGTGGTGGGCGCGGGCCACGGCTCCGGGCACGTCCTGGGGCACGGCCGGTTCGGCCACGTGCACCGGATAGTCGCCGCCCAGGCCGTGCAGGTCCCCGGTGAGGAAGGGTTCCAGGGCCAGGTGCCTGCGGTCCTGTTGGCCCACGAGCACCACCAGCGGCGCCCGGTTCACACGTGCGGTGGCCAGGGCCCCCACGGCGTTGCCGAGCCCCGCCGTGGTGTGCAGCTGCACCAGGGCGGGGCGGTCTCGGGCAAGCGCCCACCCGGTGGCCATGCCCACCACCGAGCCCTCGTGCAGAGCCAGCACGAAGGTGAGGCTCTCCGGCAGGTCGGTGAGGAAGTCGACCTCGGTGGAGCCCGGGTTGGCGAACAGCGTGGTCAGGCCGTACTCGTGCAGCACCTCCAGGGTCGCCTCGCGCACGGTCGGCGTTCGCCTGCTCCTCTGCGTCCCACACTGCGGGTCCGGCTCTCCTGTATTCATGCTCGCCCCTACGTGCTCGCCCGCTTGGCCTGCTGGATCTGCCCGTGCACCCGGGCCCGCAGCTCGGTGAAGCGCTGCGCGGAACGCGTGGTCAGCTGGTCGCGCTGCTCGGGCAGGTCGATCTCGATGTCGTCCTGCACGACCGTGGGTGCCGATGACAGAACGAGTACACGCTGTCCGAGATAGACGGCCTCGTCGATGTCGTGGGTGACGAACAGGACCGTCATGTCGAAGCGCTGCCACAGCCCGCGCACGAGGTCCTCCAGGTCGGCGCGGGTCTGGGCGTCGACCGCGGCGAAGGGTTCGTCCATGAGCAGCACCCGGGGCTCGTAGGCGATGGCGCGTGCGATGGCCACACGCTGCTGCATGCCCCCGGACAGTTCCCACGGGTGCGAGCTCGCCGAGGCGGCCAGGCCCACGGCCTCCAGCGCCTCCTCCACCAGCGCGTTGCGGCGCGCCCGTGGCAGGCGCTTCTCCTTCAGGGGCAGTTCGACGTTGCCGCGCACGGTCAGCCACGGGAACAGGCTGCGCCCGTACTCCTGGAAGACCACCGCCATGTCGGGCGGAGGGCTGTGCACGGGGTGCCCGGCGACGGCCACGGTGCCGCCGGTGGGGGCCAGCAACCCGGCCACGCACTTGAGCAGCGTGGTCTTGCCGCACCCCGACGGGCCCACCAGGCAGGCCAGCTCCCCGGCACGAAGGCGGAAAGTGAGGTCGTGCACGGCCTCGACGGCGCGGCCCGCCGAGGCGTAGGTCTTGCGCAGTCCGTTCACGTCGAGCACGTCCGGGCCTTCCTGAGAGTGCGTGCGGATGTCACGGTTCATCCCCCTCGCGCGGTCGCGCGCAGGCCCCGGTGCCAGCTCAGGACCCGTTTCTCGACCTGCCCGAAGAGCAGCGACAGGGCCACGCCGAGCAGGCCCAGCAGCACGATCCCGGTCCACATCTCGGGGATCGCGAACCCGCGCTGGAACTGGACGACGGCGAACCCGAGCCCGCTGGAACTGGCGAACATCTCGCTGATGACCATGAGGATCACCGCGATGGACAACGCCTGGCGCAACCCGGTCATGATCTGCGGGCTCGCCGAGCGCAGCACCAGGGTGGTCAGGCGTCGGCGTCCTCGGATCCGGTAGACCCGACAGGTGTCGGAGAGCACCGGGTCGACGGAGCGCACCCCTTCGATCGTGTTGAGCAGCACCGGCCACACGCACCCGGAGGCGATGACGGCGACGCGCATGGTGCTGTCCAGTCCCACCAGGAGCATGAGCAGCGGCACCAGGACGGGTGGCGGCACCGCACGCAGGAACTCGAGCACCGGTTCGGTCAGATCCCGCAGCGTGCGTGACAGGCCCAGGGCCACCCCCGCACCAACACCGAGCACCGCGGCCAGGGCGAACCCCGTCAGCAGCAGGCCGATGCTGGGCAGCGCGTCAGTGAGAAAGCGTTCGGAGAGCCACACCTCGCCGAAGGTGGTCGCGACGGTGCCCGGGGTGGGCAGGTAGAAGCTCCCCTCACCGGACGCCGCCCACCACCACACCCCCACGAGCAGGGCGGGCAGCAGCAGGAGTCGGGCAAGGAAGGAAAGCGCACGGGCCGGCGCGCTCACCGAACGGGGGTTCGTACTCACGCGGGCACCTCCCCGCGCACCGAGGGATGCCAGTGCAGGACCCGGCGCTCCACCGCGCGCACCCCGGTGTTGACGAGCACGCCGAGCACCCCGGTGGCCACGATGAGCGCGTAGACGACGTCGGGCGCACCGCTGGACTGGGCCACAGCGATCTCCTGTCCGAGGCCGGGGCTGCCGATGACGAGCTGGGCGGTGATGGTCAGGATCAGGGCCACGGCCGCGCCCAGACGCAGTCCCGTGAGCAGGTACGGCATCGCGGTCGGCCAGATCAGGTACCGGATGCGGGCCAGGCGGCCGAGCCTGTAGCTGCGTGCGGTCTCCTCGGCGACGGGGTCGACGTCGGCGACCCCGTGCAGCACCTGCACGTAGACCTGCCAGAACGCGGCGTAGACGACCAGCAGGAGCGTCGAACGGATGTCGGTCCCGTACAGCAGGATCGCCAGTGGGATCAGGGCGACCGAGGGGATGGGACGGAGGAACTCCACGGTCGAGGCGGTGTAGGCGCGCAGCAGCGGCACGGATCCCACCACCAGGCCCAGGAGCGTGGCGGCGGCCGAGGCGATCACCAGGCCCAGCCCCCACGCCAGGACGGTGTCGCCGACCGCTCCCCAGAACTGCGCGGTGGCGGCGCGCTCGGCGAGGGTGGCCAGCACGGTCGAGGCCGGGGGCAGGTACTGAGGGTCCGTGGCGGGGGTGCGGGGCAGGAGTTCCCAGGCCAGCAGGGACAGCACGATCCCGAACAGGCCGAGCGAGACCGTGCGCGCCGAGGCACTGCCCCGTCCCGGCGGGCGCGGCCCCACGGGCGCGCTGACCGGCGCACGGCCGAGCCCGGCCCGGGTCGGGGACGTGGTCACGGCTGTTCCGCGAAGAGCTCACCGAGGTCGGGGGTGTCCTCCACGAGTCCGTCCTCCTCCATCAGGTCGGCGAGGACCTGGACCGAGTCGGTGTGGGGTTCGGGTGGGAACGCGGGCAGGCGCATGGTGTCGATCAGGTCGGCGTCGATCTCGGTGTAGTCGCCGATGATGCGGCGGACCTCGTCGGGGTGGTCGTCGGCGTAGGCCAGGGACGCGGCCATGGCGTCGGCGAAGGCCTCCACCGTCTCGGGGTCCTCCTGCAGGGTCTGCTCGGAGGTGAAGTAGACGGCGATGGTGAGCTCGTCGTGCACGTCGGCGAAGTTGGAGGCCAGCTCGGTGGCGCCACCGTCCAGGGCCGCGCCGAGGAAGGGTTCGACGACCCAGGCGGCATCGATCTCGCCCTGGTCGAGTGCGGCGGGCATGTCGGGGAAGTCGAGCTCGAGGAACTCCACCCCGGACGGGTCACCGCCGGCCTCGCGAACGGAGTTGCGCACGGAGGTGTCGCCGATGTTCTCGAGGTTGTTGACGGCGATGGTGGCGTCGCCGAGTTCGGACACGTCGGTGACGTCGCTGTCCTCGGGCACGACGACGGCACCGAAGTCCTCGCCCTGCTGCCCGGTGGTGGCGACCCCGTTGGCGACCGAGCGCATCGGCAGGCCCTGGTCCAGGGCGACGACGAGGGAAGTGATGTTGCCGAAGGCGAGGTCGAAGTCGCCTGAGACCACACCGGGCACCGCCTGGGCGCCGCCGCTGGTGTTCTGCACGGTCACGTCGAGGCCGTGCTCCTCGAAGAAGCCTTGGTCGATGCCGAGGTGGAGGGGGGCCACGTCGATGATGGGGATGGCGCCGACGGTGATCTCGGTGAGCCCGTCGTCGGTCTCACCGTCACCGCACCCGCCGGCCAGGAGCGTCGTCGCGGCGGCGGCCGCGGCGAGGGATCTGCGACGCATCGAGTCTCCTCTTGTGTGCGCCTGTCGAACGCGTGTTCCTGCCGCGAACGTAATCCACGCCACACACGGCGTCAACCCCCGCTTGTCAGGCCGTCAGGCCGTCAGGACGCGGGAGCGCTCCAGGGCGCGGGCCATGTCGCGCGGTTCGGAGACGGGGGTGTGGTCGCTCCAGCGCACCACACCGTCGGCGTCGATCAGGAAGGAGCCGCGGCGGGCCACACCGCGCTCGGCGTCGAAGACCTCGTAGGACTCGGCGACGGCGCCGTGGGGCCAGAAGTCCGACAGCAAGCGGAACGGGAAACCCTCCCGGTCCGACCACGTGCGCAGGGCGAAGACGGAATCGACCGAGACCGCGAGCACCTGGGTCCCGGTCTCGGCGAGAAGGGGGTGCAGCTCGGCCAGCTCGGCGAGCTCGCCCGAGCACACACCGGAGAAGGCCAGCGGGTAGAAGACCACGAGGACGGGGGCGCCTCGCAGGGACGACAGGGACGTCGTTCGGCCGTGCTGGTCGTCCAGGGAGAAGTCGGGCGCCGGGGCGCCCTCGAGGATGCTCGTCAATGCTCTCGTTCGTGTTCGCTGCGTGCGGGCGCCGCTCAGCGCCGCGCGCCCGCCCTGTTCTGGGGCGCGCGGCACCGGTGGGTCGGTCGCGTCGAGGCCCGTTACCGCTTGGGGACGACCAGTCGGGTACCCGACCAGTCCGAGCCGACACTGACCGCGCTGGTCTGGGACAAGCCGGAGGTACTGGCGGCGTCCGCCACGTCGTTGGGCGACACGTGCAGGTCGCGCCCGGCCTTGGGCGTCAGCACCAGGATGGTGCCGCCGTCGGCGATCAGGGTGACCGTGTCCATCAACGCGTCGGTGAGTTCCTCCTCCTCGTCGGACCGCCACCACAGCAGTACCGCGTCGACATCGCCGTCGAAGTCCTCGTCAACCAGTTCCTCACCGGTGAGTTCGACGATGGAAGCGCGCAGGCCCTCGTCAACGTCGTCGTCGAAGCCGAATTCCTGCACCACCTGACCCGGCTTGAATCCGAGTCGGTCAGCCAAGCCGCGTTCGCTCTGTGCCTGGCCCGCGGTCGCGCTCACGAAAGTTCTCCTCCACTGGTTTCTTTGTCAATCTGTTCTGCTCGAGCGGTGGCGCCCGATGCAGCTCGTTCCTCAACGATGCCGGGCGTTCCACCCGCTGTGTGGGTCCGTCACCATCGCTGATGGCCTAGTTCACACGGTAGTGGCATGTCCCGTCAACGCGCGGGCGAACCCTCCGCCCAGGTGCCGCGCGGGCACCGAGTGTTCACGCGGACGTCAGGAACGACAGGAGCACCCGGCGCTCGGGGTTGTCCACGTTGAGGTCGACCACCGCGACGGACTGCCACGTACCCAACTCGAGCGCGCCCCCGATCACGGGGACCGTGGTCTGGGGCGCGACGTAGGCCGGCATGACGTGGGACCGCCCGTGGCCGCGGGAGCCGTGCTTGTGGCGCCACCGGTCGTCGGCCGGCAGCAGGTCGTCCAGGGAAGCGAGCAGGTCGTCGTCGGAACCTGCCCCGAGTTCGATGATCGCCACGCCCGCGGTCGCGTGCGGGACGAACACGTTGAGAAGTCCGTCGCCGGCGCCGGCGACGAAGTCCGCGCACTGGGAGGTGATGTCGGTGATGCTCTCCGACCCTCCCGTGTGCAGTTCGAGGATCTGTGTCCGCATAGCGCCACCATCGCGCAGCCCGGCCCTTCGTGCAACCATCGGGCGTCACGACTGTGGACGTCAGCGGCTTCCGAACGGCCGCGGCGGCGAGTACCGGCCCCCTCCTCCGGTGTGCGAACCTGGGAAAAAGGAGGGGAAACCATGACTGTCTCTTTGCGTCTGGGACCCCTGTTGCGGCACGTGGGACCCACCACCGCCACCGTGTGGGTCGAGACCGACGCCCCTTGCAGGGTCCGGGTCCGCGTGGACGGGCACACGACCGCCACCGCCCGGACGTTCTCCGTGCACGGCCACCATTACGCCGTGTGCGAGATCGAGGGCCTTCCTCCCGGGTCGGCACTGCCCTACGAGGTCTTCCTCGACGACGACCGCGTGTGGCCCGACCCCACCTCCTCCCTGCCCCCGAGTGTGGTGCGCACGACCGACCCCGAAGCCTCCACCCGGCTGTTGTACGGCTCGTGCCACGTGCCCACGGGCGACACCCCCGAAGGGGTGGTCGACCACGGTCCGGACATGCTGCGCGCCACCGCTCGGCGCCTGGCCGAGGAACCGCCCGAGGGGAACCTGCTGCTCCTGCTGATCGGCGACCAGGTCTACGCCGACGAGGTGCCCGAACCGATGCGCGAACACCTGAGCGCCTCACGTGAGGAGGGACACTCCTCCCCCGAGGGCGAGGTCGTGGGCTTCGGCGAGTACGCGGAGCTGTACCGCCGGGCCTGGAGCGACCCGCAGGTGCGCTGGCTGCTGTCGACGGTTCCCACGCTCATGGTCTTCGACGACCACGACGTGCGCGACGACTGGAACACGTCGGCCGCCTGGCGGCGCGCCATGGACGAACTCCCCTGGTGGCCCGAGCGTGTCACCCACGGCTTGGGCGCGTACTGGGTCTACCAGCACCTGGGAAACCTCTCCCCCGAGGCGCGGGAGAAGGACCCCTGGTGGAACCGCGTGCGCGAGTGCACGGGCGATGCGGGGGGCACGGTCGACGAGTTCGCGTGGCGAGCCCACGAGACACCGGACTCCTACCGCTGGAGCCACCGCGTCGATGTGGGCACGGTACGGGTCCTGATGGCCGACACCCGCTGCGGGCGCTCCCTGGGCGAGGGGGATCCGTCCGACGGTTCGCGTTCGATCCTGGGGGATTCGGGCCACGAGTGGCTCGACGAGCACCTCACCGGGGGGCCGGACCACATCGTGGTGGTCTCCACCGTCCCGGTCCTGCTCCCGCCCGCGGTGCACCACCTGGAGGCCTGGAACGAGGCCGTGTGCGCGGGCGCGTGGGGAGAGAGGGTGCGCGCCCCGGCCGAGCGCCTGCGCCAGGAGCTCGACCTGGAGCACTGGGGCGCGTTCCAGTACTCCTTCGCACGCCTGGCCGAGGCGGTGCTGGATGTGGCCCGCGGTGAGCGCGGCCCAGCACCGGCGACCGTGCTGCTGCTCAGCGGCGACGTGCACTTCTCCTACATGGCGCGGGCCCTGCCGAGCAAGGGTGAGGCCCCCGGAACCCGTGTGACGCAGTTGGTCTCCTCGCCCTTGTGCAATCGGCTGCCCTCGCACCTGCGCCGTGCGGCCTGGCTGTCGACCACCTGGCCCTTCCGCGTGGCCGGGCGGGTCATGTCCCGACTGGCGCGGGTGGCGCCCCCGGCGCTGCGCTGGTCCTTGGAGGGCGCTCCCTACTTCGGCAACACCATCGGAGAGGTCCGGCTGGAGGGGCGCAGCGCCGAGGCCCGCTGGTACCACTGCCCCAACGGCGGCCCCGACTGCCTGCCTGACGTGCGCTTCAGCTCCGCCCTGTAGCCCTCGGGCCGGTTCTCCCTCCCACGAGGNNCCCGCCGGTTCCGGCGGGCCGCGTCACGGGTGTCCTCAGGGTCGAAGCGCTCAGGGCTTGTGCGAGTGCGGGCGGCGCGTGGACTGGGAACCGCGCCGCGTACGGCGCACCCTCTGGGACAGGGCCCCGCCCCGCTCCAGCACGGTGCCCGAGGTGCGCTCGGAACCGGTGCCCGTCGCGGCGGCCGGGTTCCCGGCCACGGGGGTGTCCCCGTCGAGCGCGGGCATCTCGGCCGTGGGCTCGACCTCGTCGCCACCACCCCCGGCGGCGCCGTCGCCTTCCCCGGTGGTCCCACCCCGTTCCTGCTGCTCCGCCGACTCGTCGCCGCGTTCGGAGGCCTCCTGCTCACCCTGGTCCGCCGGGAGCGACGGGATGCGCGCGGTGGTGACCGAGTCCGGGTGCGGCATCACGACCTCGGGGTCGCGGGCCTGGTCGCGCTCGGCCCTCTCCGAACGGCGCAGCTCCGCCTCGCGGCGCGAGACCGCACGGGCCTTGGCCCGGTCCTCGCGCCACTGGCGCCAGATCCGCCGCCCGGAGGTCACCAGGGGCCAGGTGACCTTGGACGGGCGCGAGAGCGCGTGCCACAGGTAGGCCGTGGTGCCCCAGGCCTCCATCGCCCTGCGGGCGCGGGTGATGGTGAAGAAGGTCGGCATCGCCATGAGGATCTGCGGCCAGGCCAGCGCCAGCGCCGCGAACAGCGGGTACATGCCGCCGCCCATGATCGAGGCGGCCGCGCCGATGAACACCGGGACCAGCGCCAGGGCGATGCGCAACCCGGTGAACTGGCGGAACCGGTGCAGCGAACGACGCGCGGACACCTGGGGCGTGAGCCCCTCCGGCAGAGGTGTGGGCTGGACGATGACGGCCAGCAGCAGCGTGCCCACACCCACGCTCGCCGCGAGAAGAATGGTCCACCCGGACGCCGAGAGCGCCCCGCCCACCAGCAGGGCGACCAGCCCCAGGACGGGCAGCGGCGCGGGCAGCCAGAAGAGGACGCGGCGACGCAGTTGGCCCTCCTGCGTCGGCTCCAGCACGTAGTTGATCACGGGCCGCAGTATCCGGCCCCCTGTCCCCGGTCGTTCGACCACAGTGTTGACCCCCAAGAACGTCGTGACGGCAGCGGTGCGGAAGCCCTCGCCCGAGGTCCACGTCCGGTTCACCGCAGTGCCGGCGGTGAACCGCTCGCCACAAAGCTATCCCTTTTCGCGTAGTCCCCGGGCGCGTACGGTCTGTCACATACCTACCCGGCGCCGATGAAGCCGCGCTAAGCGGACAGAAGACTCGGGCAACGATCGCATCACGTCTGCCTCGTAGGACGCTTCCGGGGCCGGAGTGGTTCTGGTCAACCACGCTCCGTCGTGTCGAGACGGCCCAACGCCACCGCTATGCGCAGGACGAAGGATCCTCGACCGTCGGACGGGGTGTGGCCGGTCAGCTCGGCGATCCTGCTGAGCCGGTAACGGACGGTGTTCGGGTGGACGAACAGCATGCGTGCCGTCGCCTCCAGGGAGGACGCGTGTTCAAGGTACACCGAGAGGGTGTCCAACAACGGCGATCCCGCGCCGAGAAGCGGTTTGTAGACCTCTTCGACGAGTTGGCGGCGCGCACCGGCCTCCCCCTGCAGCACCCGCTCGGGCAGCAGGTCCTCGGCCAGCACCGGACGGGGCGCGTCCGGCCAGGCCACCGCCGAGCGCAGACCGCTCACCGCGGCGCGCGCGGAGGCCCCCGCCGTCCTCAGGTCGGGCACGGCCGGCCCGACCACCACGGGCCCGGGGCCGAACAGGCCGGCCAGGGGTTCGGCAGCCGCCGCGGGCAGCTCCCCCTCGGGGTAGGTACTGCCCACACCGACCACGACCACGACCCGGTCGCCCTGCATCCCCGCGATGACGTCGTGGCCGAGCCTACGGGCCGCACCGCGCAGGTCGTCCAGGACCTTGTTGCCGTCCTCCTCGCCGCTGTCGCCGGCGATCGCGATGACCGGGGTCTGTGACCAACGCAGCGACGACCCCCAGGTCTGCAGGCCGTCCTGGTGGTCTCCGTGCAGCAGCGCGTCGACGATCAGAGCCTCCAGACGCGCGTCCCAGGCACCGCGCGCCTCGGCGGCGCGGGCGTAGACCTTGGCCGAGCTGAAGGCGACCTCGCGGGTGTAGCGCAGCACATCCTCGCGCAGCTGGTGTTCGCCTCCGGGGGCGGCGAGCTCGTCGACCTGACCCTCGACCACGTCGATGACCACCCGGATCATGTCGACGGTCTGTTGCAGCGTCACCGAGCGCGTGAGTTCGCGCGGGGCCGTTCCGAAGACCTCCACGGTGATGGCCGGGCGCCCGCGCACGGGGTTGCGGAACCAGTCGACGAAGGCGGCCACGCCGGACTGGGCGACGAGGCCGATCCAGGAGCGGTCCTCCGCGGACATGCGGCGGAACCAGGGCAGGCGCTCCTCCATGCTCGCCACGGCCGCCGTGCCCAGGCGGCCCATGGACCGTTCCAGGCGGCGCGCGGTCTCGGCCCGCCGCGCATCGGCGCCGTCCTGCGCGAGTGCGGCCTCCGAGGATTCCGTGCCCTGCTGGTCCCGGGGGCGGTGGGGTTGATCGTTCACACCTCCAGGGTGGCATCCCTGCCGGGCACAGGGTCGGACCAGCCCTGGTGTCCGCGGCCAACCGGGGGAGGCCGGACCGCGTACCCGGGCAGGCGCGCACGCGCGAGCCGCGTAACGTCAGGGGTGTGCGCCCTCCGCATGACGGCCCCGGGGGACACGGGGCGACTCTGTTTTGTGGAGGGTCCACAAACGGGACGGAGCGAAGTTCGTGTCCGTCCCCATCCGACTGGTGATCTCCTACAGGGCAAGGTGGATGTCGTGCTTGTCATCGTTGCTCCCGGCCAAGGCGCCCAGGTACCCGGTTTCCTCTCCCCATGGCTCGAACTGCCCGGCATGGCCCCGCGGTTCGAGGCGTGGTCGGAGGTGGCCGGGTTGGACCTGGTGCGCTACGGCACCACCGCCGACGCGGACGAGATCCGCGACACGGCCGTCGCTCAGCCCCTCCTCGTCAGCGCCGGACTGGCCACCGCCACCGCGCTGCTGGGCTCCCTCTCGGGCCCCGAGGCCCCCCTCCCGGCCAACGGGTCCTTCGTGGACGCCGTCGCCGGCCACAGCGTCGGCGAGTTCACAGCCGCCGCCCTGGCCGGGGTGCTGACCCCCAACGACGCGCTGGCGCTGGTCGCCGAGCGCGGCCGGGGCATGGCCGAGGCCGCCTCCCGGACCGAGACCGGCATGACTGCGGTCATGGGCGGCAAGCGCGAGGACGTGCTGGCCGCGATCGCAGCTGCGGGCCTCACGCCCGCCAACGACAACGGTTCCGGGCAGATCGTGGCCGCCGGCACCACCGAGCAGCTCAACGCCTTCGCCGAGAACCCGCCCGAGCGGGCCCGGCTGCGTCCTCTCCCGGTCGCCGGCGCCTTCCACACCGAGCACATGGCCCCTGCCATGGAGCGCGTGCGCACCGCCGCCGCGCACATGGACACCAATGATCCGTCGGTGAGCCTTCTCTCCAACTCCGACGGTGCGGTCGTCGAACAGGGGTCGGACTACCTCGAGCGGCTCGTTGCGCAGATCTCCTCGCCGGTGCGTTGGCAGGCCTGCACCGAGACCCTCGCCGACCTCGGCGTGACCGCCATGATCGAACTCGCACCGGCGGGCACTCTGACCGGGCTGGCCAAGCGCGCGCTGCGAGGTGTCGAGCTCCACGCGGTCAAGACCCCCGACGATCTGGAGCGGGCCGCCGCCATCATCAAGGAGCACGCGGGCACCGCAGCCCCCGCGGGCTCCGATCAGGAAGGCTGACATGTTGAACGCCCCCAGCGCGCCGGGCGGAGCGGTGATCCGTTCCTTCGGCGAGTACCAGCCCGCCCGCGTGGTCACCAACCACGACCTGGCCCAGCGTGTGGACACCAATGACGAGTGGATCCGCAGCCGTGTGGGCATCGAGGAACGGCGCGTGGCGGGCCCCGACGACAGCGTGGAGAGCATGGCCGTGGCGGCCGGGGGCAAGGCCGTGGCCGCGAGCGGGCTCTCCCCCGAGGACATCGATCTGGTGATCGTGGCCACGTGCACCTCGCACGACCAGATCCCCAACGCCGCCGCGACCGTGGCCGCCCGGCTCGGTGTCGCCGCCCCCGGGGCCTTCGACGTCAACGCCGCCTGCGCGGGCTTCTGCTACGCGCTGGGGCTGGCCTCGGACTCCGTGCGCGCCGGCACCTCGCGCAACGTCCTGGTCGTGGGCTCGGAGAAGCTCAGCGACTGGGTCGACTGGGACGACCGCGCCACCTGTGTGATCTTCGCCGACGGCGCGGGCGCAGCAGTGGTCTCGGCCGACCAGGAGCAGGGCATCGGCCCGGTCGTGTGGGGTTCCTCGGGTGAGCGCGCCGACACCATCCACCTGCGCGAGCACAAGTACCTCTACCAGGAGGGCCAGGCGGTCTTCCGGTGGACCACGACCGAGCTCCACAGGGTCGCCCTGGAGGCGATGGAGCGGGCCGGGGTCGACCCGAGCGAGATCACCGCTTTCGTTCCCCACCAGGCCAACCTGCGCATCGTCGAGTCGATCGCCAGGAAGCTGGGCGCTCCCCAGGCGCTGGTGGCCCGCGATATCGTCACCGCGGGCAACACCTCCTCCGCGTCCATCCCGCTGGCGCTCTCGCGCATGATCGGGCGCGGGGAGCTGCGTTCGGGGAGCACCGTACTCACCCTGGGCTTCGGGGCGGGGCTGGTCTACGCCGCACAGGTGATCCGCATCCCCTGACCCCACAGCCCGAGCGTCACCGCACGGCATCCGGACCCGTTCCGTCCCCGTGCGGCGGGGACGCCGAAACACCGACACCGAAGAAGGAGATTGACATGGCCGAGCACAGCGAGCAGGACATCCTCAAGGGCCTGGGCGAGATCGTCGAGGAGATCGTCGGCACCGAGCCCTCCGAGGTCACCCCGGAGAAGAGCTTCGTGGACGACCTGGACATCGACTCCCTGTCCATGGTCGAGATCGCCGTCGCCGCGCAGGACAAGTTCGGCGTCGAGATCCCCGACGACCAGCTCAAGGACCTCAAGACGGTCCAGGACGTCATCAACTACATCCAGAAGTAGCGTGTCCGTGCGCCCTGGCGACCCCGCCCGGGCGCACGGGACCCCGGGGACCCGGGCGGCCGTGACCCGGCCCCGGGCCCCGCACAGAACTCCTCGTCGCACACCACCCACCGCCTCCCGGCCAGCGACCGGGAACGACCCACGAGAAGGGCGATCGGATCATGTCCAAGACCGATGTCGTCGTCACCGGCCTCGGGGCCACCACCCCCCTCGGGGGTGACGTCGCGACCACATGGTCCGCGCTCCTCGACGGCCGCTCCGGTATCAGCATGCTGCCCGAGGACTGGCACGAGAGCCTCCCGGTGCACTTCGCCGGCCGGATCGCACAGGAGCCGTCCGAGAAGCTCCCCAAGCCGCGCCTGCGCCGTCTGGACCGGACCCAGCAATTCTCTCTCATCGCCGCCCAGGAGGCCTGGGAGGACGCCGGAAGCCCGGAGATCGACCCCGTCCGCCTGGGCGTGGTGGTCTCCAGCGGGATCGGCGGCATCCTGACGATCCTGGAGCAGTACGACACCTTCCGTGAGAAGGGCTGGAAGCGGGTCTCCCCGTTCACCGTGCCCATGCTCATGCCCAACAGCCCAGCCGCCGCCGTGGCTCTGGAGTACAGCGCCCGAGCCGGGGCCCACGCGCCCGTGAGCGCCTGCGCCTCCAGCGCCGAGGCCATCGCCGACGCGGTGGAGATGATCCGCTCGGGCCGTGCCGACGTGGTCATCGCGGGCGGCACCGAGGCCGCGATCCACCCGCTCAACATCGCTTCCTTCGCGTCCATGCGGGCCCTCTCGACCCGCAACGACGACCCCGAGGGCGCCTCCCGCCCCTGGGACCAGGAGCGCGACGGTTTCGTCATGGGCGAGGGCGCCGGCATCCTGATCCTGGAGTCGGCCGAGCACGCCGAAGCGCGCGGTGCCCGCGTCTACGCCCGCGCCGCGGGTGTGGGCTACACCGACGACGCCTACGACATCGTCCAGCCCGACCCCGAGGGCCGCGGCCAGGCGCGCGCGATCACCGAAGCGCTCAAGGACGCCGACCTCAAGCCGGACGACGTCAAGCACGTCAACGCGCACGCGACCTCCACCCCGACCGGCGACGTGGGCGAGACACGCGCGATCCGGACGGCTCTGGGGGACGCGGCCGCCGACAGCGTTCGGGTGACCTCCACCAAGTCGATGACCGGCCACCTGCTGGGCGGCGCCGGCGCGGTGGAGTCCATCGCCACCGTCAAGGCCCTGTACAACGGCCTCATCCCGGCGACCATCAACATCGACGAGCTCGATCCGGAGACGGCCGTGGACATCGTGCGCGGCAAACCCGAGGAGATGCCCGCCGGCGATGTGGCGGCCCTCAACGAGTCCTTCGGGTTCGGCGGCCACAACANGGGCGGGCACCCGCTCAGGCGGGTGCCCGCCCCTTCTTCTTTCCCGCCCCCGCAGGCACGGCCCCGTACCCGCGAAGGAGCACCACGCAGTGACAGTGATCGACAACGGCGCCCGTCCGGCCACGGAGCAGGCCGGCGACCCCGATCCGCGTCAGCCGAGTGTGCGGCTCTCGCGGTTCTTCGACCGGGGCACGGTCGAGCTGCTGACCGAGGAGGGCCCGGGCATCGACGCCGTGGCGGCCACCGGGCTCATCGACGGCCTGCCCGCGGTCGCCTTCGCCAACGACGCCCGGATCCAGGGCGGGGCGATGGGCACTGCCGGGTGCGCGGCGATGGAGACCGCCTACGCACACGCGGTGCGCGAGGGCGTCCCTGTGGTGGGTCTGTGGCACTCCTCGGGTGCCCAGCTCGCGGCCGGAGTGGAGAGCCTGCACGCGGTGGGCCGGGTCTTCGCGGTGATGACCCGCGCCTCCGGTGTGGTCCCGCAGATCTCGGTCGTGCTGGGCCCGGCGGCCGGCGGTGCCGCCTACGGTCCGGCGCTGACCGACGTGGTGGTCATGTCCGACCGCGGCAAGATCTTCGTCACCGGCCCCGGGGTCGTGGAGAGCGTCACCGGCGAGCAGATCACCGCCGAGGAACTGGGCGGCTCCGACGCGCACGGGCGCCGCAGCGGCGTGGTCCACGTCACAGCACCCGACGACCGCGCGGCCATGGTCCGCGGCCGCGACCTGGCCCTCCTGCTGGGGCGACAGGGCGAGATGGAGCCCGCCCAGGTGGACGACATCGACCTGGGGTACGTGCTGCCCGAGTCGGCCCGGCGCGCCTACGACGTCAAACCCCTGGTGGACGGGGTGCTCGACACCCCGCTCGGCGACGGCGCCGTGGAACTGCAGGCCGAGTACGCGCCGAACATGGTTACCGCCCTGGGCCGCCTGGGCGGGCGGACCGTCGGCGTGGTGGCCAACAATCCGCTGCGTCTGGGCGGGTGCCTGGATTCCAGGTCCGCGGAGAAGGCCGCGCGTTTCGTGCGCATGTGCGACGCGTTCGGGGTGCCGCTGGTGGTCCTGGTGGACGTGCCCGGCTACCTGCCCGGCGTGAACCAGGAGTGGGACGGCGTGGTGCGCCGCGGCGCCAAACTCCTGCACGCCTTCGCCGAGGCGACGGTCCCGCGCGTGACCCTGGTGACCCGCAAGTCCTACGGCGGCGCTTTCATCGCGATGAACTCACGTGCGCTCGGGGCGAGCCGGGTGCTGGCCTGGCCGACGGCCGAGGTCGCGGTCATGGGACCGGTAGCGGCGGTGCGCATCCTCAAGCGCCGCGAACTCGCGGCCGTCCCCGAGTCCGAACGCCCCGCGCTGGAGGAACGCCTGGCGGCCGAACAGGAACGAGAGGCCGGCGGTCTGCCCCGGGCCCAGGAGCTCGGTGTGGTCGACGAGGTCGTCGAACCCAAGAACACCCGCACCGCCCTGGCCCAGGTGATCGAACAGACCCCGGACAGCCGCGGCGCCCACGGCAACATCCCGCTCTAGGACCTGCGGCCCCGGCGGCCGGAAGAACGACGGTGCCCGCGCTCCCGAGGAGGCGCGGGCACCGCTGTGTCCGGGGTCAGTCGCGCGGGCCGGGACCCTTGGTACCCGACGGGCTGATCGTGGGCGCCTCCTCGGCCTGCGTGGCCGCGGGGCCATGGGTGTCCTCACCGTCCTGGGCGGCCAGGTCGCGGGCCACCCGCTCGCGTGTGGCCTCGTCGTAGAGATAGTCCAGCTGCGGGCGGCGGGCCATTCGACCGTCCCCGGAGGAGCGGCCCATTGCGCGGCGGCGCAGCCACGGCACCAGGTGTTGGCGGGCCCAGCGCCGGTTCTCACGGCGGCGCAGGATCCGCGGCAGCTGCTGGGGCGGGGTGCTCCACGGGTCGGTCCAGGCCTCGCGGGGACCCATCGGGAATCCGATGAGGTCGGCGATGCGGGCCGCGACGACCTGGTGACCGGTCCCGTTCAGGTGGAGGCGGTCCTCGCTCCACGCGCGCGGGTCGTTGAGCGCGTTGAGCGCCCACAGGTCGACGATCTCGGTACCGGTGCGTTCGGCGACCGAGCGCATGTGCATGCTGTAGATCGCGATCCGGCCCCGGTAGTAGCGCAGCACGGGGATCCAGCCGGTGTCGTGGCCGGAGATGATGACCACGCGCAGGCCGGCGTCGAGCAGCTGGCGCACGCCCCACTCGAAGTGCTCGGCCAGGGCGTCCAGGTTGCTGCCCGGCCGCAGGACGTCGTTGCCGCCGGCCAGCACGGTGACCAGGTCCGGCTTCCACTCGAGCGCCTTCTCGAGCTGTTCGCCGAAGATGTGGTGCATGCGGCGCCCGCGCACACCCAGGTTGGCGTACCGGAAGTCCGGGGCGAGGGTCCCCAGATGCTCGGCCAGGCGGTCGGCGAACCCGCGGTACTCGCCCCCGGGCCCGCTGTTGTCCTCCATCCCCTCGGTGATGCTGTCGCCGAGGGCCACGTAGGTCCGGATCGGCTCCGGTCTGCCCACGCGCGCCGACAGTGGGGGATTCAAGTCAAGGTCTGTCACGTCAACCAATCATCCGGCTCGACCGCACCACGCTCGCGCAGGACTGAGGGTGCGTGGGTTGCGGCACATCCTTCGGTACGGGTCGCCCTGGGCCGCCGACCCGCGTTCGAACACCGTCGACCCCTGGTCGGCCCGCTCCGGGCCACCCGGCCGAAGGGTGTTCGGTCGAGGACAGTGCCCGACAAGCATACCCGCGGCCTCTCCCGTTTCACGCGTGCGCGCGACGATGCCGGGAGGACACGGGGCGGCGCCGGACCGCCCCTGACATGTCGATTGCCCGATATGAGGTAGAGCACAGCAGAATGTACCGCACGCTGCGAGAACTCCCGCCACTGGGGACATCACACACCGTGTTCGCCTGCGCGACGGCGCAGCACACGGGATCATGGGGGTACCGATGCGCTTCCCGGGCACGTACGATCTCGGGCAGTGCTCACGGCACCCCTGTCCCCCGGTCCGCCGTGCCCTTCCCAGGAGCACCGGTGGCGGCCCCTCGTCCTCGCCTGCCACCGACCGACTCGGGACGCGTACTGTGGTGCACCGAACCGAAGGCCCGTGCGGTTCCTCCCGAATTCACGTGCAGACACCAGGAGGTCGAGGTCCCCAGCGGATGAACGCCGTCTCTCCGATCTGCCTCGTCGACCTGGCGCCCGCGTTGCGCTGGTCGAAGTCGCCGGATGTGGCACCCCTGCTCCACCACGATCGGCTCATCGAGGGTTGGTGGCACTCCCTGCCCGTCGCCCGCGTCCTGGAGATCGCGGGCCCGCCCTGGCTCGCGCACAGCCTGGCGCGCCTGGCGGTCGAGCAGTGGGGGCACGTGCCCTTGGCCGAGTTCCTGCCCAGCCTGCGCGGGCAGTGGGTCGAGGCCGGCGAGCTCGCCGAACCGGTGAGCACCGTGGTCTCTGCCGCCGGCGGCTGGGGCCACCTCGTCAACGCCTGCCCCCAGGAGATCAGCACCTGGGCGCTGCGCGAGTGCCGTCTGATCGACGTGGTCAGCACGGTCGCCTGGCGCGCCCTGCGCCCCTGCGGCGAACTTCCCAGCGGGCCGGTGCCCTCTCCCGCGCTCATGCTCGAGGCCGTGCGCACCATCTCGAACTGGCTGCCCGATTCCGCGCCCGAGCACGTACGCGACGCCCTGGACTACCTGAGCGGGGCCACCAACACCGAGGGCACGCCCCCCGACACCGACACCGGTGAGCCCGACGGCCCGCCCCAGACCCCGGCCACCCGTGCCATCCGGACCCTGCGCGCACTGCGGGCCCAGCGCGACCGCGAGGAGGAGGCCGCTGAGGAAGCCCCCGTGGGCGGCATGGTCAGCTCCGCAGCCATGATCCCCGAGGCCGCACACGGCGGCCCAGCCCCGGAACCGGCCGTCGAGGACACCGGCGCCACCGACCTGCGCTCACAGTTCCGCAGCTCCCTGCTGGGCCCCGGACGCACCCTGCGCCGCCCCAGCTTCGGGCCGCCCAAGGCCATGCGCACCGACGCCGAGGAGGCCGCCCCGCCCCCCGTCCTGGGCGAGCACCCGCTGGTCGACCAGGTCGAGCAGATGATCCGTTCCTGGCCCGAACTGGAGCGCACCGTCGCGGCCGAGCGCCTGTTCGCGACCGACCCCATCAGCATCCGCGTGCTCGCCGAACAGATCTCGGTGGACGTGCGCGAGATCCGCTCGGCCCAGCGCAAGGTGGAAGAACGCCTTCTGAACTGGTTGAACTCGGCCGAGGGCGCATCGATCACCAAGCACCTGCGCGACCTTTCCGAACAGCTGGGCACCGCCACCACCATCGACCGGCTCATCAACGCCCACGCCGACCACCCCGTGGACGTGCCGACGCTGCAGACCCCGATGTGGCGCGTGATCATCACCCTGTTCACCGACCGCCGCATGTACAACGGCTGGCTCATCGCCGACGACCCCAACCACCTGCGCACACAGACGCGGGAGATGGTCGGGGACGCCCCCAACCTCACCGAGGCCGGCAACCGGCTGGCCCGCATCGGGATCCGCCAGCCCGAACTGCGCGCCTGGCTGCTGAGCACCCCGGGCGTGAACATCCGGGACGGCCAGGTGTTCGTCGACCCGGCCGTGCCCGTGGAGAGCCAGGCCGGGCCCGCCGAACCCCAGGGCGAGGACAGCGCCACCACACAGAACGGGCTGCCGATACGCCGCCGCCCCGAGGCCCAGGAGCCACCCCAGCAGGCGGAGCCGCAGCCGGTCCAGCACAGACCCGAGTCGGCTCCGCAGCCCGCGGCCGCGGCGCCGCCCTCCCCGCCCCCGGCCCAGCCCGAGCCCGTCCGGTTCACCGACGCCGGGGACCCCTCCACCGCCGCACGCTGCTTCCGCGCCCCGGACGGACGCTGGTGGCACCGCGTGGACATCACCGCCGACCACCTCAACGGCGCCCCCGTGGCCGTGCCCACGGGTTACGCCACCCACCTGGGGCTGCAGCCGGGACGCCTGCTGTGCCTGACCGCTCCCGGAGCCGACCTGCTGGTCCTGGTCTGGCGCGACCAGCCCGCCTTCGACTCGCTGCGCCCCCTGCTGCGCCGCCAGGCCGCCCAGCCCGGGGACCGCATGTTCATCACCGTCTCCGGTGACCGCCTGGACGCGCGCAAGCTCCCGGCCATGGACATGAGCGGGTTCTCCCCGGCCGCCCGTGCCCTGCACCTGAGCGGCTACACCGCCCCCGCCTCGACCGAGGAGGCGCTGCAGATCCTGTCGCGGCGCATCACCGACTCCGACCCGGGCGCTCCGCCGGACCCGCAGTCGCTGCTGGAACAGCTGTCGCGGCGCGGTGACGAGGACATCGCCCAGGAGCTGCACGCGGGGCTCTTCGCCACGCATTGACTCCCTCCCGGCACAACGCGAGGCCCCCGGAACCCAGAGCTCGGTTCCGGGGGCCTTCTGTGTGCGTGCTCGCGTGACCACCTGGGGGTTCCGGTGCGAGCAGAAAAGATATAGGTTAGCCTTACCTAATAGAATTGAGGTGATCCTGCTGCTTCCGTCCACGAACCTCTCGGTCCCCTCCCCCGCCGAACGGGCACGCTCCGTCCTGTCCCGACCCAACCCGGCCACGGTGACCAGCTCCGACAGGTCACTGCACCTGACCGGGCCCGTCTGCCACACCACTCCTCAGGGCGAGGTCACGCTGCTGGTGCCCGACCGGCACCTGGTCCTGGCCGAGATCGGCTCGGGAAATCTCGAGGCCACACTCGAGTTCACCGACACCGCCCCGGTCGACCTGCGCGACAGCACCCGCTCCCTGCTGTGGATCAACGGGACCCTGCGCGTGCCACCGAGATCCGAGGCCCGCAACCTCGCCCTGGCCGTCTCCGACCGGGACCCCGACGAACGCCTCCTGGATCTGGGCCACGGCCGCACCATGGTCGCCCTGGCGCCCGACCTGGTCGTGCACTCCGACCACGACGGCTGCCACCTGATCACCCCCGCGGAGTTCGCCGGCGCCCCGGCCGACCCCTTCGGCCGCTGGGAGGGCCCCTGGCTGCGCCACCTCGAGGACAGCCACCCCGACGTGCTCTGGGGCCTGGTCGCGCACTGCCCCGAGCCGCTCCCCCAGGGCCGCCCGCGCCCGCTGGGTGTGGACCGCCACGGACTGCGCCTGCGGCTGGAGGGCCCCGACGGAGATCACGACGTACGCATCTGCTTCCGGCGCCCCGCACGCACCCCCGACGACGTCGCCCACGAGGTCCAGCAGATGGCCGGCCTCCTGCACTGAGCGCCCCTCACACACGAACGGGCCGGGACCCGAAGGTCCCGGCCCGTCGCACGAAATGCTCACCTCAGACGTTGAAGCCCAGCATCCGCAGCTGGTCACGGCCGTCGTCGGTGATCTTGTCCGGACCCCACGGCGGCATCCAGACCCAGTTGATCTTGACCTCGCGCTCGAACTCGTCGAGCGCACTGTTGGCCTGGTCCTCGATGACGTCGGTCAGCGGGCAGGCCGCACTGGTCAGCGTCATGTCCAGCGTGATGGAGGCGTCGTCGGCGTTGACGCCGTAGAGCAGGCCCAGGTCGACGATGTTGATGCCCAGCTCGGGGTCGATCACGTCCTTGAGCGCCTCGGCGATCTCCTCGGCGAGCTGCTCCTGCTCGGGGGAGGCCTCCGCAGGGGCCTCGGTGGTGGTCGTCTCGTTCTCGCTCATCAGACGCCTTCCTTGTCCAAAGACTTCGACACCGCGTCCTTCCAGGCCATCCAGCCCAGGAGCGCGCACTTGATGCGGGCGGGGTACTGCGACACCCCGGCGAAGGCCACCGCGTCCTCCAGGACGTCCTCGTCGGGCTCGCCCTGGCCCTTGGACTGCATCAGCTCGGTGAACGCGTCCAGGGTCTGCATCCCGTCGGCGACCGTCCGGCCGATCAGCAGATCGGTCAGGACCGAGGTGCTCGCCTGGCTGATGGAGCACCCCATACTGTCGTAGGACACATCGGCGACAGTGGCCTTCTCGTCGAGCTCACCGCCGGGGGCGGGGGTCAACGAGACCCGGAGCGTCACCTCGTCCCCGCACGTGGGGTTGATGTGGTGCGCCTCCCCGTCGTGCGGATCCCGCAGCCCCTTGTTGTGCGGGTTCCGGTAGTGGTCCAGGATGATCTCCTGGTACATCGCGTCCAACTGCATGGTCAGGCAGAATCCTTGTCCTAGGGCCGGGTCCCGAAGAACTTCTGGGCATCCCGGATGGCCTCCGCGAGCGCGTCCACGTCCTCGAACGAGTTGTAGAGGTAGAACGAAGCACGCGTGGTGGCGACGATACCCAGCTTGCGGTGCATCGGCCAGGCGCAGTGGTGCCCGACCCGGACCTCGACGCCCCGGTCGTCCAGGACCTGGCCCAGGTCGTGCGGGTGGATATCGTCCACGACGAACGACACCGCCCCACCGCGGTCCACCGTCTCGGTGGGGCCCACGATGCGCACACCCTCGATGGAACCGACCTTGTCGAGCGCGTACTCGGTCAGCCGGTGCTCGTGGTCCGCCACCCGGTCCATGCCGATGGAGGTCAGGTAGTCGCAGGCCGCGGCCAGACCGACCGCCTGCGGCGCCATCGGCACCCCCGCCTCGAAGCGCTGCGGGGGCTCGGCCCAAGTGGAACGGTCCATGTGGACGACGCCGATCATGGACCCGCCGGTGATGAAGGGCGGCATGGCCTCCAGCAGCTCACGGCGCGACCAGAGCACGCCGATGCCGTTGGGGCCGAGCATCTTGTGCCCGGAGAAGGCCAGGAAGTCCACGTCCAGCTCGCCCACGTCCACCGGCATGTGCGGCACGGACTGGCAGGCGTCCAGCACCACCAGGGCACCGACCTCGCGGGCCCGGGCGGTGATGGTCTGCACCGGGTTGACCGTGCCCAGCACGTTGGACTGGTGGGCGAAGGCCACCACACGGGTGCGCTCGTTGACGAGCTCACCGATGTCGGTCAGGTCCAGGCGCCCGTCCTCGGTCACCGGGAACCACCGCAGCGTCGCCCCGGTGCGCTGGCACAGCTGCTGCCACGGCACCAGGTTGGCGTGGTGCTCCATCTCGGTGACGACGATCTCGTCCCCAGGACCGACCTGGAAACGGCTCAGCGCCGGCTCGGCGGTGGCCGCGTTGCTCATCGCGTAGGCCACCAGGTTGACGGCCTCGGTGGCGTTCTTGGTGAAGACCACCTCACCGCTGCTCGCCCCGATGAAGTTCGCGATGGTCTCACGGGCCGCCTCGTAGGCGTCGGTCGCCTCCTCCGCGAGCTGGTGCGCGCCCCGGTGCACCGCCGCGTTGTGGCGTTCGTAGAACTCCCTTTCGGCGTCCAGTACTTGTCGGGGCTTCTGCGAGGTCGCCCCGGAATCGAGGTAGACCAGGCGGCGTCCGTCGCGGACGGTCCGGGAGAGGATCGCAAAATCCTTCCGGACCGCCTCGACGTCGAGCCGCTCCAGCTCGCGCATGCTCATCGGTTACGCGCCCGCCTTCACGAAACGCTCGTAGCCCTCGGACTCCAGGGTGTCGGCCAGGTCCGGACCGCCGGACTCGGCGATGCGGCCACCGGCGAAGACGTGCACGAAGTCCGGCTTCACGTGGTTGAGGATCCGGGTGTAGTGGGTGATGAGCATGGTGCCCATCTGGTGGGTCTCCTTGGAGCGGTTGATGCCCTCGGAGACGATCTTGAGCGCGTCCACGTCCAGACCGGAGTCGGTCTCGTCGAGGATGGCCACCTTCGGCTTGAGCAGCTCCAGCTGAAGGATCTCGTGGCGCTTCTTCTCACCGCCGGAGAAACCCTCGTTCACGCCGCGGGCCGCGAAGCCCGAGTCGATCGAGAGGTTCTTCATGGCGCCCTGCAGCTCCTTGGAGAACTGGCGGAGCTTGGGGGCCTCGCCGCGCACCGCGGTGACCGAGCTGCGCAGGAAGTTGGACATGGACACACCCGGGACCTCGACCGGGTACTGCATGGCCAGGAACACACCGGCACGGGCGCGCTCGTCGACCTCCATGTCGAGGACGTTCTCCCCGTCGATCAGGACCTCGCCCTCGGTGATCTCGTAGCGCGGGTGGCCGGCGATCGCGTAGGCCAGGGTCGACTTGCCGGAGCCGTTGGGGCCCATGATGGCGTGGGTCTCGCCGGAGTTGACCGTCAGGTCAACGCCCTTGAGGATCTCCTGGCGCTCGTCCTCGCCGATGAGGACGTCGGCGCGCAGGCCGCGGATTTCGAACTTCGTCATGTCAAGCCTCAGGAATTCTCTTCGTCGAGGGAGACGAGCACGTCGTCGCCGTCGATCTTCACGTCGTAGGTGGGGACCGGCTTGGTCGCGGGCGGGTTGATCGGGGATCCGGAGCGCAGGTCGAAGCAGGACCCGTGCAGCCAGCACTCGATGGTGCCGTCCTCGACCTCGCCCTCGGAGAGGGCGACCTCGGCGTGGGAGCACACGTCCCGAACCGCGAAGACCTCGCCCTCGGTGCGAACAAGCGCGATCGGGGTCTCGTCGTCGGTCTCGACGCCCAGAGTCCCCTCCTCGGGGATCTCGTCGAGCTCGGCGAGCTTGACCCAGCGACCGGACTCACTCATGGGAAGCCAGCTTCTGCTCGACCTTGCCCATGATCTCGTCGCGCAGCTCCTCGATCGGGATGCGGTTGATCAGCTCGAGGAAGTAACCGCGGATGACCAGACGACGGGCCTCCTCCTCAGGGATCCCGCGCGAACGCAGGTAGAAGAGGTGGATGTCGTCCAGGCGCCCGCTCGCGGAGGCGTGCCCGGCGCCCTCGACCTCACCGGTGAAGATCTCCAGGTTCGGGACCGAGTCGACACGGGTGTCGTCGGTGAGCTGGAGGTTGCGGTTGAGCTCGTAGGAGTCGGTGCCGCTGGTGCCCTCGCCGATGATCACGTCACCGATCCACACCGCGTGGGCGTCCTTGCCGCTGAGCGCGCCCTTGTACTCCACGCGCGAGCGGGTGCTGGACAGGTTGTGGTCGATGAGCGAACGGTGCTCGTGGTGCTGGCCGTCACCGGTGAAGTACAGGCCGTGGAGCTCGGCGTTGGCGCCGCGGTCCTTGTAGGCCACCTTCGGGGACAGGCGCACCAGGTCACCGCCGAGCGTGACGACGATCGACTTGAACGTGCCGTCCTTCTCGACCTGGGCGTTGTGCTGGGTGACATCCACGGCGTCCTGCTCCCAGTCCTGCACGCTGACCAGGGTCAGGCGGGCGCCCTCCCCCACGTGCAGGTCGAGGTTGCCCGCGCGCACACCGGTACCGGTCTGCTTGAGGACCACGACGGCCTCGGCCATCGGCTCGAGCTCGATGAGGTACTGGTCGAAGCGCGTGCCGCCCTGGGCCTGGCGCTCGATGGTGACCGGACGCTCCAGGGCAGTGCCCTTGGCGACGGTCAGGACCGTGGCCTCCTCGAAGGCGCTGTGGGCCTGGGCCGTCACCCGGTCGGCGGGCAGGCCGGCGGTACGCAGGCGCTCGTCGTCACGGCCGACCTTCTCGACGGTGACGCCCTCGGGGGCGTCCACGTCGAGGCGGTCGACGCCGTCGGCCTCGCCCTTGAAGTCGTGCAGGCCCTTGAGGCGGCGCAGCGGAGTGAAGCGCCACTCCTCCTCGCGGCCATTGGGCACGGGGAAGTCGTTCACGTCGAACGACCCGTGGGTCGCAAGCTTGGAGAACGGGATCTCCCCCAGGCCGTGGCTGTGGGCCTTGGGTTCGGTGCTCGGGCTGGTCAACTTAACCAACCGCTCCTTCCATCTGAAGCTCGATCAGTCGGTTCAGTTCCAGCGCGTACTCCATGGGCAGCTCACGCGCGATGGGCTCGACGAACCCGCGCACGATCATGCCCATGGCCTCTTCCTCTTCCATCCCGCGACTCATCAGGTAGAAGAGCTGGTCCTCGCTGACCTTCGAGACGGTCGCCTCGTGCGCGAGCTCGGTGTCGTCCTCGCGCATGTCGTTGTAGGGGTATGTGTCCGAACGGCTGACGGTGTCGATCAGCAGCGCGTCGCACTCGACCGAGGACTTGGCCAGGTGTGCGCCCTCCTGGACCTGGATGAGTCCCCGGTAGGAGGAGCGGCCACCGCCGCGGGCCACCGACTTGGAGACCACCTTGGACGAGGTGTTGGGCGCGCAGTGCACCATCTTGGACCCGGTGTCCTGGTGCTGGCCCTCACTGGCGAACGCGATCGACAGGGTCTCGCCCTTGGCGTGCTCGCCCATGAGGTAGACGGCCGGGTACTTCATCGTCACCTGGGAGCCGATGTTGCCGTCGATCCACTCCATGGTCGCGCCCTCTTCGGCGACGGCGCGCTTGGTGACCAGGTTGAAGACGTTGTTCGACCAGTTCTGGATGGTCGTGTAACGGCAACGGGCGTTCTTCTTGACGATGATCTCGACGACGGCCGAGTGCAGCGAGTCCGACTTGTAGATCGGTGCGGTGCAGCCCTCGACGTAGTGGACGTAGGCGCCCTCGTCGACGATGATCAGGGTCCGCTCGAACTGGCCCATGTTCTCGGTGTTGATCCGGAAGTAGGCCTGCAGCGGGATCTCCACGTGCACGTTCTTGGGAACGTAGATGAAGGACCCACCGCTCCACACGGCGGTGTTGAGCGCGGAGAACTTGTTGTCACCCGGAGGAATGACGGAGCCGAAGTACTCCTCGAAGATCTCCGGGTGCTCCTTGAGCGCGGTGTCGGTGTCCAGGAAGAGGACGCCCTGCTCCTCCAGGTCCTCGCGGATCTGGTGGTAGACGACTTCGGACTCGTACTGCGCGGCGACACCGGCGACCAGGCGCTGCTTCTCCGCCTCGGGGATCCCCAGCTTGTCGTAGGTGTTCTTGATGTCCTCGGGCAGGTCCTCCCACGAGGTGGCCTGCTCCTCCGTGGACCGCACGAAGTACTTGATGTTGTCGAAGTCGATGTTGGACAGGTCCGCGCCCCAGGTGGGCATCGGCTTCTTGTCGAAGAGCCTGAGAGACTTGAGGCGGAGCTTGGTCATCCACTCCGGCTCGTCCTTCTTGTCGGAGATGTCGCGGACGACCTCTTCGTTCAGGCCGCGACGGGCCGTGGCTCCGGCCTCGTCGGAGTCGGCCCAGCCGTACTCGTAAGTTCCGAGCCCTTCGAGCTCGGGGTGCGCGATAGACGTCATGCGCGGACTCCTCCTGGACTCAGACGTCCTTGTGATAGTGCGATCCTCCGTCCGCCGGACGGCGGACGCTGTTGGTCGCGGGGGTGTGGCCCTCCCCGCTCGCGGTGTCATCCCGAGGGGTGACGTGCGTGGTGCACACACCGTCGCCGTGGGCGATGGTGGCCAACCTGCGCACCGGGGTGCCCAGGAGCCGCGCGAAGGCCTCGATCTCGGCCTCGCAGAGCTGCGGGAACTCCGCGGCCACGTGCGCGACGGGGCAATGGTGTTGGCAGAGCTGGTCGCCGCCCCCGGGTGCGGGCGCCCGGCCCGCGGTGGCGGCGTAGCCGTCGTTGGACAGCGCCTGGGCCAGCAGGTGGACCCGCTCCTCGGGCGGGACCGAGTCCAGCAGGGGCTCGTAGCGCCTCTCCAGGTCGGCGACCTGACTGCGGGCGAACTCGCCGACGGCCTCGGGGCCGGCGGTCTGCGCGAGGAAGCGCAGTGCGCTGGAGGCGAGGTCGTCGTAGGCATGGACGAAGGCGTCGCGTCCGGCNGCCCCCTGCGGCGGCGGCCGCCGTGGGGCCGGGCGTCGCGGCCCTCGACCATGCCTTCGCTGGTCAGGTTGTCGAGGTGGCGGCGGATGGCCGCCGGGGTGAGCCCGAGGCGCTCGCCGAGGTCGGCGGCGGTGATCGGGCCCTTCTCCATGACGATCCGTGCCACCCGCGCGCGCGTGCCGGTCTCGGCCCCGCGCTCGGACCCGCTCAGGGGGCCGGGCATACTGGACGCATCCGGCATACGGTCCCCCCATCGTCACGTCGCACGACTCGTCGGAGTGCGTGAATTGATTAGACAACATCAGTGTGGCGTAAATCGACCCGGCTAGGCAAACCTGCTCCCATGGGTTTGATCACGAAGGGGAGCCTTGCCTAAGTGGGAATTCGCGGGACGAACACACCTGAAGATGGAAGACCGCACGGTCCCAGAACATTCCCGGCGCTCACATTCTGGGACAACGGTGCCAAGATCCGGACGTCCGGTTGTGCTGACCGACCCTCCCCGAAGCTCTCCGACGCGGTCCCGGTGAGCGATTCCCCCCAGCCGCACGTAGACTCGGGCCCCATGGAAACAGCCGCGGTCGAGGTCGTCGACCTGGTCAAGCGTTACGGCGCCACCACAGCAGTCACCGGCCTCACGTTCACCGCGCGGCGGGGGGCGGTGACCGCACTGCTGGGCCCCAACGGCGCGGGCAAGACCAGCACCATCGAGATCTGTGAGGGTTTCCGCCACTCCGACGGCGGACATGTGCGCGTCCTGGGTATGGACCCGCAGAGCGATGCCGGCACCCTCAAACCACGCGTCGGGGTCATGCCCCAGTCCGGCGGCGTGCCCACCGGCGCGCGTGCGGGCGAGTGGCTGCGCCTGATGGCCTCCTTCCACGCCCGCCCCATCGATCCCGACCTGCTCCTGACCCGCCTGGGCCTGACCTCGGTGGCCGGCACCCCCTTCCGGCGCCTGTCCGGCGGACAGCAGCAGCGCCTGTCCCTGGCCTGCGCGGTCATCGGCCGGCCCGAGCTGGTCTTCCTCGACGAACCCACCGCCGGGCTCGACCCCCAGGCCCGCATGGCCACCTGGGACCTGGTCTCCACCCTGCGCGAGGCCGGGGTCGCGGTCATCCTCACCACCCACCACATGGAGGAGGCCGAACGCCTCTCCGACCACGTGGTCATCATCGACCGCGGNGAGGCCCCCCCCGACACTCTCACCGGCGGCCACCGGGAGGTCTGCTTCTCCACCCACGCTCCCCTGGGGACCGACGCCCTGCGCGAGGCCCTTCCCCCCGGCTCCACCGTGACCAGCACACCCGCGGGCGACCGCCACAACCACGTGGTGCGCCCCGACGACCCCGACGGCGCCGGACCCGAGTTTCTGGCCACCGTCACCGCCTGGTGCGCCTCCTCCGGCGTCATGGCCGAGGACCTGCGCGTCAGGCGCCGTACCCTCGAAGACGTCTTCCTCGAACTCACCGGCCGGGAACTGCGGGACTGATGACCGAGCACACCTTCACCACCTCCACCGCCGACCGGACCGGAACGAACGGCACCGACGCCGCGCTCTTCCGGCCCGACCCCCAGGCCGCCCCCCTGGGGCGCATGGTGCTCGCGCAGGCCGGCATGGAACTGCGGATCATGCTGCGCCACGGAGAGCAGCTGCTGCTGACCATGGTCATCCCGGTACTGCTGCTTATCGGTTTCAGCGTCACCCCCGTCCTGGACATGGGCGAGGGCGCTCGCGTGGACGTGCTCACCCCCGGTGTGCTGGCGCTGGCGGTCATGTCGACCTCCTTCACCGGCCTGGCCATCGGAACCGGGTTCGAACGCCGCTACGGCGTGCTCAAGCGCCTGGGGGCCACACCGCTGTCCCGGTTCGGGCTGCTGGCCGCCAAGACCCTCGCTGTCCTGGTGATCCAGGCGATCCAGGCCGTGGTGCTGTGCGCGGTGGCGCTGGCCCTGGGGTGGTCGCCCGCACTCACCCCAGGGTCCGTCGCGGGCGCTCTGGTGACGGTGCTGCTGGCCACAGCCGCGTTCAGCTCGCTGGCTCTGCTCATGGCCGGGACCCTGCGCGCCGAGGCGACCCTGGCCGGCGCGAACCTGGTCTACGTCCTCATGCTGGGCCTGGGCGGCGTCCTGTTCCCCACCAGCACCTTCCCCGGGCCGATGGAGCAGGCGGTCTCCGCCCTGCCGATCACCGCACTCAGCTCCGGTCTGCGCACTGCCCTGGTGGACGGCTCGTTGCCGTCCCTGGGCGTGTTCGTGGTCCTGGCCGTGTGGGCTGCCGTGTGCGGGCTGCTCGCCGCACGGCTCTTCCGCTGGGAGTGACAGCGGCGGGCCCCTCCGCCGGGAAAGCCCCGCGGGGGGGCGGGCCTACCGGGGTGTGCGGCGCTCGTCGCCCCCGTCGTCGTCCATTTCTCCCTGGCCTCCGCGCCCGTCACCGCCGCCGTCCTGGCCGGGGCCGTCCTCCGGCGGGGCGTCCAGGGGCAGCAGGCGCCACTGCTGGTGGGACCGGCCGGCGTCAGCGGCCTCCACGACCGGCGAACGGTTCTCCGGGTCGCCGGCCTCGGCCTCCAGGGCGTTGCGGGACTCCCGGTTGACCAGGCGCACCGCCCCGTCCTGCATCTCCACCGCGATCCAGTGCTGGCGGGGTTCACCGTCGCGTTCCTCGAGCACCGCGCCCGGATCGTCCTCGGCCTCGGCGATCTCCAGGAGCAGGCCGCTCTCGACCCCTTCGATCTCCACGTGGGTGTCGTCGACCGGGTGCAGGCGCCACTGCTGATTCTCCTCGTCGTGGCGGTCCCACAGGTGAATGTGCGCACCGGAGTCGGTCGAACCGCCGGCCACGTCCATCACGCGGTCGCCGTGCACGTTCTGCAGCACGTGGGGTGTGCCGGGTTCGACCCCCTCGGGCAAGGGCTCGGGGCCGGGCTCCTCTTCGACCTCATCGTCCTCCTCGGGGCCGCCGGGAGGATCGACGAGGATGCCGGAGGAGACCTCCAGTTCCTCCTCCTCGACGGCTTCCAGCTCGTTGACGGCCGCCCCTGCCGTGTAGCCGCCCACGGTCACACCCAGCAGCAGGGCCAGTGCGCCGGCCACCATGGGCCAGCGCGGGACCCGGCCTTCTTCTTCGGCGTCGTCGGGACTGGGGTGGGGTGAGGACATCGGCGGGGGCTCCAGCGGGGAAACGGACGGGCTCGGGCACACCGGGACCATCTCACTGTAATTGCGCCCTTTCGCGGCTTCTGCCGTGATCCGTGTGGGCCGCGTGCGCTCGGTAGCCTCGGGCCCCATGGAAGCCATCGGAGTCCCCTGGTTCGTACTGGTCCGCCACCTGGGGCCACCCCTGTTCCTGTTCGCCGCGGGCGGTGCCCTGCTGCTGTGGCGCCCACCGCGGCGCCGGGTCCTGGCCTGGGCAGCACTGGCGACCAACCTGCTGGCCGCAGCCCTGCCGTTCCTGTGGATCGCGGGACAGGTGACCTCGGGCGCGGGCGATCTGACCGCGATCGGGCTGGTCATGACCTTCCTGCAGCCGGGGGTGGTGGCACTGGCCTGGCTGATGCTGTTGTGGGCGCTGGTGGACCCGAGCTCGGGCCGGCGGCGCGCGACCGACGAGACCACGGGGCAGGAGGAGGACCGGGTCACCGAAAACGTAGGATGACTCGTGATGCGCTCCTCCGGAACACCCCTGACCCTGCGCTCGGCCGCCGAGGCCGTCCCCGCGACCTGGCTCGTGCTGATCGGCATCGTGTCCGTGCAGACCGGCGCCGGCGTCGCGAAGGGCCTGTTCGAGCAGCTTCCGCCCACGGCGGTGGTGTGGCTGCGACTGGTCACCTCGGCGGTGCTCCTCGTGGTTCTGGTGCGGCCGGCCCTGCGGGCGCGCACACGCGGGGACTGGACGGTCGTGGTCGGCTACGGCACAGCACTGGCACTGATGAACGTCTTCATCTACCAGGCCTTCGCCCGCATCCCCCTGGGTATCGCGGTCACCATCGAGTACCTGGGCCCGCTCATGATCGCGATCCTGGGCTCTCGCCGACGGGTGGACCTGCTCTGGGCGGCCCTGGCCGGGACCGGGGTGGTCGCGCTGGGCATGGAACGCGCCGACCTGGATCCGGTGGGCGTGCTGTTCGCCGCCCTCGCGGCGGTGGCCTGGGCCGGGTACATCCTGCTCAGCGCGGCGACCGGACAGCGTTTCAGCGGCGCGTCCGGGCTCGCCATCGGCAGCGTCGTGGGCGTGATTCTGCTGGGCCCGCCCGGGATCGCCGAGGGCGGGGCCGCTCTGCTCGACTGGCGCCTGGTCCTGATCGGACTGGCCGTGGGCGTGCTGTCCTCGGTCGTGCCCTACACGCTGGAGCTGACCGCCCTGCGCCGCATGCCCCCGCGGGTGTTCGGGATCCTGATGAGCCTCCAGCCGGCCGCGGCCGCTCTGGTGGGCCTGGTACTCCTCGGCGAGATGTTGACCGTGTGGCAGTGGATCGCGGTGGCCTGTGTGATCGCGGCCAGCGCCGGTTCGACCCGGACCTCTTCACGGAACGACGACGAGGGAACGAAGGGCACGGCCGAAACCCCGCCTCCCGACGCCGGGACGCCGCCTTCCCGGGCGACATAACAGGGCATGCTCTCCCAAATTCTGACCCCGTCGGACCTGCATTTTCTCACTGAGGGTTTCGAACCGTAACCGAACGGTTATCTGCTGTGTGGGCATCGAGCCCACATCGCTGTAGCAACCCAGAGAGGGATGACATGCGCAAGGCCGCCAAGTTCGCGATCACCGGTCTCTTCGCTGCGGGCCTCGTCGGCGCCGGCATCGGCACCGCCTCCGCCCACGAGAAGGAATGGGACACCGACGTGGTCCAGGCCTGCGTCCAGGAGCAGCAGACCCTCGGTCTGATCAACCTCGACCTGGACCTGCTCAACCAGTGCATCAGCAACGCCAACACCTAAGAGCAGTCCAAGGGGGACGGCGGTCCTGCGGTTCGACCCGCCGTCCCCTCTTCGTGTCCACGGCCCCTCCCGCCGGACCGCCGCTCCCACGCCCCGCCGAACCTCCGCACCCTCCCCCACACCCACAGGCACCGTCGTTACTCTCTGTGAAGATCCGGTCGAAGACGGAGCGCCAGAGGCGCTCCGACCAGGAGGGCCCGCAACCGTGCCGAAGCCACCACGCCGAACCGCGGCCCCGGGCCGCACACTGGGCCTGACCGCGTTCGCCGGCGCCGTCGCGCTCGGCACGGTCTCCCTGGCCTCGATCGCAACGGATCCCTGGCCCCCGCCCCTCCCCGGCTCCCACGACACCCCCGAGCGGGCCGAGAGCAGCCTCGGCGAGGAAGCCGTGCCCACCGAGGACCCCGATGCGCCCGTCGGCCTGACCGTGGCACCGGCCGAGTTCGTCCCCGCCACCCCCGACAGCGGCACCGACAGCACTCAGAGCCCCGGCTACACCACCGTGGCAACGCCAGGTGCCGGTCGGGACGGTGAGCACGGTCAGGTCGCCGAACACACCACCGTGCACGTGGCCGTCGCCAACCGCACCGACGGCGAGCTCGAGGTGAGTCCCTCCCACTTCGTGCTCGTGGACGCCTCCGGGGACCGGCACGGCTCCGCCGACGGAGCCGGCGCCGCCGAGGACCAGATCAGCACCCTCACCCTGCTGCCCCGACAGACCACGTCGGGCACCATCAGCGTCCCCGGTTCGTTCACCCCCGCTTCCGTGGAACTGCTCGAGGCGCCCCACGGCGAGACCGTGCACGAGGCGCCCGTCCAGCACTGACGGGGTTTCCGGGGGCGGTCAACCCCGGCCGGGCGGCGCGCCCCGGACGGTTCCAGGCAGCGCGAGCACGCCGCCTCCCGGTCCGACTGCCCCTCGGGGGTGGATCTCCTGGCTTCCATGGGCGGGAGGCCGACCATCCGCGTTCCGGAGGCCTGTGGCACCTCCGTTCTGTGCGGGTCGGCGTATCCGGGAGAATCTCCGGAGTTCGCCCCGCCCCTGCGTCCCTTCCTGGAGAGTGCTGCCGAGATGATGGGCACCAGCCACGCCGCCACCGGCCTGCTCACCGGAGGGGTCACCGGGCTCCTGGTCACCTCCGACCCCGTGCACGGACTCGTGTGCGGTGCGGTCGGCGCGGGTGCGGCCCTGTTGCCGGACCTGGACACCCCGGGCAGCGCCGTGGGCCGGTCGCTGGGCTGGGTGACCGAGTGGGTCGCGGTGGGTGTGCAGGCCCTCTCGCGCGCGGTGTACCGGGGGACCTCCACCCCCACCGAGCGGCGGCGACCGCAGGACGGGGGTCACCGGTTCCTGACGCACACGCTCCCCGGGTGCCTGGCCTTCGGTGTCCTCGCCGCGCTGATCTCGCTCGTGCCGTGGGGCGCCGCGCTCGTGGTCCTGGCGATGTCCGCGCTCGGGCTCGCGACGGTGACGGGGGCGTGGACGTTCGTCGGAACAGCGCGTCTGCGCAAGCGGGTGGCGACGGTGACCGCGTTCGTGCCGGCCGCGGCGACCCTGCTGTTCGCGACCGGCTCCGGCCCCGTTTTCTGGCTGGTGGGCCTGGTGGTGTTCGTGGGTTCGCTGACCCACGTGCTCGGCGACTGGCTCACCCCGTCGGGCGTGCCGCTGGCGTGGCCGTTCGGAGTGCGGGGAAAACGCTGGTGGATGTTCCACGCCCCGCTCACCCTCCACACCGGACGGAGCCGGGTGGAGACCGGCATCGCCTGGGCCTCGACCGCGGGCCTGCCGGTCGTGCTCGCGGTGGCCGCCACCGCGCCCGCCTGACCCGCCCGGCCGGGGAGCGCCCCGATCGGGGCGGAGTGTTCTGCGACCGGGTCTGGTCCGGTCGAGGAGCCCACATCACATCAGCGCCCGCCCCCCTGTGTGGCCAGGGTGAACCGAAGCCTCTTCTTTACGTCGTAGATCCCGCGTGGAGCCTCCACGTCCTTGCAGGTGGCGACTACGGTAGGGCCGCGTCACTGACGCGCACTCGGTGTACTACAGTCTGTCGTATGTCTGATTCCCCGGCGGCCGCGACGGCCCAGAGCACCCTTCCCCCGGCAGCGGTGGACCTCGACGACATCGTCGTCCTGGGCATGCCCCTGTGGGGCTGGCAGATCGCCCTGGCGGCCGCCGGGGTCATCGCCCTGGTCTTCCTCGCACGCACCATCTGGACCCCCACCACGCGGTCCCTGCGGGCCTGGGCCCTGGGCAACATCGCGGTCAACGCGGGGATCGCCGTCACCGGCGCCACCGTGCGCGTCACCGAGTCGGGACTGGGCTGCTCAGAGTGGCCCCGTTGCACACCGGACAGCTTCGTGCCGGTCAACACCGGCCACGCGGCCTTCAACGCCGCCGTCGAGTTCGGCAACCGCACACTGACCTTCCTGGTTCTCGCGGTCGGTGTGATCACCCTCGTCGCCGTACTCCGCTCGGTCCCGCGCCGACGCAACCTGACGATCCTGGCCGGGATCATCCCTGTCGGCGTGCTCGGCCAGGGCGTGGTCGGCGGCATCACCGTCTGGACCGACCTGCACCCCGCCGCGGTTTCCTCCCACTTCCTGCTGTCGATGGTGATGGTCTTCATCACCGTCGCCCTTTACGTGCGCATCCTCGAGCCGGAAGGCAAGCCGCGGGTGACGGTGAACCCGCTCCTGCACGCGATCTCCGTCGCCCTGGTCGTCGTCGGGTTCCTGCTGCTCATCGCCGGAACCGTGGTCACCGGCACCGGCCCGCACGGCGGCGACGCCATGGCGCCCCGCTGGGACCTGAACCTGGAGATCATCACGCCCGTGCACTCCGGCCTGGCCTGGCTGACGCTGGTGGCCGCCGTGGTCGCCGCGTTCCTGGCCTTGCGCACCGGCGCTGCCCGCCCGGTGCGCGTGGCCTCCCTGACCCTGGTCGGGCTCGTGATCGTGCAGGGCGCCATCGGCTACACCCAGTTCGCCCTGGCCCTCCCGGAGTCCCTGGTGGTGCTGCACGTGCTCGGCTCGGCCCTGACCTGGATCGCGATCGCGCGCCTGTACTTCTCCACCACCCGATTGGAAGCGCCCGGCGGAACCGTCACGAACCCCCCCGAGGAGCATGACGGGGCTCGTACCCCTGCTGAGCCCGCGCCTGGGCAATGACCTGAGCGAAGTCGGAGCGGCGCAGGAACCCGGAGTCCGTGGGGCTCTCCGCCCACCCCGGCGTGACCGGCTGGTGCATACGGCCCAGGAACGTGTCCCGGGAGACGTGCATGAGCGCCAGGTAGGAATCGCGCCGCACCTTCCAGTCCCCGCGGGGGCGCCCGGCGTCGATCTTCTGGTGCAGCAGGGCCAGCTCCGTCGCGGCGAGCTGGTACTCCTTCATCGCCGCACGCCCCTTCGGACCGGCGTTGCGCGAGGCCCACTCCCGGGCCTCGCGCCGCTCGGGCATGGAGCCGAGCATGGTGATGTCGGCCCGGGTGACCAGACCGGTCGACATGTACGGGGGCAGGTAGCGCCCGATCGCGGCGACCTGGGCCCGCCGGTCGCGCGCCGACAGGCTCACGATCCCGAGGGCCGCCACGAGAACCACCGCGTAGGCCAGGCCCAGCCCGGTCCACCCGGTCTGGGCAGCACCGTTCCACATGCCGTGCAGGCCAACGGCCGCTGCCCAGCCGGCGACCGGGGCGAGCGCCCGCGTCCGCGCGGTGTGCATCGCCGCGTAGGCCACCCCGATCCCGATCATGGCGGTGTAGACCGGATGGCCGAAGGGGGAGACGATCCCACGCAGCACGAAGGTCGCGGCGAGGTTGCCCTCGAAGAACGCGCCGAGGAAGTACAGAATGTTCTCGGTGAAGGCGAAGCCGGTGGCGACCATGCCGGCGTAGACCACGCCGTCGGTGTACGTGTCGATCTCGTGGCGGCGCCGCCAGAGCAGGAGCAGCAGCACCAGCCCCTTGGCGCTCTCCTCCACGACCGGCGCGACGACCGAGGTGGCGATCATGCCGCCGGTGTCGGGACCGAAGAGCGGCACCGCGACGCTGCGCAGCCCCCAGGCGTTGAGCACGAGGGAGGCCACGACAGCCACACCGGCTCCCCAGGCGAAGGCGAAGAACAACACGGAACGGGGTTCTGGTTCCAGGCGGTCCAGCAGCAGGATGAGCGGGATCAGCACGCTGACGGGGACGACGGCCGCCAGGAGGCTGACGACGAACCCGGTGGCCCCGTCGATGCCGGCGGCCGCTCCCCCGGCCATGGCGAGCATCCACAGATAGACGAACATTCCGGCCATGCACACGACGCTGACGGTGGTACCGACCAGGAGGGCGGTCGAGCGCCGGGAGTTGCGTCCCTGCAGAATGGCTCTGGTGTCGAGACGGGGCATGGGCACCGATCGTAGTAGGAAGGACCCTGGTGAGCGGCCCGGACCCCGTACCCCGACGGTGGTCCGGGCCACACCGCCTCCGCGGGACCGTCGGACCCCGCTCGCACCCGACCGGAAGGCAGACGATGGAGACCAACGCACCCTCGAAAACCCCGGCCGCCCTGGCCCTGCTGCGGACGGCCGTGCTCGCGCACCTGGCCGTGATCCTGTGGGAGGGCGTGACCGCCGGAAACCTGGTCACGACGCCCATCAGCATGGAGGCGCTGTACCTGCACTACTACGGCGCGTTCGTGATGCACGCGGTCGCCGCCGTGCAGTTGGGCGCGGCTGCGTGGCTGTGGTGGGGGCCGGGCCGTGCCCGCAGGGGTGCGCCCGCGCTGCTGGTGATCAGTGTGCCGGCCCTCCTGCTGGGGCTCGCGCAGGCGGCGACCGGCACCTTCGGGGTACTGCAGGCGCACGTGCCGATGGCTGTGGTGCTGACCGGCCTGGTGGCGTGGTCGGCAGCGCTCGCCTGGCGCCGCTGAGGGACGGCCCGGGAGGCGGCCGTCGACGCCGCCCACGAGGTGCACGTCCACCCGAAGTCAGACCCCTTCGGTGAGTTCACCGTCCCCATCGGTGACCGTCCCCGTACACACGTGTGGCCGCCTCCGGAAGGGCCCGGACGGCGGCCACACGCAAGCGCGCGGAAGGGCTCAGGTGATCAGGCCCGCGATGATCGGGTCGACCGTCACCGCCACGAACAGCAGGGCCAAGTAGGCGTTGGTGAGGTGGAAGAAGCCCATCGTCTTGAGCTTGGCACCGGTCACGCCCGCGCGGGAACGGTTGTACATGCGGTGCGCCTGTACCAGCAGCAGCGCTCCGAGCACCAGGGCGACGCCGCCGTAGACGACGGTCGTACCGGCCACCGGCCAGAAGACGAGGGAGACCGCCACGGTCGCCCAGCTGTACAGTACGCACTCCAGCAGCACCCGGCGGTCGGTGGCCACCACGGGCAGCATGGGCACGTTGGCGGCGGCATAGTCCTCGCGGTAGCGCATGGCCAGGGCCCAGGTGTGGGGCGGTGTCCAGAAGAACACCACGAGGAAGAGCACGAACGGCGCCCAAGCCAGGCTCCCGGTCACGGCCACCCAGCCGATGAGCACGGGCATGCACCCGGCGATGCCGCCCCACACGACGTTCTGCGCCGTGCGCCGCTTGAGCAGCATCGTGTAACCGAAGATGTAGAACAGGATCGCAAAGGCCGACAGGGCCGCCGCGAGCCAGTTGACCAAGAGGGCGAACCCGACCGTGGAACCGATCGACAGCACCAGGCCGTAGACGAGGGAACCGCGGGGGGTGACCAGCTGCATCGCGCCGGGACGCTGCCGGGTGCGGCGCATCTCACGGTCGATGTCGCGGTCGATGTAACAGTTCATCGCGTTCGCGCTGGCCGCGGACATCGTCCCGAACAGGAGGGTGGCGACCGCGGTCCACAACGGCGGCACTCCCCCGGCCGCGACGAACATCACCGGGATGGTGGTGATGAGCAGCAGCTCGATGACGCGGGGTTTGGACAGGGCCACGTAGGCACGTACGTACTCGCCCAGGGAGGCCTTGCGGGAAGCCTCGGGGCTCGTGTCGTCAGTGCCGGCGGGGGCCGTGTGCTGGGCTCGGTCTGCGAGGGCCATCTACCGTGTCCTCACGGCCGGACGGCTACGCCGCAGTCGGGGCCCCACGGGGGGTACCGGCTCGGATTCAGACACGCGGATACCTCGACAACTCTAGGGATTCTCGACACTGCTCGCCACGCGGGGTCGAACGGCCGCGCGGTGCCCGGACCGGCGGAAAACCCCGTCAACGACATACTGTAGTACTACTTCTCGCGCGCCGAGGACCAGCCCCCCGACAACCAAAGACCCTGGTCCGGCGGCCCGGGGTGTACAGCAGGGTCGCACAGGCCCCCAGCGGCTGCCAGCGTGCCACGCGCCGCGCTGGGAGAGCCCCGGCAGGACCGTGTGGAGCGGCCCTGCCAATATTACTGACTGGTAGAGCAAGGTGTCGGGCAACGACATCACCGACCACGAACGATAGGCTCACAGTTGGCCGAACCCGTCGTGGTTTCGCCGACCTCGGCGGCCGTCGCACACGGCGGCGTCGTCCGACAGGGCACCTGAGCGGCGCTCGGCGGTACAGGCGCCCCACCCTCCTCGACGACACCCCTCTCGTCACCCGCGGTCCACACCGGTCCCGGGCCCCGACGGCGCGGCGACGGCCCCGACACGCCCGCACACGACCCACCCCGCCCACCGGGCGAACGGGTGCCCGAGAAGGAGACGACAGTCCGTGAACGCCCACACCCCGCAAGAACTGGAGTGGTCGGACCTCGACCTCCGCGCGGTCAACACCGTCCGCGCCCTGGCCATGGACGCGGTAGAGAAGTCGGGTAACGGACACCCCGGCACCGCCATGAGCCTCGCTCCCGCCGCCTACCTCCTCTTCCAGAAGGTCATGCGCCACGACCCGGCGGCGCCCGACTGGGTCGGACGGGACCGCTTCGTACTGTCGGTCGGCCACTCCAGCCTGACCCTCTACATCCAGCTCTACCTCGCCGGTTACGGCGTCGGCCTGGACGACCTCAAGGAACTGCGCCAGTGGGGCAGCATCACCCCCGGCCACCCCGAGGTCGGCCACACCCCCGGCGTGGAGACCACCACCGGCCCCCTGGGCCAGGGCGTGGGCAACGCCGTCGGCATGGCCATGGCCGCCCGCCGCGAGCGGGGCCTGTTCAATCCCGAGGCCGGCCCCGGTGCCAGCCCCTTCGACCACCACATCTACGCGTTCTGCTCCGACGGCGACGTCCAGGAGGGTGTCAGCCACGAGGCCAGCGCCCTGGCCGGCACACAGAACCTGGGCAACCTCATCATGATCTGGGACGACAACCAGATCTCCATCGAGGACGACACCCGCATCGCCCACAGCGAGGACGTGGCCGAGCGCTACCGCGCCTACGGCTGGCACGTGGAGGAGGTCGACTGGACCGCCACCGGCGAGTACGTCGAGGACGTCGACGCGCTCTACCGCGCGATCCTGCGCGGCAAGGCCGAGACCCAGCACCCCACGTTCATCCGCCTGCGCACCGTCATCGGCTGGCCGGCGCCCAACAAGCAGAACACCGGCGGGATCCACGGCGCGGCCATCGGGGCCGACGAGATCACCTCCACCAAGGAGATCCTCGGCCTGACCGACGAGCCCTTCCACGTGGAGGACGCGGTCATCGAGCACACCCGCAAGGCCCTGGACCGGGGCCGCGAGGCGCGCAGCGAGTGGGACAACGCCTTCCAGGCCTGGCGCCGCGGCGCGGGCGAGCACGGTGAGCTCTTCGACCGCCTGCAGTCGGGCAAGCTCCCCGAGGGCTGGACCGAGCAGCTGCCCTCCTTCGAGGCCGACGCCAAGGGCATGGCCACGCGCAAGGCCGGCGGCGAGGTGCTCAGCGCCCTGGCGCCGGAGCTGCCGGAGCTGTGGGGCGGTTCGGCCGACCTGGCGGGGTCCAACAACACCACGCCCAAGGGTGAGCCCTCCTTCCTGCCCTTCGACCGGGCCAGCACGATGTTCCCGGGCAACCCGCACGGGCGGGTGCTGCACTTCGGTGTGCGCGAGCACGGTATGGGTTCGATCCTCAACGGCATCGCCCTGCACGGCCCCACGCGCCCCTACGGCGGCACGTTCCTGGTCTTCAGCGACTACATGCGTCCGGCCGTGCGTCTTGCCGCGATCATGCAGCTTCCGGTGACCTACGTGTGGACGCACGACTCCATCGGCCTGGGTGAGGACGGCCCCACCCACCAGCCGATCGAGCACCTGTGGGCGCTGCGGGCGATCCCGGGCCTGGACGTGATCCGTCCGGCCGACGCGAACGAGACGGCCGTGGTCTGGCGCAAGGTCCTGGAGACCTCCGACCGCCCCTCCGCGCTGGCGCTGACCCGCCAGAACCTGCCCGTCCTGGACCGCGGCGAGTACGCCCCGGCCGAGGAAGCCGTCAAGGGCGGTTACGTGCTGGCCGAGGCCTCCGGGGGTTCCCCCGAGGCGATCGTGATCGCCACCGGCAGCGAGGTCCCGATCGCGCTCGAGGCCCGCAAGGAGCTCGAGGAGGCCGGCACGCCCACCCGTGTGGTCTCCATGCCGTCCGTGGAGTGGTTCGAGGCTCAGGGCGAGGACTACCGCGAGCAGGTCCTGCCGGCATCGGTGCGCACGCGCGTGTCCGTGGAGGCCGGTGTGGCCCTGGGCTGGCGCGAGTACGTCGGCGATGCCGGTTCGTCGGTGAGCCTGGAGCACTTCGGTGCCTCTGCCCCGTACCAGACCCTGTACGAGAAGTTCGGGATCACCTCCGAGGCGGTCGTCGCGGCGGTCCGCGACAGCGCGGCCAAGGCCGCTCGCTAGCCCGGCACCGGCCCGTAACGGGCCCCGCCCGGGTGGACTCCGGCGGGGCCCGCCCCTGTGACGAGGGCGGACACCGCCCGTTGAGGAAGGCGCGAGAAAGATGAGCAACGAGGCACTGGAGTCCTTGAGCCGGGCGGGTGTGTCCGTCTGGCTGGACGACCTCAGCCGCGAGCGTCTGCGCTCGGGCAACCTGGCCGAGCTGATGTCGACCCACAGCGTGGTCGGCGTGACCTCCAACCCGACGATCTTCGACAAGGCCCTGTCGGAGGGCCACGCCTACGACGAGCAGGTCCAGGACCTGGTCGCGCGAGGGGTCTCGGTCGACGAGGCCGTGCGCATGCTGACCGCTTACGACATCAGGTGGGCCGCCGACCTCATGCGCCCGGTCCACGACTCCACCGGAGGCGTCGACGGCCGGGTCTCCCTGGAGGTCGACCCGCGTCTGGCCCGCGACACCGAACGCACCGTCGCCGAGGCCAAGGCCCTGTGGTGGCTGGTGGACCGTCCGAACGTGATGATCAAGATCCCGGCAACGGTGGAGGGCCTGCCCGCGATCACCCAGGTGCTGGGCCACGGCATCAGCGTGAACGTGACCCTGATCTTCTCCCTCGACCGGTACCGCCAGGTCATGGACGCGTTCATGGAAGGCATGGAGCTGGCCCGCGCCAACGGCCACGACCTGTCGCGTATCCAGTCGGTGGCGTCGTTCTTCGTCAGCCGTGTCGACACCGAGATCGACAAGCGCCTGGACACGATCGGCACCGACGAGGCACTCGCTCTCAAGGGCAAGGCGGCCATCGCCAACGCCCGCCTGGCGTACGAGGCTCACGAGCAGGCCTTCGACTCCAAGGAGTGGCGCGCTCTGGCCGACCTGGGCGGGAAGCCGCAGCGCCCGCTGTGGGCCTCTACCGGTGTGAAGGACCCGGGCTACGACGACACGCGTTACGTCACCCAGCTGGTTGCGCGCGACACCGTCAACACGATGCCGCAGGCGACGCTGGACGCGGTGGCCGACCACGGTGTGATCGAGGGCAACACCGTCCTGGGCACCTACCAGTCGGCGCGGGAGGACTTCGCCGCGCTGGAGGCCGCCGGGATCAACCTCACCGAGGTGTTCGGGGTCCTGGAGGACGAGGGCGTGGAGAAGTTCGTCGACTCCTGGGACAGCCTGCTCAAGGGTGTCTCGGACAAGCTCGACAGCCTGTCCTGACCCTCTCGGCGACCGCCTCCCGTACCCGCCCCGTGCCCGTGTCCCCGACCGCGGGGGCACGGGCACGGGGGCCGATCACCGTCCACCGGCCACTCTCGACAGGAAGCGTGAGTCAGCTTGAAAGAACCGGTGATGCCGGGAGCGGTACCGAACCCGCTCCGAGGCGCCCTGGACCGCCGACTGCCGCGTATCGCGGGCCCCAGCGTGCTGGTGCTCTTCGGTGTCACGGGCGACCTGGCCCGCAAGAAACTGCTTCCCGCCATCTACGATCTGGCCAACCGGGGACTCCTGCCGCCGGGGTTCGGTCTCGTGGGGTTCGCCCGCCGGGAGTGGGAGGACCAGGACTTCGCACACGAGGCGCACGAGGCGGTGCGCAAGTACGCGCGCACGCCGTTCCGTGAGGACGTGTGGCGCCAGTTGAGCGAGGGTGTGCGGTTCGTCCAGGGCGAGCTGGACGACGAGGAGGCCTTCGAGGAGCTGGCCTCGACGGTGCACGAGCTCGACGCCGCACGCGGCACGGGCGGCAACTACGCGTTCTACCTGTCCTTGCCGCCGAAGCTGTTCCCGACCGTGGTCACCCAGCTCAAGCGTTCCGGTCTGGCCGAACCCCGCCAGGGGGAGGGCCCCGGTGGGACGACGCCGTGGCGGCGGGTGGTGATCGAGAAGCCGTTCGGACACGACCTGGCCAGCGCCCAGGAGCTCAACGCGGTCGTGGACGAGGTCTTCCCGCCCTCGTCGGTCTTCCGGATCGACCACTACCTGGGCAAGGAGACGGTCCAGAACATCCTGGCGCTGCGGTTCGCCAACACCCTGTTCGAGCCGTTGTGGAGCCGTAGCTACGTCGACCACGTGCAGATCACCATGGCCGAGGACATCGGTGTCGGCGGGCGAGCGGGGTACTACGACGGCATCGGTGCGGCCCGGGACGTGATCCAGAACCACCTGCTCCAGCTGCTGGCGCTGGTGGCGATGGAGGAACCGGTCTCCTACAGCGCGGACGCGATCCGGGCCGAGAAGGAGAAGGTGCTCTCGGCGGTCTCCCTCCCGGAGGACCTGTCGACCGGCACCGCGCGCGGGCAGTACGCGGCCGGGTGGCAGGGCGGTTCGCAGGTGCCCGGGTACCTGGAGGAGGAGGGGATCCCCTCCGATTCCATCACCGAGACCTACGCGGCGCTCAAGCTGGCGGTGGACACCCGCCGGTGGGCCGGGGTGCCGTTCTACCTGCGCACCGGGAAGCGGTTGGGGCGCCGGGTCACGGAGGTGGCGCTGGTCTTCCAGGCCGCGCCCCAGCAGATGTTCCCGCGTTCGGACATCAGCGAGCTGGGACAGAACGCGCTCGTGCTGCGCATCCAGCCCGACGAGGGTGTGACGCTGCGTTTCGGGTCGAAGGTGCCGGGGGCGAGCATGGAGGTGCGCGACGTGAGCATGGACTTCACCTACGGGCAGTCCTTCACCGAGGCC
>NZ_ANBF01000138.1 GCF_000341025.1 Nocardiopsis salina YIM 90010 | reverse complement strand
CCGCCCCCCCGCCGCTGTTCCCGCGCCAGGAGGAGGTCGAGCTGTCGTGGCAGATCCTGGACCCGGTCGAGGAGCACTGGGCACGCTCGGGCCAGCCCGAACAGTACGGCGCGGGGACCTGGGGCCCGGAGTCGGGGCAGGCCCTGCTCGCCCGGGACGGTCGCCATTGGCGGCGCCCGTGACCAGCCACGACCACGCCCGGAGGGTTCGATGACGCTCTACCTGCCGCGTACGACCACCTCGCAGATCACCGACGCCCTGATGTCGGAGCGCCTGAGTGTGGGCGGCGGTGCGATGAACATGGTCCTGACCCTGGTCATCGTCACCGACGAGGCCGACCACTACGACGCTGTGCGTGCGGCCACGGAGGCCGGACGCGAGCACCCCTCGCGGGTGATCGCGCTGATCCGCCGCGATCCGGACGCCGAGCCCGCCATCGACGCCGAGATCCGCCGCCCGGGCACGTCCGGTCCGGGCGAGGCGGTGCTCCTGCGGCTGTACGGGCCGTTGGGCGAGCACCCGGACTCGGTGGTCACTCCCCTGCTGGTGCCGGACGCACCGGTGGTGGTGTGGTGGCCGGGCCGCGGGCCGTCCGATCCGTCCTCCGACCGGGTGGGGCGCCTGGCGCAGCGGCGCATCACCGACGCGTTGCGCGCCGAGGACCCGTTGCACGACCTGCGGGAACGGGTAGCCCACTACCGTCCGGGCGACACGGACCTGACCTGGACCAGGCTGACACCGTGGCGTTCGCTGCTGGCGAGCGTGATGGACCAGCCCAGCGGATGGGTGACCTCGGCGCGGGTGACGGCCGAGCCGCACTACCCGAGTGCCGAACTGTTGGCGTCGTGGTTGTCGGAACGCCTGGCGATCCCGGTGGAGCGCCGCGCCTCGGACGGGCCCGGCCTGACCGAGGTGCGCTTGTCCACCGAACAGGGGGAGGTGGTGATCTCCCGGACCGACGGCCGGACGGCGACCCTGTCGCGGTCCGGGCAGCCGGACCAGACGGTGGCACTGGCCCGCCGCGGCGCGGCCCTGGCCCTGGCCGAGGAGCTGCGCCGACTGGATGCAGACGAGACCTACGCGAGCGCGGCCCGGCACCTGGGGGACGTGGCCGCTGGAAGCGGAGCAGGCAAGTGAGTGAACCGGAAGTGGTGCGCCACCCCGATGACGAGGCGCTGGCCTCGGCGGTGGCCGACGAATTGGCACGGCAGATCCAGAGCGCGGTGGCCGAGCGGGGCGTGGCGCATGTCGTGCTGACCGGCGGGGGCATCGGCATCAAGTCGTTGATCAAGCTGCGGGAGACCTCCGAGCGCATCGGGTTGGACTGGTCGCCCGTGCACCTGTGGTGGGGCGACGAGCGTTTCCTGCCGGATCGGGACCGCGACCGCAACGAGACTCAGGCGTGCGAGGCGCTGATCGACCACATCGGGGTGCCCTCGCACCAGGTCCACCCGATGCCGGCCTCCGACGGGGCCGACGGTGACCAGGTCGACCACGCCGCGACCCGGTACTCGCAGGAGCTGGCGGTGGCCGCGCGGGGCGCGGGCCCGGTTCCGGCCTTCGACGTGTGCCTGTTGGGCGTGGGACCGGACGGGCACGTCGCGTCGCTGTTCCCGGGTCTGGCCCAGGTGCACGACGACGAGGCCGCTGCCGTGGGTGTGCACGACTCCCCCAAGCCGCCGCCGCACCGGGTGACGCTGACGCTGCCCTCGATCGGGGCGGCGCGCCAGGTGTGGCTGCTCGCGGCCGGTGAGGGCAAGGCCGAGGCGGTGCGTCTGGGACTGGCCGGCGGTTCGGTGGACGAGGCCCCGGTGGCGGGTGCCCGCGGGAGCGAGCGCACGGTGTTCTGGTTGGACGAGGACGCCGCTTCCCAGATCTGAGTCCGTGACGGGTTGAAGGCCCCGTTCCTCCTGGTGGGGAGCGGGGCCTTCGCCGTGTGCCGGGGGATGCCTAGTGGTCGGGGTGGCAGGTCAGGGTGTCCCCGGGCGGGCGGTCCTGCAGCAGGTAGGTGTCGACGGCGTCGTCCACGCAGGTGTTGCGGCCCTCCCCGTAGAGGGTGTGCCCGGCCCCGCTGTAGGTGATCAGGTCGGATCCGGGCATGGCGCGGTTCAGGTCCTCGGCCCAGGCGTAGGGGGTGACGGGATCACCCACGGTGCCCACGACGACCGGGGGCGGAGCACCGTCGAAGTCGGGGGTGTCGGGGATCTCCTCGGTCTCGGGCCAGTGGGCGCAGGGCAGCTGGTCCCAGACGGGGTCTGGGCCGAGCAGGGGTGCGACGTCGTCGGCCACCCGTGCGGCGTCGCGGTAGTCCCACACGTCGGTGGGGTCGCGGCGGTCGGCGCAGCTGATCGCGGTGAGGGCGGCCTGGGTGTCGACGTGCTCAGCGCCGGGCTCGGGGGGTGAGGGCTCGTGGTCGCGGTAGGTGCCGAAGGCGTCCTCGTAGAGGTCGGCGACCCCTTCCTCGACTGCGGCCTCGTCGTCCTGGTCCAGAGCGGTGAACAGGGCGGAGAGGTCGTCCCAGTCCTCGTCGCGGGGCAGGGCGAGGGTGAGCAGCAGGGAGAACATGTCGCCGTTGATGCCGACCCCGTCGACGAGGACGGGTTCGTACTGCAGCTCCGCGGCGGCCTCCTCGGTGAACTCGGTGGCGGTACCCGGGTCGGTGAACGGGCAGTCCGGTTCGACCTCGGCGCAGTGCTCGGTGAACATGCCCCAGGTGTCGCTGAAGGCGTTGGCGCGCCCGAGGGCGGTGTCGAGGCCGGAACCGTCGAGGAGGACTGGGCTGTCCAGGACCATCGACCCGGTGCGCTCGGGAAAGGTGTCGGCGTACAGGGCGCCGATGCGGGTCCCGTAGGAGTACCCGACGTAGTCGAGGGTGTCCTCGCCGAGGGCGTCGCGCAGCAGGTCGAGGTCGCCGACCACCCCGACGGTGCCGATGTGGGCGAGGAAGTCTTCGCCCACGGCGTCACGGCAGCTCTCCGCGTAGTCGTGGGCGGCGTTGTCGAGAGTGCGCAGCTCCTCGGCGCCGGTGGACAGGGGGTCGGAGGCTCCCGCGCTGCGGCGGGCGTGGTCGAGCGCGTACCAGTCGCCGCAGGCGAAACCCTCGCTGGCGGCCACACCGCGCGGGTCGAAGGAGACCAGGTCGTAGGCGTCGCGGAGGTCCTGGCTGAAACGGGGGGTGTCCATGGCGGCCAGGCCGGAGAGGCCGGGGCCGCCGTGGTTGACCACGAGGGAGCCCTGGTGCTGGTCGGCGCCGCCCTCGGCGGGGTGGCGGACCACGGCGAGGTCGAGGGTGCGTCCGCCCGGGTCGTCGTGGTCGAGCGGGACGGTGAGGGTCCCGCACTCGAGGGCGGCGAGCCAGTCCCGGTCACCGCCGAGTTCGGTGAAGAGGGTGAGGTCCTCCTCGCTGTGGCAGGGCGCCCAGGCCACGTGCTGGCCGCGGAACTCCTCGTCGTCGGCGCCGGGCGCGCAGCCCACGATCAGGACGGCGGTCAGAGCGATGGCGGCCGCTCCCCCGTGGCGCATGTGTGACCTCCCCGTGTGTGCCCCGGCCCCCATCCTGTCGGTCGCGGCGGGCAGGGCCGTGGAGGCCGACGGCGGGTCGGGTCACAGGGACGCGAGGTCGGTGTGCAGGGGTGCGGGCGGGTCTCCGGGGTCGGCCGCCAGGACGAGCGGGCGCAGCGGGTCGTCGAACGTGATGCGGGGTTCGGTGGTGCCTGCACCGGGCGGCGTGTGGGTGATCCAGTCGACCAGTTCGCGGGCGCGGCCGACGTCCCCGCCGGGACGGGTCAGGGCCAGGACGGTGCCGGCGACGTCGCAGCGCAGGTTGAGGTGGAGGGTGGCGGCGTGCACGCTCTGGGCCCAGGCTCCGGGGCTGACGCGGCGGGTGCGGCGGTCGTGGGGGCGGCGCAGGCGCCAGGCGGGCGCGGTCAGGCCGAGGGCGCGGTCCCCACAGGTCAGGACGAGGCTGGGGCGTTCGCGGGCGGTGTGGGCGCGGTCGGGGTCGGCCAGGGTGGTGTCGACCCAGGTCTGGACGTGAGCGGTGGTGGCGCGGGTGAGAGCGGTCCGCGCGGCCTCGAGCAGGGGCGCGTCGACATGGAGGGGGTCGGCGCTCAAGGGACCGTGCAGGGGTGTGTGGCCGGTCAGGACGAGCGACCAGTCGACGGCGGCGCGGTCGGGCAGGGGCAGGCGGCCGTGGGTGAGACAGATCAGGGTGCGTTCGCGGGCGAGCTGGTAGGTGGCGCAGGCACCGGAGTGGCGGGCGGCCAGGGCAAGGCCCAGGCTCATGGCCTTGGTGCCGGTGGTGAGGTCGACGAGCGCGGGGCGGCCGTTCTGTGCGCTGATCCAGGTGTGGGCGCCGGAGGCGACGGCGTGGACGTCGGAACCGTCGACGGGGTCGGCGCCGAACCGGACACGGTCGCGGTATCCGTGTTCCTTCAGGTGTGCGGCGTCGGCGGGCGGGGCGTCGGGGTGCTCGGCGCGGTGCAAGGTGCGGGCCGCGGCCTCCCGGACGTGTTCACGCATGCCCTGGTGGGAGGACAGGATCAGGGTTCGGGCGGGCCGGTGGGCGTGCACGGCGGTGAGGGTGCCCAGGCGGCTGCCGCCCAGCGCTGTGACCATGGCGGGTGCGGTCTCGGGTCCGGGGTGGCGCTCGGGCGGGTCCGGACAGGCGGGGGGCGGGGCGTGGGCGCAGGGCCGCAGAGGGGCGGGGTCCAGGCCGGGGAAGAAGGCCGAGCGCAGATCGTCGAAGGAGCTCAGGCGGCGCAGGAGGTCGTCGAGGGACCACACGTGGGTGTTGCGTGCGTTGAGCGCGGGGTTGTGCTCGAGCATCGCCTCGCGCAGTCGGGGGCGGGCAGGACCGGTGTGTACGAACAGGACGGAGACGGCATTGCCGAAGACCCGGCGGGCCTTGGCGACGGTCCACCCGGCGCGGGCCTCGACGTCGCCGGGCCGGGTCTTGGCCTCCACGCACAGCACCCGGTGGCGGTGGCGGACCACGGCGTCGAAGTCGGCGACGGAGTCCCCGGGACGGGCGGGGTCGGCGACGCGGCGAGGGCCGAGGACCTCGGTGTCGGGGGCACGGCGCAGGTGACGCCGTAGGTGGGCGAGCACGCGGGCCTCGGCGACGATCCCTCGGCGGGCGGCCGGGCCGAGGCGGGGGTGGCGGGCGTCGAGGGCCTGGGTACCGCCCTGCAGGACCAGGCGTACGGGTTCGGGGTCGCGGTCCTCGATCCAGTGGGAGCCGTGCACGCCGGCCAGGGCGGCCAGGTCCACATGGGCGGTGTCGACCGGCAGACCGGGGTGGTCGGGGTCGGCGGTGCGCAGCAGGTCGCGGCGGGGGTCCAGGTACAGGCGCCATGCCGGTGCACGGGGATGGCGGTCCGGGGGCAGCGCCTGTTCGTGCAGGAGGGCGGCGGCCACACTCATGATCTTGGTTCCGCCGGTGTAGTCGAGGTACCAGGGCCGGCCTTCGCGCAGGCCCTCCAGGATGCGCAGGCGGTCGCGGACGCTCTTGGGGTCGTGGGGGTCCGGGCCGACGCTGGCCACGTGAACGGACGCGGGGGCGGTACGGGCTCGCACCGCCTCGGCGACGCGGTGGGCGGCCTGGAGGGTGTCGTCGCTGCAGAGGAGGACGAGGTGGTCGTGGGGCAGGGTGAGCGCGGACAACAGCGCGGGGGTGGGGTTGCGTCCCACGAGGACGACGGAGGTTCGGGGGGTGTCCACGTTGGCCTTCTCGCGCGTTCGTTCACCGTGTGGCGCCATGGTAACGGTTCGCGCGGGAGGTGTTCGGATTCCCGGTACTCACCTGCAAAAACATGAGACGCCCACGAGAACGGAAGCTGCATTGGCCGCACAGAACTCACGGGCGGACTTTGGTGTCGGGCGACCCGCTGACCACGAAAGAACGGCAAGCGGTCACGGTTCCTTTTCCGTCTCTCACCAGGTCGGAAGGGACGAGCAGATCGCGGCGCTCGGGGTGGGCCGACCCCACGACCGAGGAGACGATGAACCAGGTTCCCTCGCGGGGTTCGGGCAGGTCGGCGCGGCCGCGTTCCTCCGCCAGCAGGGGCACGCCCTCGGGTACGCCCGCTGCCCGGTCGATCCGTACCCTCACCGCCTCGACCCGTGCCGGACTGTCGGCACGGGGCCAGCTCTGGATCACACGCGAGCGCTCGTCGACGACCGTCACCATGTGCGGGGTCAGGTTGACCACCGGCATCCGAGGCCTCCGTTCTGTGCTGCGCGCGGCCGTCCGGGCCGTGATCGCGGCGCCCGCGCCCTGCTCTCACCGCAAGTCTCTCGGACACCGCAGGAGCACCCCCGCGGACACGTCGGAGGAGGTGGGGACGGGCGCGTTCGGGACGAGGGGCCATGGTCGGGACGCGGTCACGGCCGGAGGCCGCCGCATTCCGCGCACCCGGCAATTGACAGCGGCAACGGGACCGGCCTAATTTGTTCTCGGACCTCCCGTCGACGCGGGAGTGTCGGAAATGGCCTCACGTCTCTTCGCACACGCTTTTCCGCGGGGCTGGGAAAGCGACCCGGCCCGGGTCCACCCGGGGAGAAGAGTTCGTGAGCACGCACCACTGTTCCGCATGGGAACTGTTCCGTTCGACCACGTTCCTGCGCGTCTTCACACGCGTGGTGGGCTGCGGCCCGTGTTCGGGTGACGGAACCGCACAGAGCTGCCCGGGCCACGCCGAGCAGTTCTATCACTATGTCAACCTGTGCGCCGAGCACTGCCCGTGCCCGGCGCACCGCGGCGACGCCGACAGCGTGATCGCCGTGCGCATGCGCCGCGCCGCACCGGCCGGTGCCGAGGGCGCCGGGAACACGGCCGTGCGCGAGCACGTCGACCGCAGCGCCGCGCACCGGTTGCGCGATGCGCTCGACGACGTGCGCCGCGACCGGTCCTACAAGAACCTGCGGCGCGTCTACCCCCAGCGCAGTGCGAACGGGACCGTGCGCTGCGCGTTCTCCGAGCGTCCCCGGCGTTGGGCCCAACGCCGCGACGTCTCCCGGGTGGCCTCCGACGTGGTCGACCAGGAGGCGCTGGCGATGCTGGTACTCACCGCGGGGTGGGGCAACCCGGCTGCCGACCTACCCGAGGACATCGGTCCGGGCGAACACGTGTCCTTCACCGAGGACGGCAGCGCAGTTCCGGTGGCCGACCTGCACGGGCGGTCGGTGAGCGAGGAGCGCGAACCCCCGATGGTCTCCACCGCCACCGGCGACTACCTGCTGCGCAAGCTGGCCGAGCTGGCGTCCGGACGCGACGCCGACCCGGGGCGCACACCCGACCAGCGCCGGCGGCTGGTGCTGCGCCGGCTGCTGCCCGAGCTGAGCGGAGAGGATCTGGCCCGGCGGCTGACCGGAGTGCTGGGGCGGATGGCGGTGGACATGCCCACCCACTTCCGGATGGTGCAGCGCGCCCGCGGCCGGGCCCGCAGCGCCCCGTACGCCCCGGTTCCCGACACCGGGGAGGCGCCTGACGGGGGTGAGCCGCCGCGGCGCGAGGTGCTGGACCGTAACGAACGCGCGTGGCTGGCCCGGACCGCCGCACGCCTGGCCGAGGACGCCCAGCGCGACCGTGCCGCCTTCGACGCCGACCCGCAGGGGGCACTGGAGGCCCTGGTCCATTCGGTGTTGGCGGCCGACAGCGGTGTGCCGGAGCGGTGGTGGTCGGCGTCGGAGGACCCGGACGTGCGCGCCGACCTGTTGGAGGCACTCGCCGATGCCGCGGAGTCCCCGGCGGGTTCCGCTGCCCCGGAGACCTCTGTGGACTCCGCACCCTGACCGGGACGGCCGCGCCCCCTCCCCCTTGCCGCGCGGCCCCCGACGACGGTGTGCGGGCCCCGGACCTGCGGGTCCGGGGCATTTCTGTGCCCGGATGCTCACGGGGGCGGGCCGCGGTCGGAGAACCGGCGGGTGAGGGAGGGCAGGACCGGATACTCCGCGAACTCGCGCAGGCTCATCACGGCAGTCTCCTCCAGGGGAAGCCTGTGGCGCCAGCGTGCGGCCAGGCACACGTCGCGGGCCTGGGCGACCCCGCGCCAGTGGGAGGGCCCCGACCCGTGGGCGGGGTCGGTCTTCCGGCGCGCGGTCAGGGCGGCGCCGAACGCGTCGAGGAAACCCCGCACCTCCGAGGCGCCGGCGCGGCGTACTCCGGCCCCCGGGTCGGGGGACAGGGCGCGGGCACGGCGGTCCACCAGGTGCAAGTCCGGTTTCAGGTGCACGCTGCCGAGCCCGAGCGCCTTGCCCATCCCGATCTTGTGCGCGTACTCGGGGTCGCGGGGGTCCCCTCCGTCGGCGGGGTTGTCCAGGACCAGGGCCCGCACCAGAGCGCCGAGCTCGGCGTCGGTGAGGTTGGTGAAGGTGACACGGGAACGGAAAGCGAGCCCGTCCCTGAGCGGAAGCACGTCGCGCTGGGTCTCCCGCGGCGGCCCGTCACCGGCGGAGGGCACCTCGAACCCCAGCGCTTCCTGCGCCTCCCGGTCGTACCGCACCGGGGAGCCCAGACCCTCGGGGTGGCGGTGCAGGTACACCTTGTACCCGCCCAGGCGCACTCGCCCCTCGTGCGACCAGGTCACCAGGTCGGGGCGCTCCCCGAACTCGGTCTCGGGCCCCTGCAGCAGGTAGTTGGCGAAGCACCCGCGCTGCGGGGACAGCAGGCGCACACGCAGGGGTCCCCCGGGCAGGTCGGCGTCGGTGCTCCGGCACACCGCGTCACCGACCTGGATCCGGCCCCGGGTCGCCCCGCCGGGCCCGGCGAAGGTGTCCAGATCGCCGAAGAGGGCGCGGGGCACGTCGACGGGGCGTCCTTCGCGTTCGGGGTCCCCGCCGGGCGGGTCGCCCCGTTGGGGCCCCAGGACGCTCGGGGGAACGGCGCGCCGGATCGGGTTGTCGTCACTGACGGCGATGCGGTACCCGCCGGAGCGCCCGAAGGAGACCACCGCACCGGACAGGTCCTGATCGAACCAGACCGGTTCCACCCCCGACCTGGGTAGCCCCCCTCCTCCGGTCCCGGCCACGGGCGCGCGCTCGGGGTCGCCGGGCACGGTTCCGAGGTGGTCGGGAAAGGCCAGGCGCTGGTAGTCGGTGATCTGCTCCGCGGACTCGAAGAGCTCGACGAGCGCCTCGGGCACGGGCAGTCGTCCGGTGCGCAGGTCGTGCGGGCGTGCGAAGAGGTAGGCGTTGCGGCGTTCGGCGGAAGCGGGCCCGGTGAGCACGACCAGCGCCGGAACGACCGTTCCTTCCCCGCCGGTGTGCGTGTGCAGGTGTTCCAGGGCGTCCTCGAAGGTGGGGGCGACTGCGGCGATGCCCTTGGTCCCGGGGATGTGCAGGGCGTGCACCCACCGGTGCTGGAGCGCGCCGTGCTGCGGGTGCAGGGTCGGCACGTACCCGGTCCCGCGCGGCGGGTCGGGGAAGGTGGTGACGCCGAAGTCCCAGGTGGCCAGACTCCGGCGCAGCACATCGAAGGGGAGCTTGAGGGCCTGTCCGGGTTCGGCGCACCAGGGCGTCGGCGGGACCTCGACGACGTACCAGCGATCCTCGTCGGTGGCGTGGTGCAGGAACCCCTGCCGGGTACGCAGCCCGGCTCGGCGTTTGCGGTAGTGCGCGTGGCGATGGGCCATGACCTGTCGCGTGCGGGCGGGCAGGGTGCTGTCCCCGCTGTCGGGGTCGATGCGCACGGGCGCCCGGAAGTACAGCATCGGGGTGTTGACCGGGCCGGTCTCGCCCCCGGTGAGCATGCGGACGGTGTTGCGCAGGAGGCCGCGCAGGCTGGATCCGGGCAGGACCGGCAGTCCCGGGCCGCCGGGAACGGGCAGCCGCAGGGAACGGCCCGTGTGGCCGCGGTCCGGGCTCCGGCCGACGTAGGTGGGGGTCAGGGTGGTGACGGTGAGGTCGATCCATCCGCTGTGGGTCCCGGGCACGGTGCGGTCGTGCGAGCGCAGCAGTTCGGCCGTGTTGTGGCCGGTGTGGAGGTCGGCGGCGGGCAGGGGCGTGTCGGCCAGCTGCACGAGGCCGTAGGGGGCGGTCGCGGTGTGGCGGGCGCGGCGAGTGCCGGGATCGGCGTCCATCACGCCTCCCGGACCGGGTCCCCGGTTCCGGGGTCGGGCGCGGGCCCGGTGGGGTCGGCACCGGTCCGGAACCCGGTGAGGCGGTGGAAGGCCACCCCCACGGCCCCGGTCTCCGGGTCCTCGGCCCAGTACTCGCGCACGGTCAGCCAGGATCCGGCGCTGTGGGCGAGGGTACGCCCGGCACCCAGCGGCCGGACCGCGGCCGTGGCGTCGACCGGGTCCAGGGGCAGGACGGCGCGAGTCCCGTCGGGTTCGGAGGTGGCGGTGAGGGGGGCGGTCTCGTGCGAGGCGGGCCGGTCGGGTCTGCGGTGATCGCCCCCGTTGTGGCCGCGCAGCAGGAACGCGCGGTCCCGCGGCCGCAGCGGCGCCGGCAGTGGGCCGGGAGCGTCGGCGCTGATCCATCCGCGTTCGGCCCCCTCGGCCAGCCGGATCTGGACGTGCGGCGTGAAGACCAGCACCTCCAGGATGCGCCACAGGTCGTCGGGCCCGGGGGCGGGGGCGGAGAGCGCCGGGAGGGCGATGTCGGAGCGGCACCAGTCCCTGGAGGGGCAGGAACCGGTGATACGTCCGTCCCCNGGGAGCCACTGGGGTGCGGCGGCGTCGGGGGTGGCCGTGGTCGGGGGCGGCCCGACCGGAGGCCGGTCGAGCAGACCGCAGCGCACCCCCCGGACGAAGACCTCCTCCACGACGGTGTCGACCTGGCCGGGGGTGAGTTCGTGCACGAGCAGCCCGGCCGGCGGGGACGGTTCGAGGTTCACCGTTCCGCCTCCCCCTCGGCTCGGGGCTCCAGACGGGCGTGCCAGCGCGAGACCCACCCCCGGGCGAGGCGGGCGTCGGCGCTCTCGGGGTCCAGCACGGCAGTGAGGAGGTCGACGGTTCGGGGTGGCTCGCAGTCGCCCGTGCGGACGGTGAGGGTGGCGGCGGTGGCGGTGAGCCGTCCGTGTCCGCTGCCCGCGCCCGACCCGAGCGTGTCGGCGGGCACGGTCGCCAGGTCCCGGACCAGCAGGGTGAGGAGTCCGCGCACGGAGTCGTCGGGGTCGTACACGTCCAGGACGGCCTCGGCGGTGCCCCCGCAGTGCACGTCACTGGTGCTCAGGTGTCCGTCGACGGCGTCGCCGAAGAGGGAGTCCACGGTCAGGCGGGTGGTGGTCAGGGGCGCACCTCCGGTGAGCACGGGAGTGCGGCGCAGGCGGACGCGCGAGGGGCGGGGCAGCGCGGTGACCGGGTCGGTGTCACCACCCCACCACTGGGCGTGCCAGTGCCGCCACAGGTCCTCGTGGCCGCCGAGGGCCTCGCAGGCATCACGGCTCAGGCGGGCGGAGAGACGTTTGAGGAGGGCGTGGAGGGCGGTGTCGCCCAGGACCGGCGCGGGCTCAGGTGCCCCTTCGGCGAGCCGGCGGCGGTGGGCACGGTCGACGGCGCCCACACGGTCGGGCGGGGGCGGGTCGGCGATCATGAGCAGCCCCGGACGGACCTGGGCGGGCAGCAGGGGGTCGTCCGGTTCGCCGACGGCCAGGGTGAGACGGAGCTCGTCGCGGGGGCCGCGGTCGGGGGCCGTGGCCGGGATGCCGTCGGCGAGGTCGGGGCGGTCGGCCGAGCGAAGCGCGCGGACGAGGGCCTCGGTGAGGGTGGGCGATCCGTCGGTGAGTGCGTTCTCGCCGTCGGCGCGGCGCTGTGACCAGGTGCGGGCGTGGTGGGCGAACCACCCTTCGGCTGTGGTGAGGTCGTGGCGGCGGGCGGACCAGGAGGTGGCGGCGATCGCTCCGTGACCACGGCCGGTGCGCGCACCGACGTGGAGGCCGGGTGCGTCGGAGCCGGGGGTTCCGGGACCTGTGTGCCCCCGGTACAGTCCGGCCACGCACGCCGTGAGCCGGCCCAGCGACACAGCCTCTTCCCCTTCCTCTCTCTCGTCCTCGAGCGCGCTCACGTGCAGGCGCAGGTGGGAGATGAACACGGTTCCGGCGGGCAGGATCTCGCGCCGCCACAGGTGTCCGGGCAGAGCCGTACCGGAAGCGGGGTCCACCCGGTTGCCCGTCCGGGACGTGATCGCGGTGGGGACGCGGCCCTCGGCGTCGTCCAGGTCCAGCGCACCGGGGAACCCGGTTCGGGCGGGGTCGTCGGCCGCAGAGGTGCCGAACAGAGCTCCGGCTGACGCGGTGTCTCCCGTGCGGGCGACCAGGTCGTGGCGCAGGACCCCCGCGAGGGTGGTGGCGCGCAGGCGTGGGAGCCCGGTCTCCGGGTCCCGGTCCACGGGCAGGTCGCTCCCGGGCTCGTCGGCTCGGCGGTGCGCGGGGTCGGCGGGCCCGACGTGGGTGTCGGAGAGCAGGACCAGGCGCACGGTGATCTCCCAGAGCACGGACGTCGGTGTCTCACTCACGGCCGCACACCCCCGCGGGCGCGCAACAGTCGGGCGGCCTCGGTGAGCCAGGCCGACAGGTACGCGCGGCACAGGCGTGCGGCGTCGCGGTGTTCCCAGGCGCGGGCGCGAGCGGACAGCTCCCCCGGGGCGGGCGGGTGCCCGTCGGCGAGGTCGAGATCGACGGCGGCCAGGGCCGCGGCGTAGTCGGGGTCGTGTCCGGACCCGGGGCGGTGATCGGACCACCACGCGGCCAGGCCGTCGGGGTCGGAGGGCGGTGTCAGCCAGGCGCGGGCGGTCACGGGCCCGGTCCGGGGTCCGCCGGTGGGACGGGCGCGGTCGAGGGCGCGCAGAGCCTTGGACGACAGGGCCCCGTCCTCCCCGGACACGGTGCACGCGAGGTCGGCCAGGGCGCCGATCGGGGTGCGGCCCGGGCGGGTGAGGGTGCTGCGCAGGTGTTCCAGGAGCCCGGGTGTCAGGGGCGCGAGCCGGTGCGCGCACGCGCGGGCGCAGGCGCGGGCGTGAGCGTGCACGACCGGGCGCGCAGCGTCCCACAGGAGGGTGTCGTGCAGCGTGCACAGCTGCATCCCCCAGTCCGG
>NZ_ANBF01000137.1 GCF_000341025.1 Nocardiopsis salina YIM 90010 | reverse complement strand
CCCCCCAGCCGCTCCGGCCGTCCCGGCGCCGGGTGTGGGGCCCACGGACGGTTCCGTACCGCGGGGGGCCGCCCCCTCGACGGGCGCGGCGACCGGGGGCAGGGGCGTGGGTTCCTCCGGGGGCTGCGGGAGCAGCATGAACTGTCCGTATCCGTCGACTGCGCGTTCCCCCAGGTGGTGGGCTTCCAGCTCCCGGACCTGAGAGGTGGAGAGGCCCGCGCGGGTGGACAGGCGTACCACCGACCCGGGTGCGGCGGCCCAGCGTTGGGCCATAGGGCCGTGGTACCCGCGGTGATAGGCGCCGACGAGCTCCGATTCGACGTGGGCGGTCACGGCCCCGATCCCGGCGTCGGGCAGAGTGCGCCGGCACAGGTCCCCGGCCTCCGCGACCAGGGAATGCGGTGAGGGGCCGCCGTGCGCGCCCACGACCAGCGCCGGGGAGAGCAGGAGGAGGTCGACGGTGCCCCCGGCGGGCACGGAACGGTCCGACCACGGGCAGCGGGCCCGGTCGGGGGACAGCGGACGCGCCGGGTCGGCCGATTCCACGCGGACCCCGCCGTGCACGCGGGTCCCGCCAGAGCCCAGGGTCAGGGCTCCGGCGGCGCGGGCGAGGGTCTCGAGCACGTCGTGCGCGAGGGACTCCACGGCGCCCTCGTCCGGTCCGCGCAGGTGCCAGCGGGCTTCGAAGACCTGTCCGGCGTCGAGGGCGGTGGTGTGGAACGGGCCGGCAGGGGCCTGCGTTCCGGGACGGGACAGAAAGCGTTCGGCGGTGGTTCGTACACGGGCGCGCAGGAGGCGGTCGGGGGTGAGGGGGTCGCGGACCGCCTTGTAGGGCACGGACGGGTCGGTGGGCCCGAAGACGTCGACGAGCGTCGTGCCGTCCTTCCCGGGGGTGTAGAGGTTGGCGGGCGCCGGATGGGCCACGCGCACGGTTCCGGTGTCGGGGTGGTGTACGCAATCGTCGGTCTCGCCCGGTTCCAGGCGCGGGTGGGCGGGCGCGAAGCGGAGCCGGTCCCCGCGGGCGACCCAGGTGTGGAGGGCCTCCTCGCGGCCGGCGCGGTGCAGGGCCGCTGCGAGCATGCCGCGCTGGGCCCGTCCGGGCAGGACCGGGTCGGTGTCCACGTGGAGCGGGTCCCGGCGGGTGCGTACGGCCACGGTGTCGGTGAGCACGTATCTGAGGGGGAGGTAGGCGCTCACCGGAGGGTCGGAGGTTCTCACGTGTACACCTGTTCCCCGTCGTTGCCGGTTCCTCTCCCGGGGCCCTCCTCCTTCCCCGGGGGCGCGGCGAGGGCGAGCGTGGTCGCGTCGGGATCGGAGGTGTCCGGTCCGGCCAGGCGGACCTCGACCCGGCCGCGGCCCCGCCGGGTGCGGGCCCCGATGCGGTCGGTGGCCAGGCAGGCGCGGGCGAGGAGGAGCCAGTGTTCGGCGGACGGTGTGCGGGCCCAGGTGAGCGGGGCGGTCAGGGTCGTACCGGGCAAGAGGGCGCGGTGGGTGCGCAGGCGCCCGGGCTCGGGGGCGCCGTCCGCCCCGACGGCGGTTCCGGCCTCGACGACGGTGTGGGCGCGGGTCAGGGCGCGGCGGAGGGTGGCGCGTTCCGGTCCGGCCCGGCCCGCGAGAGCCCGCGCCACGACCTCGCGGGTCTGCGGGTCGGCGCCTGCGTGGCCCAGGCGCAGGATGCGATCGGGGCCGTGGGATCCGGGTCGGCCGAAGAGCTCGTCGGCGGCCCACTCGAGGTCGGGGGTGAGCACGAGCGCGGCCAGGGCACCCGCGCGCAGGCACGCGGCGAGGCGGTGCCGGGGCAGGTGGGGCAGGCCGTGCTCGTCGGTGGCGACGCCCCGGTCGCTGCCGTCCCCGGCCCCGGGGAACAGGGCCGGGGAGGCGAGGCGCACCACGACGCGGTCCGGTGCGCTCACCCGCGGCCTTTCCGGGCGCACGCTCCGTGCGTGCGTAGCGCGTGGGCCCTACGGGGCGCGCGGACGATCCGTGCAGAGGGGAGCGCCCGGCGGGCTCCGTGTGGGTGTGGCGTCACGGTGCTGGACCTCCGGACGTCGGGTTCGGGGAAGTAGGACCACCGGCCCCTGTCCGCCCCTGTGGTTGGGGCCGGTGGGGATCGAGTGCCGCGGCGAGACCGGGGTCCAGGTGAAGGTCCATGACCTCCACGGCGTCGAGCAGACCTCCGGGGGTCCAGCCCCGGGGCAGGTCGACGTCGCGTCCGGTCGCGCGCTCGCGGCGCAGGAGTTCGGGTTCCGGATCGGCACCCGATTCCAGGAGAGGCACGAGGGTCGAGTGCAGCCATCCCCGCTCGCGCGGGGTGCCGCCGGGCAGGAGGGAGCCGGGGGCATGCGCGTCGAGGTGGCTGCTGAGGAAGGCGTGCAGCTCGCTTCCGGTCAGGGGCAGCGTGCCGCGGCGGGCGAGCCGCTCCAGGGCGCGTTCGACGCCGTCGGTTCCGGTGGTCCAGGCGACGACGTGGTCGTCGTCCTCTCCCTCCGGACGCGCGACCCGCCGGGCCTTGGCACGGGAGCACAGCGCCTCGCACACGTCGTAGCCGAGGGAGAGCGGCGCGCCCACCGGTTGGATCGCCAGACCCACGCCGACGGTCGGAACGCACGTGGTGTGCCGGCCGCGCACGGAACGGCGGGGACCGCGACCGTCGTGGTCCAGCGCCCGGTGCAGCGCGACGCGGGGATCGGCGGGGTCGGCCGGATCGCCGATACGGTCGGGGTCGGCGTCCAGCCAGTCCAACGCGTACCGCACCAGGGGCAGGGCCAGACGCGCGTCGCACACGAGGGTGAGATCGTCGCCGGCCACCACGATCGGCCGGACGGGAAGGCTCACCGCGCCGCCGCGGCTTCGGTCCGAATCCCGGTCGGGGGCAGGAGCCAACGTGACCGCCCCGCCCGGGCCGACCCCGGGCACCACGGCGTGGGAAGCGGGTCCCGTGCGTACGGTCGCCGCGACCGCGCGAACAAGCACGCGAGCCAACCCTTCCGTGAGCCCGGCGATCCGGCGCGAGAGTTCCCGTTGGGCCAGCGCACCGGAACCGGGGACCTGCGGATCGGCCACACGCTCGCGGTACTCCCCCAGCAGCACACCGAGTCCGTTGACGTCGATGTGCGCCACGGCGACCCGGCTCAGCTCCCCGTGCTCCCGGCCGAGGCGGTCGGTCTCAACAGGCAGCGCAAGGCGTGGAGCGGTACACGACGCATTCGGCGACGGGGCCAGCCAGGCGCGTTCCTGCTGCCGGTGCCAGCGCCGCCCCACACCGCGGGCCCGGGCCACATCGGCGGAGACCCGTTCGGGTACCCGGTCGCCGGTGTCGGCACCTGCGCCCGAGCCCGTGCTGCGGCTGGGGTCGACGATCTCCGCCGGCGCACCACTGACCGCACACTCTGCGGTGATGCCGTAGCCGTGGGCGGGAACGTGCAGCGCGGACATGTGGGCCCGGGCCTCGCGGAGCCGTTGCGGCAGCAGGGCCAGCGCCTCGTCCGCACCGCCGGCCCGGGCAACGCTTCCGGCCCCGTCCGCGCCGGGCTCGCCGCCCGGGCCGTAGGGCACGTGCGCCACGACCGGGGTCAGCCCACCCGCTCGTTCCCTCAGGTGACGGGTGTAGCGGGCGGTGAAGAGCCGCGCCGGACCGTGATCGGGGAAGATCCCCGTGAACGCACCCCCCGCGTCGCGCAGCACCAGGCAGTCGTCTGGAACCAGGGCGGCGATCCCGTGTTCGGCGTCGCCGGTGTCGGTGAGTTCGGCGACCAGAGCGGCCCGGCCCACGGCGTCGAGGATTCGGCGCCCGCCGTAGACGAACGCCTGGATCCCGCGCAGGTCGACACCGACGACCACACCGGAGACCGGCGGAGCGGGAAGGGGACCGTCCGCGCCGGGGCAGGGCCGTTGCGGCGTGAGGGGGGTCACCGGTGGCGGCCTCCTCGTCGGCGGGGTCAGGGCGGGGACGCGACGGCCGACGCCTGTGGCGGACGGTCCCGGTGTCCTCTCTCGGACAGCCGTTTGCCACTCTCGGACAGTCGGACGGAACGTCGCGTCGCGGGCAACGGTAACCAAGCGCCCGGTCGCCGGGTGCTGGCGGCCACCCCTGCACGGGCACGAGCCGCCCAGCTACGGGACGCGGCGGCGCAACGGCCCACGGGGCGCGAAGCATCGGTTGCCGATCACGGGCGCCCCACGCCGGGCCCCGCCCGCCCCGCCGGCTCTCCGGCGCACCCGCGCGCCGTGGCCCGGCGCCCTGACCACACCTTCCCCGCCCGGCAGCTGTCCGAGAGAGCTCGGTACACGGCCCCCGGTAGGAAGGCTCACGCATGCCCACCTCGCGCCCCGGACCTCCCGGTCCCCCGGGATCCTCGGGCTCACCCGGCCCTCCGTCCCCTTCCGGACGCCCTGCCGCGCCGCAGGCCCCGCCCCCGGCCCCCGGTCAGCCGCTCCGGCCCCACGACCTGGCACCGCACCTGCGCGGTCTGGCCCGGTCGCTACGATCCCGCTCCGGTCCTGCTCCGGCACGCCACGTGGGGCCGCCCCCGTGACCAGGTGCCCCGCACACGCGGGCCGGTCGACCTTCCGGGCCCGTGCCCAGTGGTCGACCGGCCGCGCCCCGGTCCCCGCCCGCCGTCCTCGAGCGGCGCCCGGTGGTCGTTCGGGCCCCGGACGGGGCCCCGTCAGAACCGGTGGCCGTTCAGTCGAAGAGCGCCCCCTCGAACTCACCGGTCTCGGCCACGGAGGGCGGCCGACGGGGATCGTGCGCCCGCGGTGCGGAACGCCGGGAGGTCCGTCTCCCCTCGCGCCGGGAACGCCGCGCCGCCGGCTGGTCGCCCGGGCGCGGTTCGGTGACGGTGTCCACGCGCACAGCCCCGAACCCCTGCGCCGTGTACTTGCCGACGCCGGTCAGCTCCACCAGTTCCAGGAGCGCAGCGAAAGCGCGGGCGTGCCGCGGGTCGCCGCCGAGGAGTTCGAGCCGCATCCCGCCCTGCCACCCGAGCACGGAACGGTTGTCCGCGTGGTGGTGTTCGCCGAGCCGGATCTCCTCGCCGGGCAGAGGGCCGCGCCGCAGTTGCGCCATGCCACCGAGCACCAGGTCGAGCCAGGGCCCCGCCAGCTCCTGGGGGGCGAAACGGGCGACCGCGCCGACCGCGCCGCTCCCGCCGACGATGCCGCCCCCGGAACGGTGGACGGCGCCGAACAGCCGCCTCGGGTTGGGCCACACGTGCGGGATTCGGTCTCCGGTCGCGTCACGGGTGGTGGTGACGACAGGTGTGTGGCTGCGCAGATCGGCCGCGCGCAGGGCCTGCGGTGGGCGGTCGTCCGAGAGCAGGGTCGCGTAGTCGGTGTCGAAGGTGCGGGTGACCGACAGCGGTTCCATGACGTGGTCACCGATGCGCTGGCCCGTGCCGATGAGCTCGGACGGGTCCAGCGGCGGGGGTGCGTCGTCGAGCCAGGTGAGGGTCCAGTGGTGGAGGCGGTCGCCGAGGGGGACGGGCCAGCCGTGCATCGCCCATTTCTTGGCTCCGGAGTGTTCGCCCGGAGGTTGGGGCCACCAGGTGTTCAGCAGGCCGTGGCAGTCCTCCGGCCGGACGGGCCGGGCGGTGTCGGCCCGGTCGCACAGGATCAGGGTCCACCGTCGTGGCACGGTCACCACTTCCTCGTCGCGCGATCGTGACGGCAGGATCGCCGCCGTCCTCGGTTCACCGAGCATTCCTCTCGGACACTCGCACATCCCCGCGCACGCCCTGCTTCCGGGATCCCCGTCCCCCCACGCGAGGCCCCTCCGGGCGCGGGGACGACCTTTTCGGACAGGCCCGAGCGCCGGACGTCCCGTCCGCGCGATCCACACGCCTCGTTACTGTGGGGCAGGCGGTGCATCCGCCGCCGCGTCCGGAACCGAACGACCGGAGGGCCGATGCCCCGCCTGAGCCACACCTTCGACATCACCCCCGTGGACCGCGCGGTTCTGGCCGAGACCGTTGCCGCGCTGCACGGCATCGCCCGGGCGTGCCGGTTCGACGGACGGGGCTGGCTCGCATTCCCCGACTCGCACACCCGGTCCGGGCTGCGCTCCGAGGCCGAGGACCTGGGGCTCCTGGACGGCGACCAGAGCCGCCGTCTGGACGAGGAGCAGGACGAGGCGGCCGAGCGCAGCGCCCGGGCCTGGGCCGACGGCGACACCGAGACCGCCGAGGAGGAGGCCGTGGCCGCGTCGCGGTTGGCGCTGCAGCTGCGCAACGGCCGCCACCTCGCCCCGCGCTCCCACTACCTGCTGGCCGAGCTCTCCCCCGCCGGCGTGCCCACGGAGCCGGCCACCGAGGACAAGGGATGGAGCGGCACGGGCCTGACCGTGTCCTCCTGGGACGAGCACGGAACCTCGTCGGTCTCCTACGCCATGCCCGACACCTCAGGTGGCGAGACCGCGGTGACCTGGGGCGACGTGGAGCATGACGCATCCGCCGAGCACCTGCGCGCCAACACCGAGGTGCAGATCCCGGGGCGCGGATCCTGGCTGCGGTACGCCCGTGCCGACCTGGCCCTGGACACCGGCGCCTGGTACGAGGCGGCCGAAGGTGGCGGTTCCGCCGAGGACCCGCCGGTTCTGGTGGTGGCCGAGCACCGATTGGTGCGGGCCCGTGCGTGGTTGCAGCCCTCCCCCGGCAAGGACGGGCGCTGGTCGGTGGAGGCCGTGCTCGACGTGCGCGGGCGCGGGGTGTTCCGCCCCATGGCCGCCCTCATGTTCTGGGCTGTCCTGCGTTCCACCCGCCGGGAGGACCGTGCCAAGGCCAGACGCGGCGAGCTCACCCTGCGCGAGCAGTTGGCCGAGGACGCCGTGCGTTACGACCGCATCGCCCGCAACGCCCCGCGCATCCCGGCCTTCCTTCACCGGGTTCGCGACGCGTTGTCCCGGGCCCGCGACGCTCCGTCCGAGGCCCCGTGATCCCCGGTCAGGGGGTTTCCCGGTCGGCGGCCCACCCGGTGAGCGAACGCACCCGCAGTTCGGTGTAGCGCCCGGAGTTGCGCTCACGCGAGAGCAGGCTGCCGACGATCGCGAACAGGAACCCGAGGGGCACGGCCACCAGCGCCGGGTTCTCCAGCGGGACGAACTGGATGTCGACGGAGGCCGGCAGCACCGACAGGTTCTCGCCGGTCACGGGGTCGGTCTTGCCCGACATCACCGGGGAGAACAGCACGAGCAGCATGGTCGACGCGAGCCCGCCGTAGATGCCCCACTCGACGCCGCGGGTGTTGAAGCGCCGCCAGAACAGGGTCAGCACGATCACGGGCAGGTTGGCGGCCGCGGCCATGGAGAACGCGAGCCCGACGATGGCGGCCACGTTCTGTTCCTGGGCCTGGATCGCGAGCACGATAGAGACCCCGCCGACCAGGCATGCCGAGAACCGGGCGACGGCCACCTCCTGCGACTCGCGCGGGCGACCCCACATGAGCACGTGGCCGAACAGGTCGTGGGCGATGGAGGAGGACGAGGCCAGGGTCAGGCTGGCCACGACGGCCAGGATCGTGGCCAGTGCGACGGCGGAGACCAGTGCCAGCAGGACCGCGGCCCCGGCCGGCCCGGCGGTGAGGCGGCCCAGTTCCTCCGCGAGCAGGGGAACCGCGGTGTTGCCGGAGGGGTCCATGGCCACGATGCGTTCGGATCCGACGAGGGCTGCGGCGCCGAACCCGAGCGCAAGGGTCATGAGGTAGAAGGCACCGACCATGACCACCATGCGGTTGACCGAGGAGCGGGCCGCCCGGCCGTCGCGCACGGTGTAGAAGCGGATGAGGATGTGCGGCAGGGCAACGGTGCCCAGCACGAGCGCGAGGCCGAGGCTGATGAGGTCGAGTTTGTTGTACAGGGTCGCGGCGGCGTCGCCGGGCACGTCCTGCCCCAGCCCGAGCCCGGGTTCGAGGAAGGCCGACCCGTGTCCGCTGGCCTCGGCGGCGCCGTCGAGCAGGGCGCGGGGGTCGAAGCTGAACGCGGCCAGAACGAGCACGGTGAGCAGGCCGGTCGCACCCAGCAGTGCGACGGCCTTGATGATCTGCAACCACGTGGCGGCCTTCATCCCGCCGTACATGACGTAGACGATCATGAGCACGCCCACGAGCACGATGGCGCCGGTGCGGGCCTGGCTGTCGGTCAGTCCCAGGAAGGTCCCGCCGTCGTGCAGCCCCAGCAGCACGGCGAAGAGCGCGCCGGCGCCGACCATCTGGGCGACGAGGTAGAACACGCTCACCGTGACGGTCGAGACGGTGCAGGCCAGGCGTACGCGCATGCGCCGCATCCGGAACGCGGGCAGGTCGGCCATGGTGAAGCGGCCGGTGTTGCGCATGAGCTGGGCCATGGGCAGCACGAGCAGCCAGGCCACGAGGAACCCGATGGAGTACAGGAATCCGTCGTAACCCTGCAGTGCGATCATCCCGGCGATGCCGAGGAAGGAGGCGGCCGACAGATAGTCCCCGGTGAGTGCGAGACCGTTCTGGGTGCCGGAGAACTCGCGTCCGCCCGCGTAGAAGTCGACGGCGCCGTGGGTGGTGCGGCGGGCCCGGACGGTGATGGCCAGGGTGACCAGTACGAACAACGCGCACAGACCGACGGTCCACAGGTGTGCGGCGCCCACCTGACCGGTGAGGGCGTCGGCGAGGTGCCCGGACGCGTCGGGAGCGGTCATCGTGCCACCTCCCCGGACGGGTGCTCGGTCTCCATGCGGGTGCGCACGCGTGCGGCCAGCGGATCGACCCAGCGCCGTGCCGCGCTGGAGAAGGCCCAGGCGAGGAAGAACACGAGCAGGAACTGGCCGAGCCCGGAGACCAACGCGACATTGACCGTGTCGGCGAGGCGAATACTCATGAAATCCCGGGCGTAGGCACTCAACAACAGATGTGTGAGGTAGCCGCCCAGGAAGAGGGTGACAAGAAGGCCGCACAGCAGGGCGTACCTGCGCCGCAACCGCACGAAATCGCGGTCGGCCCACAGGCGTTCGCACGCGTGGGCGATCCCGGCCTCCTCGACCCTGCGTTCCCGGCGGCGTTGCGGCCCCGCGGGCTCGCCGATTCGGCCGCCGGGGGCCGCCTCCATGTACTCGACCATGACCCTCCCCTGAGACACCTGCATGGATGCGTGTCGTGGTGCGCGTCGACACCGCTGGCGGCCGGCCCCCTCGTGCTCCGGCCGTCTCCTTCGGCGGGTGCGCGCCGGGACGGATTCGTCCCGGTTGGGGATTCACCCTAGCCAGGGGCGAGTGGACGTGGTGGCCGAATTCCGAAATCCATCGGCAGTGGAAGTCCGCAGAATTCAAGAAACAGGACGAACCATTCATCGGGGTGAATTCCACTCGGACCACCCGGGCCGCCCGCATGCGCCGGGACACGCGCGGGAGCCCCGCACCGGGCGCGGGCGTGGACACGGTGACCTCCGGTCTTCGCTAGGCTTCCAGGCGACCCCGGATCCGTTACGGCTGCTCCTGAGGCTGTCTTCCTCCGCATTCGTACACGTGTATGATCACGGGGTCCGCCCGTTCACGCGATACCGAAGGGAAATCCCCGCCGTGGTCACCGAGGTCTTCACGCTCAAGTACTGCGATCCCCACGCCGTCCGTGAGGAGAAGGTCGAGGCGAGCGAGGTCATCCAGTTCGCCTGGGAGGGCACGGTCCGCGAGGTCGACGCCTGCACCGAGTGCTTCGAGGAGCACCAGGCCCGTTTCGAGCCCCTCGTCGACTACTCCCGCCCGGTGAAGAAGCGCCGTAAGAAGGCCGCCGCACAGACCTCCACCGCGCAGTCGGACAGCGAGCAGACGAACGCCGAGCAGCCCGCGACGGCGGACGCCTGAGCCGAACGGCCATGAACGTGCGGGGTCCGTCGCCTTCCGGGGCGGCGGGCCCCGCACGTCCTTCGTCCTGCCCGTCTCACCCTCCGTCCATGAGGCGGGCGCCCCGGCCGCGGCTGCGGTCGGCGCCCATCCCCGCCTGGACGGTCTCTGCCACGGGCAGGCGGGCATGCACGTGGGTGCCGCCCTGGCTCTGCACGGAGGCCCCGAAGCGGCGCATGGTGCGCAGCATCGCGGTGTTGGACAGCGTCGTCTCGGCACGCACCTCGGCCAGGCCCCAGTCGGCGGCGGCCACGGTCAGGGCACGGGTGAGCGCGGTTCCCACACCCCTGCCCTGCCAGGCGTCCTCGACCAGGAACGCGATCTCGCCGACACCCGGGTCGGGTGTGTACATGAGGTGGCCCAGCGCGACGGGGGCCTCCCCGCCCTGGGGCCGCACGGCCAGGGTGAGCCCGCGGTCGGGGTCGGAGAAGATCCGCAGCATCCAGGGGGCGAGGTCGCGCACCCCGGCGAAGTAACGGCCGCGCAGGGTGTCGGGCGAACAGCGCCGGTGCAGCGCCCGGAGTTCGTCGGCGTCGCCCTCGTGGACCTGCCGGAGCGAGAGCCCCCGGCCGGAGACGGTGCGCACGATGCGTTCGGTGGGCACCGGACCCGCGGCCGGCATGACCAGGCGGACCAGGGCGTCGGCCCTGCTGCTCTCGGTCCAGGTGAAGGGGTGGGAGGGCCGACGCAGGAGCACCCCGCGCAGCGGCCCGACCGGCACGAGCATGCACGTGGCAGGGTCCAGGCCCTCCTCCTGGTCGGCCCGGGTCAGGTTGGTCCAGGCAGCCTCGTCGGCGCGCAGGAGTTCGGCCAGGGCCTCCGGGAGCCGGTTGGGGTGGGCGCGCAGGCGTCCCGCCAGGAGCAGGGCGCGGGTGAGCTCATCACCGACCTCGCGCCGATGGGCGGGCACTGCCGACACCGCACCCGAGGGACAGTGCTCCGAGAGTGCCTCGACGGCACCGGTGTGGTCGCCGGGCAGGTCGACCACGAACTCGTCGACAGCACCGGTGACATCGGTGTGGATGGTCAGTTGCACGATGTCCGCATTCTGGCCGGCCAGGAGGTCCACGACCCCGGCGAGTCCGCCGGGCCGGTCCTCGACCGCCGTTCTGATCCGCCACAGGCCCACAGCGCCTCCTCGTGGTGTTTCCACCGCCGCGCCACCGCGCTGTGGCGCGGCGGTGGAACGCGCACCGACGTGGAACCACCCTCAGGGATGCACGTTTCGTCCCGGTTAGCCCCGCATTGAGTTCATGGGGCGGCTGCGCCTCCGAGCCCTTCGGGGGTGACGACCTCGTCGAGCACGAAGTCGAGGTAGCCCGAGGTGTCGTCGTCGGGCAGGACATCCGGGGTGGCGTGTACGAGCTGGGTGTGCCCCAGCCAGGTGGTGAACGCCAGCAGCGCCTGGCGCCGAGCCCGCTCCGCTGGTACCCCCAGTTCCTCGTAGAGGCGGGTTACGTATGCGATCCGGCGTTCGGTGATGCGGGCCATGGCGGGGGCGACCAGCGGGTGGGAGGCGGTCGCGAGCAGGGCGACCTCGATGCGGTTGCCCGCCGTGCGCGTGGTGCCCACGGTCACGTCGGTGAACAGCCGCCGGAGCTTGGCGCGGGCGTCCGGCTCTGCCTCCGCACGTTCGACCACGGCCTCGGTGTGCTCGCGCTCCCACAGGTCCAACGACGCGGCCACGAGCGCGTCGCGGTTGCCGAAGTGCCAGTAGAAGCTGCCCTTGGTCGCGCCGAGGCGGGCGGCGATGGGCTCGACCGCGACGGCGGCGAGCCCTCCCTCACCGATCGCCTCCAGGGCCGCGCGGGCCCAATCCTGCGCGGAGAGCCTCCGCCGGGTCTTCTCGTCGGCCATGACCGTACGGTACCGTACGGGAAAAACTGTACGGCACCGTACGGCTGCTTCGACGGAGGTCGTCATGGCATTCGTCCGCAACACACACCAACGCGTCATCCACGCGCCCGCCGAGGTTCTGAGCGAGCTCATCGACACTCTCGGTGGCCCGCACGACCGACTGTGGCCCAGCCCGGCTTGGGTACCGATGCGGCTGGACCGCCCCCTGGCGGTCGGTGCCGACGGCGGGCACGGACCGATCCGCTATCGGGTGAGCGAGCACGAACCCGGGCGCAGGGTGCGGTTCACCTTCCGCCCGGAGACGGGGTTCCGCGGCCACCACGAACTCGTGGTCGAGCCCCTCCCCGACGGCAACACCTTCCTGCGCCACCACGTGGAGGCCGTTCCGTTCGGCACCTCGCGCCTGACATGGCCGTTGGCGATCCGTCCGCTGCACGACGCCCTGATCGAGGACCTGCTCGACAACGCCGAGCAGGCCGCGACCGGGCGGCGGCCGCGACCGCACCGGTGGTCGACGTGGGTGCGCCTCCTGCGCCGCGCGGGTACACCTTCCGCCCGGACATGCCCGGTACCGAAGGAGGCCCGGCTCGCCGGTACGGTCTTCGACGCCCCGCACCACGCCGGCGCCTTCTCCATCAAGCGCCCGCCCGGGACGAGCACCGATCCCCAGGTCTGGGCGGACGCGGTCTTCCGGGACCCGCCCCGGTGGGTGAGGGGACTGCTCCTGCTGCGCGAAGCGTCGGTGGGCGCGGTCTGCATCGAACGGGCCGGGCGCTCCGCGTTCGACACGGTCGCGGAGCGCCCGGGAGAGGTGCTCCTGGGCACCGACGCCGGTCATCTGGACTTCCGGGTCTCGGTCCTGGTCGGCGACGACCGGGACACAGTCGCACTCACCACGGTGGTACTCCTGCACAACCGGCGCGGCCGCCTGTACTGGACCGTGGTCCGACCCGTGCACCCCGTCGTGGTACGCGCCATGCTCGGACACGCCGCACGCCGGCTGAGCGAACGGGGAACTACGGCTGTCCGCTGACCAGGGATCCGTCCTTCCACACCGCCGCGACCTGCGGGACCCCGGGCCGGTAGGCCAGGTACAGGTGGTTGGGTGCGTCCAGCAGCGTGAAATCGGCACGGGCACCCGGAGCGAGGTGGCCCACGTCGTCGCGTCGCAGGGCGCGGGCGCCCCCGGCGGTGGCCGCCCACACGGCCTCGTCCGGGGTCAGGCCCATGTCGCGCACGGCCACGGCGATGCAGAAGGCCAGGCTCGAGGTGAAACAGGAACCCGGGTTGCAGTCGCTCGCCAGGGCCACGAGCGCACCCGCGTCCACGAGTCGGCGTGCGTCCGGGTAGGCCTGGCGGGTGGAGAAGTCCACGCCCGGGAGCAGGGTGGCCACGGTCGGCTCGGGGCGTTTCGCTGCCTGGGCCAGCGCGTCCACGTCGGCACCGGACAGGTACGTGCAGTGGTCGACCGAGGCGGCTCCCACCTCGACCGCCAGGGACACCCCGGGCCCCTCCCCCAGCTGGTTGCCGTGCACGCGCGGCAGCAGACCCCGCTCCATGCCCGCGGTGAGCACCCGGCGCGAGGCGTCCTCGTCGAAAGCGCCGCGCTCGCAGAAGACGTCCACCCACCGGGCCAGCGGCGCGCACGCATCGAGCATGGGGCCGATGACCAGATCGAGGTATCCCTCCGGGTCGGCGGCGTACTCGGGTGCGACCACGTGCGCGCCCATGAAGGTGACCTCGTCGGTGATCCGTCCGGCCACGGACAGAGCGCGGGCCTCGTCCTCGACCGTGAGCCCGTACCCGGACTTGACCTCCAGGGCGGTGGTGCCCTGGCCCCGGGCCTCGCGCACCAGCGTCCGGGCGTTGGCCAGGAGTTGGGCGTCGGAGGCCTCCCGGGTCGCGGCGACGGTGGTGCGGATCCCGCCGGCCGAGTACGGAGTCCCGCTCATGCGGGCGGCGAACTCGCGGCTGCGGTCGCCGGCGAAGACGATGTGGGAGTGGCTGTCGACGAACCCGGGGAGCACACAGCGCCCGGCGGCGTCCACCCGTGCGTCGGCCGCGGGGGCCTGAGCACGCGGGCCGGCCCAGGCCACACGTCCCTCCTCCAGGACCAGTGCGGCGTCGGAGATCTCGCCGACCGGGCCGCGCCCCAGGGTGGGGTCGTTGGTGACAAGGGTGCCGATGTCGTCGACGAGGATCGTCCGGGGGGTCTCGGTAATGGGGTTCATGCGTAGAGCTCCTTGATCACCGTGTGGAGGTCCTCCGCGGCGTCGGGCAGATGCAGGTGCGTTCCGGCGCGCACGACCCACCGCCCGTCGGCCATCACGTGGCGCACGTCGGCAGCGGTGGCGGCGAAGACGACGGCGTCCGCGGCCCGCTCGGGCGAGGAACCGGCCAGGCCGATGCCGTCCAGAGGCACGTTGACCACGTCGGCGCGGGCCCCCACCTGCAGCGCCCCGGCGTCGTCCCATCCCAGAGAGGTGTGATGGGTGGCGGCGCGCAACAGGGCCCCGGTGTCGAGGGTGCCGCGACGGTGGGTGCGCAACCTCTCGTGCAGTTCCACGCCGCGCGCCTCGGCGAACAGGTCCGTGCGTGCGTGCTGGTCCGATCCCAGGCTCAACGGTGCCGGGCCGAGGTCGCCGGTGCGCGGCAGCCCGTCGGCGAGGTCGCGTTCGGTGGTCGGGCACAGGCAGACGGTGGATCCGCTGCCCCGCACGAGCCCGATGTCGGCGTCGGTCAGATGGGTGGCGTGCACCAGGGTGGTGCCCGGCCCCAGCGCCCCCGCGCCGTCCAGGACCTCGACCGGTGTGCGGCCGTGGGCGGAGAGGCTGGCGGTGTTCTCCTCGGGCTGTTCGGAGACATGGACGTGCAGGGGCAGACCGCGTTCGCGTGCGGTGGCCGCGACCACGGACAGGTCCTCGGGTGTCAGGGCGCGCACCGAGTGGGCTGCCGCGCCCGCCCTGGCGTACTCCCCGTCGAGGTCGAGCAGCTCGACACGGTCGGCCCAGCGGTGCACGTCGCCGTCGCCGAAGCGCAGTTGGGGACCGGAGAGCGGATGCCGGGTGCCGTCGGTGTCCAGTCCCCCGGCCAGATAACACACGTCCAGCAGTGTCAGGCGGATCCCGGCCTGGCGTGCGGCCTCCACCAGTGCCCGCCCCATCGCGTTCGGGTCGGTGTAGGGGGCGCCCCCGGGGCCGTGGTGCAGGTAGTGGAACTCGCCCACACTCGTCACCCCGGCCAGCGCCATCTCCGCGTAGGCACCCCGCGCCAGGCGCAGGTACGTCCCGGGGTCCAGGCGGTCGGCGACGCGGTACATGGCCCGGCGCCAGGTCCAGAACGTGCCCCCGTCGGAGTGCGTGCGTCCGCGCAGCGCCCGGTGGAAGGCGTGGGAGTGGGCGTTGGCCAATCCCGGCAGGGTGAGCCCCTGCAGCGCCTCGGCGCCCACGGGCGGCTCCGGGCTGCGGGTCAGGGCGGTGATGCGCCCGTCCTCGACGGTGAGCAGCACCCCGTGCTCGACCGCCCCGTCGTCCGCCCCGGTCCAGGCCCACTCGGCCCACAGTCGTGTCCTCACGGAGCCACCTCCCCGACGGGACGTTCCAACAGGTCCTGGAGCACGTCGGCCAGCGCGGTCACCCCTGTGTGGCAGTCCTCGGGGTCGGCCCACTCGTGCGGCGAGTGCGAGACCCCGGTCGGGTTGCGTACGTAGAGCATCGCGGTGGGCACGTGCGCGGCGAGCACGGCAGCGTCGTGACCGGCCCCGGTCGGCAGCACCGGCACGCCGGGTTCGGGGACCCGCCGTTCCAGCACCGCCGCGATCCGGTCCCGCAGGGCGTGCGGGAACTCGACGACGGGGGTGTCGGACTCCTGGGCCACGGTCAGCCCCACCCCGTGTTCTGCGGCGCTGCGCCCGGCCTCGGCCCGCACCCCGGCCACGACCGCGTCCAGGGCGGCCCGGTCGGCGGCGCGCGCGTCCAGCCACGCACTGACGCGGGAGGCGATTGCGTTGGTTCCATTGGGGGTGACCCGGACCTTGCCGACGGTGGCGCGGGCGTCGTGGGCGGTAGCGCTCGCGCGGGCGGCCAGGACGGTGCGGGCGAAGGGCAGCATCGGGTCGGCCCGGTCCTCCAGGCGGGTGGTGCCGGCGTGATCGGCGCGACCTGTGAGGTCGAGGCGCCAGCGTCCGTGCGGCCACACCGTGCTCGCGGCGGCGAGGGCGTGCGGGGTGTCGGCGAGGTGGCGGCCCTGTTCCACGTGCAGTTCCACGAATGCGTCGAGCAGGTCCAGGGTGCCGGGGTCGGGCCCCATGGCTGCGGGGTCGAGGTCGGCGCCGTCCATCGCCTCGGCCCAGGTGGTGCCGTCGGCGTCGGTGAGGACCCGCACCCGGTCGGGGTCGATCTCCCCGGCGCTGAGGCGGCTACCCAGACACGGGACGCCGAACCGCCCGCCCTCCTCCTCGGTGAAGACCGCGAGGGCCAACGGACGGTGCGGTCTGAGGCCGCGTTCGCGCAGGACGTCGACGGCGGCCAGTGCGGAGGCCACCCCGAGCGGGCCGTCGAAGGCGCCACCGTCGGGGACCGAGTCCAGGTGGGAACCGGTGGCCACCGCGCCGGGCGCGGGCTCGCCCCACCAGGCCCACAGGTTCCCGTTTCGGTCGGTGCGTACGTTCAGGTCACGGGCGCGTGCGGCGTCGGTGAACCAGGCCCGGGCCTCGGCGTCGGCGGCGTTCCAGGCGTGCCGGTGGTACCCGCCGGACCCGGGATCGCGGCCGACGGGCGCCAGGTCGGCCCACAGGCGGTCGAAGCTCATCACTCCCCCTCGGAGGCGACACGGATGCCGTGGGTGCCGGCGACCCGTTCGGCCTCGGGGTACCCCGCGTCGACATGGCGCAGTACACCCATGGCGGGGTCGTTGGTGAGCACCCGGCCGAGCTTGGCTGCGGACAGGTCGGTGCCGTCGGCGACGCTGACCTGTCCGGCGTGCAGGGAGCGTCCCATCCCCACTCCCCCGCCGTGGTGGATCGACACCCACGAGGCCCCGGAGGAGGTGTTGACCAGGGCGTTGAGCAGGGGCCAGTCGGCGATGGCGTCGGAACCGTCCCGCATGCCCTCGGTCTCGCGGTAGGGGGAGGCCACGGATCCGGTGTCGAGGTGGTCTCGGCCGATCGCCAGGGGCGCGCTGATCTCCCCGGCGGCGACGAGCTCGTTGAAGCGCTGCCCGGCTGCGGCGCGTTCGCCCTGGCCGAGCCAGCAGATGCGGGCGGGCAGCCCCTGGAAGGCGACACGTTCGCCGGCCATGCGGATCCAGCGGGCGAGGTGGTCGTTGTCGGGGAAGAGGTCGAGGATCGCCCGGTCGGTGCGGGCGATGTCGGCGGGGTCGCCGGAGAGCGCGGCCCAGCGGAAGGGCCCCTTACCCTCGCAGAACAGCGGCCGGATGTAGGCGGGCACGAACCCGGGGAAGTCGAAGGCTCGGGTGAAGCCACCGGTGCGGGCCTCGTCGCGGATCGAGTTGCCGTAGTCGAAGACCTCGGCGCCGGCGTCCAGGAAGCCCACCATGGCCTCGACGTGCGCGGCCATCGCCTCGCGGGCGCGTGCCGTGTACTCCTCGGGCCCGGCGGCCGCGAGCTCCTTGTGGTCCTCGAAGGCCACGCCGCGGGGCAGGTAGGCGAGCGGGTCGTGGGCGGAGGTCTGGTCGGTGACCACGTCGATTTCGGCACCGCGGGCCAGCAGCTCGGGGAAGACCTCAGCGGCGTTGCCGAGAACGCCGATGGACAGCGGGCGGCGTTCGGACCGGGCCTTCTCGGCCAGCTCCAGGGCGTGGTCGAGGTTGTCGGCGCGCACGTCGAGGTAGCGGTGCTCCAGACGGCGCTCGATGCGGGTGGGGTCGCACTCCACGACGAGGGCGACGCCGTCGTTCATGGTGACCGCCAGGGGCTGTGCGCCGCCCATGCCGCCGAGCCCCGCGGTGAGGGTGACGGTCCCGGCCAGGGTCCCGCCGAACCTCTTCTCGGCCACGGCGGCGAACGTCTCGTAGGTGCCCTGGAGGATGCCCTGGGTGCCGATGTAGGTCCACGACCCGGCGGTCATCTGCCCGTACATGGTCAGGCCCTCGGCCTCCAGGCGGCGGAACTCGGGCCAGGTCGCCCAGTCGCCGACCAGGTTGCTGTTGGCGATCAGCACACGCGGCGCCCACTCGTGGGTGCGCAGGATCCCCACGGGTTTGCCGGACTGCACGAGGAGGGTCTCGTCGCCCTCGAGGTCGCGCAGGGAGGCGGTGATGCGGTCGAAGCTGCGCCAGTCGCGGGCGGCGCGGCCGGTACCCCCGTAGACCACGAGGTCCTCGGGGTGTTCGGCGACCTCGGGGTCCAGGTTGTTGTGGAACATGCGCAGGGCGCCCTCCTGGGGCCAGCCCTTGGCCGACAGGGTGGTGCCGCGTGCGGCGCGGACGGTACGCGGAGCACTCATCGCAGGGTGTCCTTTCACTGGTTCAGGAGAGGGGGGTGACGGACCGGGCAGCTGCAACGACGGTTCCGTCGCAGATCAGGGCCTCCACGGCGGCGATCTCCGGCGAGAGGTGGCGGTCGGGGCCCGGACCGGGCACGTGCTCACGCAGGGCGCGCACGACGGCCCCGGTGGCCGGACCGGGGTCGAGGGGTGAACGCAGGTCGAGGGCGCGGGCGGCGGTGAGCAGCTCGACGGCCAGGACGGTGGTCAGCCCGTCGACGGCGCGGCGGAGCTTGCGCGCGGCCGACCAGCCCATGGAGACGTGGTCCTCCTGCATGGCCGAGCTCGGGATGGAGTCGACACTGGCCGGCGCGGCCAGGCGCTTGAGTTCGGAGACCACGGCGGCCTGTGTGTACTGGGCGATCATGTGGCCGGAGTCCACACCGGGGTCGTCGGCGAGGAAGGCGGGCAGCCCGTGCGAGCGCGCCACGTCGAGCATGCGGTCGGTGCGGCGTTCGGCGATGGAGGCGGTGTCGGCCACGGAGACGGCGAGGAAGTCCAGGACGTGGGCGACCGGTGCGCCGTGGAAGTTGCCGTTGGACTCCACGCGCCCGTCCTCGAGCACGACGGGGTTGTCGATGATGCTGTCGAGCTCGCGCTCGGCGACCAGGCGGGCGTGCCCGAGGGTGTCGCGGGCAGCGCCGGCGACCTGGGGCGCGCAGCGGAGCGAGTAGGCGTCCTGCACCTGATCGCAGTCGGGGCCCTGGTGGGAGGCGACGATCGGAGAGCCGTCCAGCAGGGCGCGCAGATTCGTGGCAGAGGCGGCCTGGCCCGGGTGCGGGCGCAGACGTTGGAGGTCGTCGGCGAAGACCCGGTCCGTGCCCAGGAGCGCCTCGACGCTCATGGCCGCTGAGATGTCGGCGACGGTGAGCAGGCGGCCGAGGTCCTGGCAGGCAATCGCGAGCATGCCCAGCATGCCGTCGGTGCCGTTGATCAGGGCCAGGCCTTCCTTGGCACCGAGCTCGACCGGCTCGATCCCGGCCGCGGCGAGCGCCTCGGCGGTGGGTCGGCGTTCCCCGGAGGCGTCGCGCACCTCCCCCTCACCCATGAGGGCGAGGGCTACGTGCGACAGGGGCGCGAGGTCGCCGGAGCACCCGAGGCTTCCGTACTCGTGCACGACCGGGGTCACCCCGGCGTTGAGCAGAGCGGCGAGGGCCTCGACGGTCTCGGGGCGTACACCGGTCCGGCCCGAGCACAGGGTGCGCAGGCGCAGGAGCATGAGCGAGCGCACGACCTCGCGCTCGACCTCGGGACCGGCGCCGGCTGCGTGCGAGCGGATCAGCGACCGCTGCAGGTCGGCACGGAGGTCGGGCGCGATGTGTCGGGTGGCGAGCGCGCCGAAGCCGGTGCTGACCCCGTAGGAGGGCTGTTCGCCGGCGGCCAGGTCCTCGACCCGTTCGCGACCGTGGCGGACGGCCTTGCGCGTCTCCTCGGAGAGGACGACCTGGGCGCCGTCGCGAGAGACGGCCAGGACCTGGGCGGGTGTGAGCGGGACGCCGCCGATGGTGACGGAGGGAGCTGCTGTGGACATGGCTCCATTCGATCCTCCCGGGGCCGCCGCGGGAAGGGCCGACACGTTGGTTCTGTCCGAGATCCCAGACAGGCGGCCGACGTCAGC
>NZ_ANBF01000136.1 GCF_000341025.1 Nocardiopsis salina YIM 90010 | reverse complement strand
GGCTGCTGCGGTTCCTGGCCACCCGCCCTGGCCCCGTCTCGGCCGCGGCGGTCGCCGACGGCCTGGACATGCCCCGGTCGAGCGTCTACCAGCTCCTGGAGGCGATGGCCGAGGAGGGGTTCGTGACACACCTGCCGGAGGAGCGCAGGTGGGGCCTGGGGGTGGCGGCCTTCGAGATCGGCTCGGCCTACCTGCGCCAGGACGGGATGGAGCGCCTCGCCCGCCCCCTGCTGCGCCGACTCACCGAGACCACGGGGGCAACGGCACAGCTGGGAATCCTGCACGGCTCCGACACCCTGTACCTGCTCAAGGAGCAGCCTCCACACGCGCCGACCCTGATCACGGGCGTGGGGGTGCGCCTGCCCGCTCACCTGACGGCGTCGGGGCGGGCGATGCTGTCGCTCCTGCCACGCGCGCAGGTGCGGGCGCTCTACCCCGGGCGGGAATCCTTCACCGACCGCACGGGGCTGGGACCGTCCACCCCCGGAGAACTGCGCGAGGTCCTGGCACAGGAACGCCGACAGGGGTGGTCGTTGGAGGAGGAACAGGTCACCGAGGGCTTCCTTTCAGTGGCCTCGGCTGCGACCGACCACAACGCCCACCCGATCGCAGCCATCGCGCTGACCGTGCCCAGCGCCCGCCCGGTCACCCCCGCAGCCCTGACCGCGCGGGTGCGCGACGCAGCCTCCGAGCTCACCCGACGCCTCGCCGGACGCGCGGCCTCGTCCTAGCTAGATCGCTGATGGGGTCGGCGTTCGGGGCTCGGCGGTCATGGGTTCGGGGTGCTGGCGTCGGCACCCCGCGCTTCAGGCGGCTCATCCGGTGCGGCCGAAGCCCCCGGTGGAGCGGTTGGTGCGGCGGTACTTGAGGCGGTTGTGCAACGAGCACAACGGCTGCAGGTTGGCCGCGGTGGTTTCGCCCCCGCGGGAGAACTCGGTGATGTGGTCGGCCTCGCACTGCGAGACCGGCACGTCGCACCCACCCGACCAGGCGCAGGTGGTGTGGCCGACAAACGCCGCAGTGCGCAGGTAGCCCGGGGCCAGGCGGTGGGCC
>NZ_ANBF01000135.1 GCF_000341025.1 Nocardiopsis salina YIM 90010 | reverse complement strand
CGGTGCGGTCGTCGAAGATCAACCGGCGGATCTGGGCGGCGAGCGCCCCGGCCGCCCCAGCAGTGGCGCCCGCGGTACCGGCGGTCTCAGCACCCACCTGGTCGGTGGTGTCGGTGCCGTTGGCCTCAGGGCCGTTGGCCTCGTCGGTGTCGGGGCCTTCGGTGGTGTTGTTGAGGGTGAAGCCGAAGGCCGCCAGCGCCGACAGCGGCACGGTGATGTTGATGACCGCCTTGGTGCCCGGCGGCTGCCCGCAACCACCACCGCCGGTGCCACTGCCCACGGTGTCACCGTCGCCACATCGAACCGCCCGGCCACGAGCTTCGACCCCCGGCCCGCCGACCCTTCAGGCGACCGGCCCTCTGGTTGTCAGTGCTCTTACGAGCACCAACACCGGCCTG
>NZ_ANBF01000134.1 GCF_000341025.1 Nocardiopsis salina YIM 90010 | reverse complement strand
CGAAGCGGTTTCTCAACCCTACACGGCCCGAAGCAGTGCTCGAACCGGCGGAGAAGAAGGAGATCGCTACTGACACGGAACTGATCCCGACCCTGCGGCCGGATCGCTGTTCCGTCAGCGACAAAGACGAGTCTACGCAGGCTCCTGACAGACGTCAAGCCAGAGCCCGGAGCCTCGGCGTACTCGGCGATCCGGGACCTGGTCGCCCCGTTCGGGCGGCTTGTTGGCCCTCGTGAGCGCGGGCGATCAGGTCGGCCACGCTCCGACGTCGGCTTTGTTCGTCCGCGACGAGTGTATACGTCCGGTCTGTCCGGCATCAAGGATCAGCGAACATGACGCGCGGACAGGGCGCAGGGCGGCCACCACGAGGGGTGACCGCCCTGCGCCCTGTGCGTTCGGGGTTTCAGCCCCGGAGGATGACACCGCCGATGTTGCGCTTGCCCCGGCGCAGCACGACGAACCGGTCTGCGAGGAGGTCCTCGGCATCGAGGCGGGCGTCCTCGTCGGTCACCTTGGCGTTGTTGACGTAGGCGCCGCCCTCCTTGATGGCACGGCGGGCCGCGGACTTGCTGGGGGTCAGGCCGCTCTCGGCGAAGAGGTCGACCACGCTCGGCAGTTCTCCGACCGGGGTGTCGGTCTCGACCTTGGGCACCTCGGACAGCGCGGACTCGAGCGTGCGCCCGTCGAGCTCACTCAGGTCGGCGCGGCCGAAGAGGGCCAGGCTGGCATCGATGGCCTTGCGGCACTCCTCCTCACCGTGCACCAGCGTGGTGAGCTCCTCGGCCAGAGCTTTCTGGGCCGCACGAGCCTGCGGGCGCTCCTCGGTCCTTCGCTCCAGGTCCTCGATCTCCTCCTGCGAACGGAAACTGAAGGTCTTGAGGAAACGGACCACATCGCGGTCGTCGGCGTTGAACCAGAACTGGTAGAAGGCGTACGGCGAGGTCAGCTCCGGGTCGAGCCAGAAGTTGCCGCCGGCCTCGCTCTTGCCGAACTTCGAACCGTCCGCCTTGGTGAGCAGGTTGAAGGTCAGTCCGTGCGCTGCGCCGTGCGGCTCGTTGGCGTCCATGCGGCGCACGAGATCCAGGCCGGCGGTGATGTTGCCCCACTGGTCGGAGCCGCCGGTCTGGAGCGTGCACCCGTGGCGCCGGTAGAGCTGCACGTAGTCGTAGGACTGCAGGAGCACGTAACTGAACTCGGTGTAGCTCATACCGTCGCCGTCGAGGCGGCTCTTGACGGTCTCCCGGGCCAGCATCTGGTTGATGCTGAAGTGCTTGCCGACGTCGCGCATGAGTTCGAGCGCGCTGAGCTCGCCTAGCCATTCGGCGTTGTCGGCCAGGATCGCATCGGTCGGCTGCGCCGTCTCCCCCTCAGGGGTGAAGCGCAGGAAGCTCGCGAGCTGGCTGCCGAGCTGCCCGACCCAACCCTGCACGGTCTCCCTGGAGTTGAGCCGGCGCTCGGCGCTGGGTTTGGGGTCACCGATGAGGCCGGTCCCGCCACCGACGAGGGCGATGGGGCGGTGGCCGGCCCGCTGGAACCGGGCCAGGGTGACGATCTGGACGAGGTGTCCGACGTGCAGGCTTCCGGCGGTCGGGTCGAACCCGCAATACAGGGTGATCGGACCATCGGCGAGCGCCTTGCGGAGAGCGTCAAGGTCGGTCGTCTGCGCGAGCATGCCGCGCCACTGGAGTTCGTCGATGATGTCGGTCACTGTGTTGCTTTCTGTTGCGAGGCGGGTCGAACCCGATCTGGCGTGAGTCTAGGACGAAAACGCTGAGCCTTCACCCCGATATCGCTCACACCCACGCTATCGGCTGCCCGGACAGGCCTGGTCGGAGCGGGAACGCATCATCCCCGCGGCCAGGGCCGCGTTCCTTGCCGTTCGGGCGGTGGGCCAAGCTTGTAGGGCACGTCCGCGCTCCCCGCGGTTCGGGGAGCACAGAACTGGAGGTCCCCCGAGATGTCGAAGCAGTCCTCCTTCCGGGGCCGCGGGTCCGGTCGGCGGCGGCCCAGATCCAGGGCGGCCGCGGTACTCAGCGCCTTGGTCGCCTTCGTGGTGTTCACGTTCCTGGTGACGGAGCAGTTCGACGTCCTGAACCTCGGCGACGGTCCGGCCGAGAGCGCCTCCGGGGGCGCGCCCGGGGAGGTGTCCGTAGAACAGGCCCGCGAACAGCTCGAGGAGCTGCGGATCGAGGACGAGGACGACCCGCCCGGGTACGACCGGGCGCTGTTCCCCCACTGGGACAGTGGGGTGGAGGACAACTGCACGACACGGCAGGTGGTGCTGGAGCGCGACGGTGAGGACGTCGAGTCAGACCAGAACTGCCAGCCGGTCTCGGGCAGTTGGAGCAGCCCCTACGACGACGAGGTCCTCACCGACGTGCAGGACGTCGACATCGACCACATGGTGGCGCTCAAGGAGGCCTGGCGCTCGGGCGCCCACGCATGGACGACCGAGGAGCGCCAGAGCTTCGCCAACGACCTGGACACCACCCAGCTGTGGGCGGTGAGCGCCTCCAGCAACCGGGCCAAGGGTGATGCCGACCCGGCCGACTGGATGCCGCCGTCGGAGGCGGTGCACTGCGACTACGCGGCCTCGTGGATCGACGTCAAGCACACCTGGGACCTCACCGTCGACCCCGATGAGGAGCAGACCCTGCGGGAGATCCTCGAGGGTTGCTGACCCGCTGCGCTCAGGCGGGCGAGCCCGCGATGGCCCGGGCGGTGGCCAGGAGTTCGTCGGGGCCCACGAGGCCGAAGGGATCACGCACCTCGACCGCGACCCCGGTCTCGGGGGTCCAGAACGCCTCGGCCTCCCCGTGGAGCCCGGGTGAGCCGCCGTTGTCGAACTCGGCGAGCTCCCAGCCGTCGGTCCGTTCGTGGTACTCGGTGAGGAACTCCCGGGTGCTGTCGAGGTCGGCGAGGCGGTCGCCGCGCATCACCAGGACCTGGAGGACGACACGTGCCGCACCGTCCTCCAGTCGCTTCTCCCAGACACGGCTGTTGAAGCCGACCCCGCCCCACTCGTAGGTGAAGTCGGAGGGCGAGGCCCCCTGGGCGGGCGCGGGCAGGTGCCCGATGGTGAATCCGTCCAATGCTCCTCCTCGGGGCGGGGTGTCCGCGGCCGTGAGCGCGAACGCGAGTACGAGAGCCAGGGCCGATGCGGCCAGGCGGACCAGGGGCATGGGTTCCTCCCGTCGCCGGTGACGGGGCCTTCCCGTACCGACGAGGCCCATGGTGGGCGCTGCCCGGCCCGCGTTCCAGAGTGGCTTCTGCGCCTGTGGACAACCGCCGTACGACACACCTGGGGTCAGGCGCCCAGGCCGTACTCCCCGGTGAGGAACTCCGCGATCGCGAGGGACGAGGTGGCCGCCGGCGAGGGGGCGTTGCGTACACACACCACCCGGCCGTGGTCCTCCACCCGGAAGTCGTCCACGAGCCGGCCGTCGCGCCCCAGCGCCTGGGCTCGCACGCCCGCGGGGGCCGGAACCAGGTCGGCGCTCTCGAGTGCGGGGACCAGTCGGCGGGCCTGGGAGGCGAAGACCGCGGTGGAGGCGGACACGAGCATCTCTCGGGCGCCCACGGTCCAGTGGCGGCGGGCCAGGCGCCAGGTTCCGGGCCAGCCGAGCGTGCGGGCGAACTCCTGGGGGTTCCAGTCCCGCCCGCGGTAGCCCTCGGCCGCTGTGGCGAGGACGGCGTTGGGCCCGGCCATGACCTCGCCGTGCACGTGGCGGGTCAGGTGGACGCCGAGGAAGGGATAGCGGGGGTCGGGAACGGGGTAGACGAGGCCGTTGACGAGGTGGCGGCGGTCAGGCACGAGCTCGTGGTACTGGCCGCGGAAGGGGACGGTGCGGGGGTCGCTGGACGCTCCGGCCTTGCGGGCGAGCACGTCGGACTGCAGTCCCCCGCAGACCACGATGCGGTCGAAGCGGTGGATGGTGCGTTCGCCCTCCACCTCGCCGGTGAGGACCTCCACCCGGCTGTGGTCCTGGCGCAGGTCGAGCACAGGGGTGTTGAGCAGGACCCGCCCACCGGAGCGCCGCACGTCGTCGGCGAGCTGTTCGGCGACGGCGGAGTAATCGGTGATGGCGGTCGAGGGCGAGTGAAGGCCCGCCACGCCCTGGGTGTGGGGCTCGATCTCGCGCAGGCCCGCGGGGCCGAGGCGGGTCACGCCCGGCACGCCGTTGTCCTTGGCGTGGCGTTCGATGTCCTCGAGCCGGGCCTCGTCGTCGGCGTCGGCGGCCACGAGCACTTTGCCGACCGCGCGGTAGGGCAGTTCGTGCTCGGCGCAGTAGTCCTTGAGCAGGCCCACACCACGTCGGCAGAGGGTGGCCTTGAGCGACCCCGGTTCGTAGTACAGGCCGGCATGCACGACACCGCTGTTGCGACCGCTCTGGTGTGCGGCGACCCGGTCCTCCTTCTCCAGGACCGTCACCCGTGTCCCGGGTGTGCGGAGGGCGAGTTCGCGGGCCAGGGCCAGACCCACGATCCCTGCCCCGATGACTCCGATGTGTCGGGTGCTGCGCATGGCCGAACGCTAACAACCCCGATTGTGCGGTGCACCACCGGGTCGGGGAACCGGGCTCACAGGGAGCGCAGGCCGACCAGCACCGCGTGCAGGATGTCGGAGTGCCCCAGGGACCGCGTGGGCCCGCAGCGTTGCAGCGACCCGTCCGCGAGCATCTCCCCGGCGATGGTGCGGACCTGTCCCAGGGGCAGCCCCACTTCCACCGCGAGTTCGACCACGGTGCGGGCACGCTGGGCATGCGTCAGGATCGTCTCGCGTTCGGGGCGCAGCCACTCGGCGCGTCCAGGGGTGCGGGCGGCCACGACCAGGCTCAACAGATCGAGCTGTTCGGCGCTCCTGCGGCTACGGGGACCGGCCGCCTGCGGGTCGGCCACACCTGCGTCGACGGCGTAGGGCCGCAGGAAGCGTTCCTCCTCATCCTCGTGCGTTCCGAGGATCTGTGGGAACTCCCGGTCGAGTTCGGGCTCGCTCCCGGCATCTCCACGGTGTCTCTCAGCGCTCACGGCGGTCCCCCTGGTGTCCGGGCACGGTGGGTTGCGGTCCACTGGGCGGGTGGGGGTCGCGGGAGTGCTGCGGGTCCTGCGCATCGGAACCGTCGCGGGGGGTGTCAGGGTCCATCGGTTCGAGCGGGCCGGCGGGTTGGGACGGGTCGTTCCAGTGCGGGACCCCCGGCAGCGGTCCCGAGTTCCAATCGCCGGACGGCTGCCCGGTGGGCGGTGTCACCGGATGCCCGCCGGGCGGTGGCGTG
>NZ_ANBF01000133.1 GCF_000341025.1 Nocardiopsis salina YIM 90010 | reverse complement strand
GGCGCGGGCCGCTGCGCGTGCGGGTTGCGTACCGGCAGCGGCGGAGGGTCCTGACCGGACGCGGGCGGGCGGCTCTGCCCCTGCTCCGGGCGCGGGTCGGGTGTGTTCTGGGCGTGGGCCGGGAGCGGCTGCTGCGGCCCGGTACCGGCGGGGTTGCGGACCGCCTCCGGTGAACCGAGCCCCGCCGGGACCCGGGGGCTGCGCCGGGGAAACCCGCTCTGTTCTCCGCCCGGTGCCGGGGTGTCGAGCTCCTTCCAGCGCCCGCCCGGCGGCGGCGTGACGGGGGTGCCGTTGACCGGCGTCTGGGACTCGGCGGGTTCGAGCACGGACTCCGGGACGAGCATGGTTGCGCGAGTGCCCCCGTACGGAGAGGGACGCAGCCACACCTGGATCCCGTGGCGTTCGGCCAGCCGGGACACGACGAAGAGGCCCAGACGCGGGTCGTCGGGCATGGCCAGGACGTCGAACTCCGGGGGGCGGGCCAGTGTGCGTTCTGCCCGGGCGTACCCCTGCTCCGACATCCCCAGGCCGCGGTCCTCGACCTCCACGACGAGGCCGCCGACCACGGGTGAGCAGCTCACATCGACGGGGCTGTCGGCCGGGGAGAACTGTGTGGCGTTCTCCACGAGCTCGGCCAACAGGTGCACGATGTCGGCGACGACCTGGCCGTGCATGAGGATGCGGGGCGCGGAGGTCAGGCGGACCCTGCCGTAGTCCTCCGTCTCGGCGATGGCCGCACGCAGCACGTCCACGAGTGGGCGCGGGCGGCTGCGGCGCCGGTTGGCCCGGCCCCCGCCGAGGATGATCAGGTTGTCGGCGTAGCGGCGCCCGCGTGTGGCCAGGTGGTCGAGCTGGAACAGCCGATGCAGGGCCCGGGGGTCCTGTTCGTCGTGTTCGATCTCGTCGAGCAGGCGCAGCTGCCGCTGGACGAGGGCCTGGTTGCGGAAGGCCACCCCGAGGAAGGCGCGGTTCGCGCCGCGGCGGATCTCGGCCTGGCGCACGGCGGCCTCGACCGCGGCGAGCTGGGCGCTGTCGAAGGCCTCGGCGACCTGGCCGATCTCGTCCTCACCGCACTCGTCGAGCGGCGGGAGCTCGTCCTGGACCTCGACGCGGTCCCCGCGTTGGGCGCGGTCGATGATCTCGGGCAGGTCGTCGTCGCGGTCCAGGATCTGGCCGCGTAGCCGGGCCAGGCGCCCGGTGAGGCGGCGGGAGGAACGTCCGACGACGGCGATGGCGACCACTCCGGCGGCCAGGACCGCTGCCCCCGCGGCCACGCCCAGGGACACGCGCAGGAGTGCGGCACTCCAGGCGAGGTCGATGGTGCGTTCGGTCTGCGCGGCAGCCAGGGCGTCCAGTTCCTCCAGAGCGGGTGCGGACGAACCCTCCCACTCTGCGGCGGAGACGTCGATGCCGACGTTGGGTTCGAGCACGGGTTCGCCGGTGGTGGTCACCGCGCCGGCCTCTGACTCCACGAGCAGCGGCCGGGTGACCACGTCGCGGCTGAGTTCCTCGGCCTGCCCCCAGACCCGGCCGTCGACCATCGCCTCGTAGCGGGTGCGCACATCGCTGTGGAGCGAGGGCCCGGCCTCCTCCAGGTTGTCGCGGTAGGAGGCGGTCAGGTAGGTGAAGTGGGCGCTCTCCTGGTGGTTCATCCCGCCGGCGGCGATCACGCCGGCGAGCAGGGCGTCGGCCTCGGAGTACTCCGAGCGGGCGTGCATGAGGTCGCTGGCCAGGACCGCGTCGGACAGATTCTCTCCGCCGTCCGTTGTGTGCACGAGCGCGGTGACGGTCTCCTGAAGCAGGTCGAGGACCTCCCCGTACTCGAGCAGCACACGCTCGCGGTCGGGTATGGCTTCGTCGACGCCCCGGCGCAGTTCGGCCACCCCGTCGGGGGCCTCCTGCAGGTCGCCGGCGATCCTTTCGACCTCGCCGTCCGGTCCGGACCCGAGCTCGGCGGAGGCGTTCACGGCCTCCTCGAGCGCTCCGTCGGTGGCCGTTCGGCCCTGCTCCAGGGCCGTGGTGTCCACGGCGTCCTGGTCGCCTGCCTCGACCGCACCCAGTTGGATCAGGGCCTGGCGCCGTTCCATTCGTAGTTCCTCGGCGGCGCCGGAGAAGACCTCCGCGCCGTCCCTGGCCTGGTTCACCGCGCCCATGTGTTGGACCGCCTGGACGGTACCCACCGCAGCGACCACGAGCCACAGAGCCAGGAAACACAGGCTCGGGACCAGCACGATGCGGTTGAGTTGTCCTCTGATCGTGGACGCGCCGTCGCCATTCTTTCGCATGGCCCCTCCAGCCCGTGCGTGTGCCGGACTCCCCCTCGGACATCCCGGCGACTCTCGGTAGTGCCTGAGGCTATCGAAAAATCATTGCTTTCCGTTGTCAAATAATCACTACTAGTTACCTTCGTAAAGCTGGCAACAGGCAGGAACGTGTGTTAACCGGGCGTTCCTGCCCAGGTGGGAGGGGNCCCCCCGACGGTGTTCCCGGTTCGGCGTGTCGCAGCGCTCAGGAATCCGGGCGGTGACGCGAACCCACCGGCGCCGGCAGCTCCTCCGCGGTGGGAGGCTGCTCCACACCGAGGGAGTTGAGGATCTCCGCGTAGCGCAGCGCGGCGATCTTGCCGAGCAGGCTGTCAGCGCCCAGCGGGTCACCCAGGCGGGCACCCAGGCGCTCGGCCAGGGCCTCCAGGCGTTCCCAGGGCAGCTCGGGTCCCAGGGCGCTCGGGGCGATCACCGGACGCTGCGAACCGCCCTCGCGCAGCTGGCCGATGACCCGCGCCAGAGCGGCCTCGTCGTCCAGGTCGGCGGGCAGCACCGTCAGCCCCAGGCGGGCTGCCAACAGTACGGCGGTCNCCGGCAGCGCCCACCGCGCCCTCCCCGCCCACACCGCCGACGACAACGCCGTCGGCCATCGTGGTGTTACGGGCCACGACACTGATGAGGCGCATGCGGTCGGCGCGCACCGACCCGGCCTCGGCCAGGCGCAGGTGGAGGACCTCGGCGAGCATGGGGTGCGGCCCGAGGCCCTCGGTGATGCGCACGTCGGCACCGCTCTCGGCCACCGCACGTTCCACCGCGGCCGAGGCCCCCGTGTGCGGGGCGGTGACGAGCGGGACGACGACGCCCTGCAGGGGACGCTCCTCCCCCTCGCCCAGACCACGGAGCGCGTCGGTCAGCGTCTGCTCGTCGCCCTCGGTGTGGCCGTAACGGATGGTCACCTCGGGGCGGTAGGCGCGCACCAGATCGGCCATCCGGGCACCGATCGACTCACCGTCGGCGTCCTTGGCCCGTTCGGCCGTGCCGGGAACCGCCATGATCAGCGCCGGGGTCCCGAACCAGTTGTCGAAGGACAGGGGGTTCCGGTGTCGGCCGGAGCGTCGCTTGGGCAGTTCGCGCGGGGGAAGTCGGTCAGAGTTTCGCATACCAGGATTCAGATGAGAGGCGGATGGGGTGATCCGGGCAGATCAGAGCCAAGGTCACTGCCGCGACATTGTAGCGTTCAACACCACATTCACGAGCGCACCCAACGAACGTACACCCGGTGGACACCCGGCGGCAGGGGCCACGGCCCGGACCTCACCCGCTCAGAGCTGCCTGCCTGCTCCGTAGTACGTGGGAGACCAGTTGCACCAGCACCTCCTTGCTCGACATCCGTTCACGGGCGTCGGCCATCACCACCGGGACGGACGCGGACACGTCGAGCGCCTCGCGGACCTCCTCCTCCGAGTAGGCCGTGGCGCCCTCGAAGCGGTTGACAGCCACGACGAAGGGCAGGTTCCTGCGCTCGAAGAAGTCGACCGCGTGGAAGCAGGTGTCCAACCGGCGGGTGTCGGCCAGGACCACCGCGCCCAACGCCCCCTCGGCCAGTTCCTCCCACATGAACCAGAAACGGTCCTGCCCGGGGGTCCCGAACAGGTAGAGCACGATGTCCTTGCTGATCGTGATCCGGCCGAAGTCCAGGGCGACCGTGGTGGTGGTCTTGTCCTCGACCCCACCGAGATCGTCCACCCCATAACTGGCCTCGGTCATGAGTTCCTCGGTGCTCAACGGGGCGATCTCGCTGACCGAGGAGACCAGCGTGGTCTTTCCCGCGCCGAGCCCCCCGGCGACGATGATCTTGACCGCGTGCGGGATCGCCTCTGTCGGCTGGGTGTCAGAGTCTGCGGATGCCATCGAGTACCGCCTGAAGCACTTTCTTCTCGGGAAGCTTGGTCACGGGCGCCGCCACCCGGGTACGGAGGTCACCCTGCGCGAGCAGATCGCTCAGGAGCACCCGGACGACGGTCAGAGGGACGTCGAGCCGGGCAGAGACCTCCGCGACCGACACGGGTTTGCAGCACAGGCGCAGGATCGCCTCGTGCTCGGGCTCGCGGGTTCTGTCCTCCCGGTCGGCCACGGTCACCACGAGGGTGATCAGATCCAGCCTCCCGCCGTCGGAATCGGGCCTGGTCCGGCCCTTGGTCATGGTGTAGGGGCGTACGAGCGGGCCGGCTGTGGAGTCGCCCACGGGCGCGGTACCGCGCTCGACCTCGGTGCGCGGGTGTCCCCTACCGCCGGCCCAGGGCGTTCCGGGGCCCCGTCCTCGAGGAGCGGTCATGCTCCGGGGCCTCCCCCCGCGGTCGTGAGGTGGCCCGGCGTGCGCGGGGCCGCGGTGAGGAACTGGCCGACCTGCTTGACCCGCAGGTTCATCTCGTAGGCCACCAGACCCACGTCGGCCTCTTCCCCCGCGAGCACGGCCAGGCACGCGCCGGCGCCCGCGGCGGTGACGAAGAGGTAGGAACGCTCCATCTCCACGACGGTCTGGCGCACCTCTCCCCCGCCGAAGTGGCGGCCCGTGCCGCGCGCCAGGCTCTGGAACGCCGAGGCCAGCGCGGCCAGGTGCTCGGCGTCCTCCGGTCCCAGGGACCGGGAGCTGCCCAGCAGCAGACCGTCCGAGGACAGGACGATCGCATGGTCGGCACCGACCACCAGATCGACGAGGTCGTCCAGGAGCCAGTCGAGGTTGTCCGCGGCCTTGCTGTTGCCCACCATCTCAGTCGCTCTCTCCCGTGTGCTCGTCGACGTGCCCGCCGACCTGACCGTCACTGCTTCGCTCATCCCCCACGGCCTCGACCTGTTCGGCCCTGCCGCGCCGTGTTCCCGAGCTGAAGGCGTCCATCATCCGCCGCACCTCTTCCGGGCTGCGCTGCTCGGGCGTGTCCCGTTGCTCCCCCTGCTGTTCCGGTTCCCGAACGGGTTCTCGGCGCAGTTGCGGGGCGAGATTGGCCTGGCGCTTGCGCCTGGGCAGCCCTGCCCTGCCCTGGCCGGCACCGACCCGGTCGTCCAGACGCCGGGGCAGAGGTGAGGCGGCGCTGTGCTGCTCCGGAGCCGAGCCGGAGCCGTTCTCGGGTGTCGGCGGCGGATCGGGCACACGGCGCAGGACGGGCGCGGAGGGGGCCGGCGGCCCTTCTTCCTCCTGGGGTTCGGGCACCGGGCGCAGGACGGCCCTTCCGCCGCCACCCCCGACCGAGGCGAGAAGGTCGGCACTCTCTGGCTCGGGGGTGGTGGCCGACTGCCGACTGCGGCGCGCGGCACCGCCCAAGCGCGGGCGTTCGGGCGCCGCACCTGCGGTGGGAGCGATGAGGTCCCCGGGGACGAGCACCACGGCGCGGGTGCCGCCGTAGGGCGAAGGACGCAGTTCCACTGCGATGTCGTGCTTGGCGGCCAGGCGAGCGACCACGAACAGTCCGAGGCGGGCATCGACGCCGGCAGCCATGACGTCGAACTCCGGCGCCTCGGCGAGCGTGGTGTTGGCCCGGAGGAGGGCGTCCTCGGTCATTCCGAGTCCGCGGTCCTCGATCTCGACGACCACGCCCTTGGGCACGGTCTCGGTCGCGATGGTGACCTCTGTGTGCGGGGGCGAGTACGCGGTCGCGTTCTCCACGAGTTCGGCGAGCATGTGGATGACGTCGGCCACGACCGCTCCGGACAGGGACAGGTCCGGGATGGTGGTCAGGCGTACCCGCGCGTACTCGTCGCTCTCGGAGATCGCGCCGCGGAGGATGTCGACCAGCGGGATGGGGTGGCGCCAGCGCCGTCCGGGCTGGGCCCCTCCCAGGATGATGAGGTTCTCCGCGTGGCGACGGCCGCGCGTGGCCAGGTGGTCGAGCTGGAAGAGGCTCTCCAGCAGGTCGGGGTCGTCCTCCTCGCGTTCGACACGGTCCAGCAGCTGGAGCTGGCGTTGGACGAGCGACTGGTTGCGGTGCGCGATACCGAGGAACACCCGGTTGACGCCCTCGCGCAGGTCGGCCTGTTTGACTGCCGCCCCGACGGCGGTGCGCTGGGCGATGTTGAAGGCGTCGGCGACCTGCCCGACCTCGTCTGTGCCGTGGTCGAGCTGATGGAGTTCGGTGTCCAGGTCGACCTTCTCACCGGCTTCCAGACGGCGCACGATGCGGGGCAGGTCCCTGCGGGCGCTTCCCAGGGTCTCGGCACGGAGCTTGGCCAGGCGGAAGGTGAGGCGGCCCGCGGACCGCGCGGCGACGCCGTAGGCCAGGGCACCGGCGAAAAGCGACAGGATCCCGCCGCCGATCGACAGACTCATCATCCACCCGGCGGCCGAGTCGGTGGTCCCGACAACGGATTCTGCGCGTGTCCGGNGGCCGCCCCGCCAGTCACCGAGGTCTCCGGGCGGGGCGAGATCGCTCTCCTGCTCGCCGGTGACGGGGTCCACGGTGACATCGGCTTCGTGTTCGGCGAGATTGCCGGCGGTCTCGAGCGCGTCCTGCCAGGGGGCCACCGTGAGCAGATCGCCCGGTGTGGCACCGTCGGACTCCTCGGAACCGGGGTGGACGGTGGCCACTCGGTGGCGGGCGTCGGTGGTCAGGGCTGCGATGCGGTTCTGTTCGGAGCGGGTGAGTTCCTGCCCGGCGAGCACGGCGCTGACGAGGGCGTCGGCGTGACCGAAGCTCTCCTGGGCCCACATGAGGTCGGTGGTGGCGGCCGCTTCGGCTGCGGCGGGGCCGTCGTCGAGAGTGCGGGTGATGCTGCTGTAGAGGCGAACACCCTCGCGGACGGGCGTGCTGTAGGTGTCCAGGACGGTGTCGACGTCACCGGGCGTGCCGAGGTCGGTGCCGCGCAGCTCCCCGATCTCGTCCAGGGCCTCGAAGAACCCGTCTGTGAGTTCGCCGGTGACGGGATCGCTCTGGTCGCCGAGGCTGCCGCGCAGGGACCGAACGGTGTCCAGGGAGCGGTCGGTGTGCTCCACGGCCTCGTCGAGGGCCGTCCCCCGGGCGGTCCCGGGGTCGGCGGCGTACTCGGCGTGCAGGCGGCGTTCGTCCTGCAGATCGCCGAGGGCCCGGGCGAGTTCGACGCCGGCGTCGGCCTCCGCCGAGGCCGACCGCAGGGAGAGGGCCTGGGTGAGCGTTCCGGTACTGAGTACCAAGAACAGCACCAGGAACGTGATGCTGGGGATCAGCACGATCTTCTTGAGCTGCGTGCCGATACCGCGGCGTGTGCCTCCCGACTGACCCATGGCGCTCCTCCCGACGGCTCGCGGACACCGGGGGCGGTGTGGGTGCGCAGGGATGGAACCGACGCGGACATACGCCGATGACGGTACGCACAGGAAGGACCACGTGTGGTGCCCGCAGACTCAGGACGCTATCGCACGGACACCCTTCGTGACAGGAGAATCTCGAAACGCAAGGAGCCCCCGGGCCACGAGCAACGATTCGTCGGTGCTCGCGGCCCGGGGGCCACAGGTGTCGGTCGTCCCGGGTACGGCAGGAGGCGTGGGGAGGCCGGGCTCAGACCTGGTCGGCGAAGTCCCGGCGGTGCTCCTGGGCCCCCGCACGCAGGCGCTCGAGCTGCTCGGCCACGCGCACGGGTGCGGTCCCGCCCTTGCCGGACCGGCTCGCGAGGGAACCGGGGACCACGAGCACCTCGCGCACCTCCGGTGTCAGGTGAGCGGAGATCTTCGCGAAGTCCTCGTCGGTCAGGTCGGGCAGGTCGATGCCGCGCTCCTCGCACTCGCGCACGCAGGCGCCCGCGATCTCGTGGGCCTCGCGGAAGGGGACCCGCTCGCGCACCAGCCACTCGGCGATGTCGGTGGCCAGGGAGAAGCCCTGCGGCGCCAGCTCCGCCATCCGGTCGGTGTGGAAGGCCATCGTGGCGACCATGCCTGTCATCGCGGGAAGCAACAGGTGAAGGGTGTCGACGGCGTCGAAGGCCGGCTCCTTGTCCTCCTGCAAGTCACGGTTGTAGGCGAGCGGAAGGCCCTTGAGCGTGGCCAGCAGACCGGTGAGGTCGCCGATCATGCGACCGGACTTGCCCCGGGCGAGCTCGGCCACGTCGGGGTTCTTCTTCTGCGGCATGATGGACGAGCCGGTCGAGAACGCGTCGTCGAGCGTGACGAAGGAGAACTCCTTGGTCGCCCAGACGATGACCTCCTCCGACAGGCGGGACAGGTCGACGCCGATCATCGCGGTGACGAAGGAGAACTCGGCGACCACGTCGCGGGCCGAGGTGCCGTCGATGGAGTTCTCCGCCGAGACGGGGAAGCCCAGCTCGGCGGCGACGGCCTCGGGGTCCAGGCCCAGGGAGGAACCGGCCAGCGCGCCGGAACCGTAGGCGGACACGGCGGCACGGCGATCCCAGTCGCGCAGGCGTTCGACGTCGCGCATGAGCGGCCAGGCGTGCGCCATGAGCTGGTGGCCCAGGAGCACCGGCTGGGCGTGCTGCAGGTGCGTGCGGCCGGGCATCGCGGCGTCAGGGTGGGCGGCGGCCTGGTCGGCCAGGGCCCCGATGAGGTCCAGGAGCCGGCCGGCGATGGCGCGGGCCTCCTCGCGCAGGTACATGCGCACGAGGGTGGCGATCTGGTCGTTGCGCGAACGCCCGGCGCGCAGACGCCCGCCCAGGTCCGGTCCCACACGCTCCAGGAGGCCGCGTTCCAGGGCGGTGTGTACGTCCTCGTCCTCCAGAACGGGCGTGAACACACCCGAGGCCACGTCGGCCTCGAGGCGGTCCAGACCCTCGAGCATTCCCTCGAGCTGCTCGTCGGTGAGCAGGCCCGTCCGATGCAGGGCGCGGGCGTGCGCGCGCGAGCCGGCGATGTCGTGCCGAGCCAGGCGCCAGTCGAAGTGGGTGCTCAACGAGAGCCGGGCGAGGGCCTGGTCGGGGCCGCCCTCGAACCGGCCGCCCCACAGGCGCAGTGCCTCGGGCTGGGCCTCACCCGGCTGGTCGGTGCCGGCGTGGTCGGCCATGGCGGTCTCCTTCTGATGGACGTGATATCGGGTTCCGGACCGGGGGCGGTGGTGTCAGGGTCTGCGGTCGGCCAGGCGCAGCAGGGCCGCCGCGACCTCTTCACCGCCCTGGGGGTCGCGGGAGATGACGAGGATGGTGTCGTCGCCCGCGATGGTGCCCAGGATCGCGTGGAAGTCGGTGTGGTCGATGGCCGAGGCGAGGTACTGCGCGGCACCGGGCGGGGTACGCACGATGACCATGTTCGCGGAGGCCTCGGCCGAGACCAACAGGTCCTCGGCCAGTCGCGTGAGCCGCGCGCCGGACACCTGGCCCAGGTCGAGGGTGTCGGGGCGGGTGCGCTGCACACGCTCACCCCCTTCCCCCGGCATGACGTAGGCCAGATACCCGTCGGCCGTACGCAGTTTGACCGCGCCGAGCTCGTCGAGGTCGCGGGACAGGGTCGCCTGCGTGACCTGGACCCCCGCCTCGCTCAGCCGCTTGGCCAACTCGCCCTGGGACCGGATGTCCTCGCTCTCGAGGACATCGGTGATCCGGGCGTGCCGTGCGGCCTTGGTCATCGGGGTGGCCCCGGCCGGTTCGATTCCTGTCACTGCGCTTCCGGCAGCTCGTCGTCGGGCGTGTCCGCCAGGTAGAGCAGGAACGCCAGCAGAGCCTTCTGTGCGTGGCGGCGGTTCTCGGCCTCGTCCCAGACCACGCAGCGGGGGCTGTCCATGACCTCGGCACTGATCTCCTTGCCGCGGTAGGCGGGCAGGCAGTGCAGCACGATCGCCTCGGGACCGGCGGACCCCAGGAGGGCGTCGTCGACGATGTAGGGGCGGAAGGGCGCCTCGCGTTCGGCGGCCTCGTCCTCCTGGCCCATCGAGACCCACGCGTCGGTGGCCACGGCGTCGGCGCCCTGGGCAGCCTGGTGCGGGTCGGTGGTGACCGCGACCGAACCCCCGGTCCGCTCGGCGATCTCCTCGGCGCGGGCGACCACGTGCGCGTCGGGGTGGAAGCCCTCGGGTGCCCCGATCCGCACGTGCAGGCCCGCGGTCACGCCGCCGAGCAGGTAGGAGTGCGCCATGTTGTTGGCGCCGTCCCCGACGTAGGCGAGGGTGAGGCCGGCCAGCTCGCCCTTGTGCTCCCGGACGGTCTGCAGGTCGGCCAGGACCTGGCAGGGGTGGAAGCTGTCGGTCAGGGAGTTGACGACCGGGACACCCGCGAAGTCGGCCAGCTCCTCGAGGTCCTTCTGTTCGAAGGTGCGCCAGACGATGGCGGCGACCTGGCGCTCGAGCACGCGGGCGGTGTCGGCGAGCGGTTCCCCCCGGCCCATCTGTGTGGTGGCCGAGTCAAGCACGAGCGGGGTTCCACCCAGATCTGCCACGCCCACGGAGAAGGACAGGCGGGTGCGTGTGGAGGGCTTGTCGAACAGGAGGGCGACGGTTCGGGGGCCTGCGAGCGGGCGGTACCCGAAGCGGTCGGCCTTCATGTCGTCGGCGATGTCGAGGACCCGGGTCTGTTCCTCGGGGCTCAGGTCGTCGTCGCGCAGGAAATGGCGGGTCATGGCGTCTCCTTGGTGGCTGCGGCCTCTGCGGCGTCCAAGATGGTGGGCAGGGCCTCGATGAACACCCCGATCTGCTCGGGGGTGATCACCAGGGGCGGGGCGATCCTGATCGCGTCGGGTGCGACGGCGTTGACCAGGAAGCCGCGCACTGCCGCCTGCTCCTGGACGTGGGCCGCGTGCGGTGCGGTGAGAGTGAGGGCACGCCACAGGCCCACTCCCCTCTGCCCGGCGAGCAGCGGGTGGTCCAGTGCGTCGATCTGTTCGGCCAACAGGTCACCCATGACGGTGGTGTGGGCGAGCAGACCCTCTTCCTCGAGCGTATCGAGTACGGCCAGCGCAGCCGCACACGCGACAGGGTTGCCCCCGAAGGTCGAGCCGTGGTCGCCCTTGTGGAAGGCGTCGGCGAAGCGGCCCAGCCCGATGCAGGCACCGATGGGCAGTCCGCCGCCCAGACCCTTGGCGAGTGTGACCACATCGGGGCGCACGTCCTCGGCCTGGTGGGCGAACCAGTGGCCGGTACGGCCGATGCCGCTCTGGATCTCGTCGAGCACGAAGGCGGCACCGGTGGCGTCGCAGATCTCGCGCACACCGGCGAGGTGGCCCTCGGGCGGGGGCACGACTCCGGCTTCGCCCTGGACGGGTTCGGCGAACACTGCGACGCAGTGCTCGTCGACGGCCTCACGCAGGGCTTCCAGGTCTCCGTGCGGGACGAAGCGCACGTCCATACCGAAGGGCCCGAAGGGCTCGCGGATGGTGTCCTTCCCGGTCAGGGCGAGGGCGCCGGAGGTGCGGCCGTGGAACCCGCTGGTGGCGGCCACGAAGTAGTGGCGTCCCGGTGAGGCAGCGCGCTTGACGAGCTTGAGGGCAGCCTCGTTGGCCTCGGTCCCGGAGTTGGCGAAGAAGACCTTGGCGTCCCCGCCGACGAGCGAGACCAGGCGTTCGGCGAGCTCCACCTCGCGCTCGTTGATGAAGAGGTTGCTGGAGTGGGCCAGCGTGGCCGACTGGTGGGCGACCGCCTTGACCAGCGCGGGGTGTCCATGACCGAGGGAGGACACGGCGATCCCGGCGATCAGGTCGAGGTACTGGCGCCCGTCGGCGTCGTAGACCTCGCACCCGCGCCCCAGGGCCAGGGCGGTCCGGAGCTGACCGTAGTTCGGCATGAGCGCGTCGGTGAAGCGCTCACGCAGGTCGCTGCTGCTGGTCACTGGGTCTCTCCACTGGTCTGTGCGGTCTGTTCGTGCCGCTGGGTCCGGGGCAGGTGTCCGCCGTTGCCGGAGAGCAGGGCGGCCTCGAGTTCGGCGTCGGCGACCATGGTGCCCACGCCCCTGTCGGTGAAGACCTCCAGGAGCAGGGAGTGCGGGACACGGCCGTCGATGATGTGGGCCTGGGGAACGCCGCCCTCCACGGCCCTGAGGCAGGCCTCCATCTTCGGGAGCATGCCCGAGGACAGGGAGGGAAGGAGCGCGCGGAGCTCGTCGACGTCGAGACGGCTGATGAGTTCGGTGTTGGCCGGGTAGTCGGCGAAGAGCCCTTCGACATCGGTGAGCATGATGAGCTTGCTGGCCCCCAGGGCCACGGCGAGCGCAGAGGCGGCTGTGTCTGCGTTGACGTTGTAGACACCGCCGTCGTCGGCACGGGCGACGCTGGAGATGACGGGGATGCGCCCGTCGGCGATGAGTCCGGAGACGGCACCGGCCGTGACGTCGGTGATCTCACCGACGCGGCCGATGTCGGCGAGCTCTCCGTCGACCTCGACCTGCTTGCGCTCGGCCTGCATGATGTTGGCGTCCTCGCCGGACACACCCACCGCGAAGGGGCCGTGCTGGTTGATCAGGCCGACGATCTCGCGGTTGACCTGCCCTGTCAGGACCATGCGGACCACGTCCATGGCCTCGTCGGTGGTCACGCGCAGGCCGGCGGTGAAGGTGGACTCCACCCCGACGCGGTCGAGCATGGCGCTGATCTGCGGTCCGCCGCCGTGGACGACGACGGGGCGCAGGCCGGCGTAGTACAGGAAAACGATGGACTCCGCGAAGCGCACGCGCAGCTCCTCGCTGACCATCGCGTTGCCGCCGTACTTGACGACGACGGTGCGTCCGTGGAAGCGGGAGAGCCAGGGAAGGGCTTCGATGAGGTTCGCGGCCTTGTCCATGGCCTCTGCCTGGTCCTCCGACTTTCCGGGATGTGCGGGTCGCGCGATCATGTGTGGGCCTGCTCGTCCTCTGTGATGGGGGTGTCCGCGGCGATCTGGGCGGCGAGGTCCTCGCACACCTTCGTCAGCAGCGCGGCGACGGTCTCGTCGTCGGTCGTGGTCTCGGCAGCCCCGCTGGCCAGCAGCACGACGGTGTCGCCGGGCCCGGTGAGCGGGGCGAGGGTTCGGGCGGCCACGGCCCCGACCAGGCTCTCGCACTGTCCGGGAGTGAGATCGGCGTCCGTGGTGAGCACGCACAAACCGGTGCTCAACGCAGGGTCCGGCCCCTTGGCCATACCGCCGACGGTGAGGTCTTCGCCCCTCTGGAACGCGAACTTCGCGACAGTGTCGGTGGTGCGCAGGGCGTCGGCGGCGGGGAGTCCTCCGCCACGAGCGGCCTCGGCAACAGCGTCGGCCACACCCTGTCGCAGGAGGTCACTGTCCGGGCGGACCCCGGGTTGTCCTGCGGCACAGACCACGACCTCGGCCGCCGAGTCGGACAGGGCGTCGGCGCTGTGTTCGGCCAGGGCGTGCACGGCCTGGAAACCTGCGGGCCCGGGGGAGGGCTCAGTGGCACCGGTGTCGACGACCACGGCGTACACACGCCCGCCGCTGACGACCTGCTTCGACCACAGGACGGGGGCCGCCGGCGCGTCGGCGGCGGTGAACGCGGCGCCCGCGGCCCTGGAGGGTCCGTCATTGACGACCACGGCCAGGTTCCGAGCACCGGCGGCCCCGGTGGTCACGCCCGCGGCACGGAAACCGCGGGGTGCGGTGACACTCACGGCATGAGCCTTTCTGGGTCAAGGGGCCACCGCGGTGCGCGGCAGGCCGATGGCTTCGGGCAGGCCGAAGGCGAGATTGGTGCTCTGGACGGCGCCTCCGGCGGTGCCCTTGGTGAGGTTGTCGAGCGCGGCGACGGCGACCATCCGGTTGGCGTCGGGGTCGACGGTGACCTGGACGGCCGTGGTGTTGGCGGCCAGGGTCATGGCCGTGTTGGGCCAGGTGCCCTCGGGCAGCAGGTCGACGAAGGGCTCGTCGGCGTAGGTGGCCTCGTAGGCGGCGCGGACCTGGTCGGCGGTGACGCCGGGCTTGAGCGGGGCGCTGCACGTGGAGAGGATGCCCCGCGGCAAGGGTGCGAGGACCGGTGTGAAGGACAGGGACACGCTCTCACCGGCCACTGCGGTGAGGTTCTGGACGATCTCGGGGTTGTGGCGGTGTTTGCCGCCGACACCGTAGGGGCTGAGGGCGCCCATGACCTCGCTGCCGACCAGGTGGGGTTTGGGTGCCTTGCCCGCGCCGGAGGTTCCGGTGACCGCGACGACGGTGACGTCGGGCTCCACGAGCTGTTCGGCCAGCCCGGGGAACAGCCCCAGGGTGGCGACGGTGACGTGGCAGCCGGGCACGGCGATGCGGTGGGCCCCGGTGAGGCGCTCGCGCTGCCCGGGGAGCTCGGGAAGGCCGTAGGGCCAGGTTCCGGCGTGCGGAGTACCGTAGAAGCGTTCCCAGGCGGCGGCGTCGTTGAGCCGGAAATCGGCGCCGCAGTCGACGACGACGACCTCGTCGCCGAGCTGTTCGGCGATCTCGGCGGACTGCCCGTGTGGGAGCGCGAGGTAGACGACGTCGTGGCCGCGCAGTTCCTCGAGCGTGGTGGGTGCCAGCACCCGGTCGGCGAGGGGTCGCAGGTGCGGCTGGTGCTCGATCAGCGGGGCTCCGGCGTTACTCCCTGCCGTGACGGCGCCGATCTCGATCTCGGGGTGGTCGAGCAGCAGACGCAGCAGCTCGCCCCCGGCGTAGCCACTGGCTCCGGCGATGGCCGCCGTGTATCCCATGATGGTCTCCCCAATCGAACCTGACTGACACATCATGCATTCGCCTGTAAATTTATGCAAGTACTTTGAGGTGCTCTGACCACGATGTGAGCGGCCTCTCCCCGACCGGGAAGTGTGTGGACATGCACCCCGGGGCGAACCCGGACGCGCAGGCGCTCAGCGCCCGGAGATCCGAGTCGCGAGCCCTGCCAGGCGCGAGGTGTGCTCGGCCGAACCGGATTCGCGCCGGTCGGCGGTGCGGTAGAGCCCATTGGTGACCCGGGTCCCGACCCAGCGCAGGGGCTCGGGTTCCCAGCCGCGCACGCGGCGCCCGACCCACGGCAGACGCGTGAGGTCGGTACGGCGTTGCAGGACCAGATCGCGCAGAGTGCGTCCGGCCAGGTTGCTCATGGCGACCCCGCTGCCCACATAGCCACCGGCCCAGCCCAGACCCGTGTCCGGGTCCAGGTCGACCGTGGGCGACCAGTCCCGGGGTGCACCGAGCACCCCGGACCAGGCATGTTCGACCGGAACGTCGGCCACGTCCGGGAGCAGCCCGACCAGGGAACGCCACAGCTCGGCGATGGCGTGCGGCTGCGTGGCCCCCTCGGCGTCGGGTTCGGAACCGAAGCGGTGGGGCACACCCCGCCCGCCGACCGCGATCCGGTCGTCGGCCGTGCGTTGGGCGTAGACGTAACTGTGTGCGCTGTCGCCGAGGACCTCTCGGCCCTNCCCCCCCGCCCCCCCCAGCCGATGCGCTCCCACACGTACTGGGGGACCGGCTCGGTCGCGATCATCGAGGCGTGCATGGGCAGCCAGTCGCGACGCAGTCCGCGCATCGTGGCGGTGTACCCCTCGGTCGCGCGGATCACGTGGTCGGCGTAGACGGTGCCCGACTCGGTCACGGCCGCCGGGCGGGCGGCGCCGCGTCGCGGGCGGATCTCGGTGACGGTGGTGCCCTCGTAGAGGTCCACACCCAGCGCCTCGACGGTTTCGGCCAGACCGCGCACGAGTTTGGCCGGCTGGACACGCGCGGCGTGGGGCGAGTAGGCGGCAGCAGTGGCACCGGACACCGCGATGCGGGGTTCCTGGTCGGGGTCGATCATGTGCAGGTCGTCGGGCCAGTAACCCCACTCCTGCAGGTGCTCGATGTCGCGGGTGAGGCGCTCGCGCTGGGCGGCGTTGGTGGCGACCATGCGCACGCCGCTCTGGTGGAGGTCGGCGTCGATACCCTCGTCCCGGGTCACACGCTGGACCTCCTCCACGGTGCGCATGAGCGCGCGCTGGAAGGCGATCATGGCGGCCTTGCCGTGGGAGCGGGCGTAGTGCTCTCGCGGGCCGGGGAACTCCGCCGACAACCATCCCCCGTTGCGTCCCGAGGCACCGAAGCCCGCGAAGTAGCGGTCGACGACGGCCACACGCAGGTCGGGCTGGGCCTTCTTCAGGTAGTAGGCGGTCCACAGGCCGGTGTACCCGGCACCGACGATGCACACGTCGCAATCGGCGTCGCCCCCGAGCGGGTCACGGCGCCGGGGTTGGCCGAGCTCTCGGTACCAGAAGGAGACGGCCCCGTTGACGAAGCGCGGGGATCGTGGGATCGGCCTCAGCTGCGCGGCAGCGGTGAAGAGTCGCATCTTTTCCCCCGGAACCTCTGTGCTCACAGCCACCCCCGTGGCTCCCCCGAACCTCACGCCAACCTACATGTGAACGGCGGCATGCGGGGCGTTTTCAGATGATTCGGGAGGATCGAGACCTTGGTCAACCCGGGCCGGTCCGCCAGGCACAGCGACTCCGAAAACACTACGAAGACGCGCTGTCACGGAGAGTACGCGCGATCGTCGTCAGTTGTCGAACCCCGTCCTCCCCCAGGGGTTCGAGCACGTGCTCGCGCAGGCGCTGGACGTGCTTGGCCCTGACCTCGCCGATGAAGGCCAGGCCGCTCTCGGTGAGGGAGGCGTAAACGACGCGGCGGTCCTCCGCACAGTTCTCGCGAACCAGATAACCCTCGCGCTCCAGCCGGTCGGCAAGCTTGGTGAACCCGCCGGTGCTCAGGCTGACCTCTCGCGCCAGGCGGCTCATCGGGAGGCGGTGCCCGGGCGTGCGCTGGAGCCGGATGAGGACCTCGAGCCAGGGCCCGGACATGTCCTTGCCCTCGGGCGTGATACCGCCCAGCAGCTTGGGTTGTATCGAGTTCATGACCTCGTGCACCAGCCCCCAAGCGGTGATGAGGTCGTCGTCGGTGGCGCCTGCTCCCATGCCGTCCCCTTCGCCTCGGCGGGGCGACCCAGCCCACGCACAAGAAGTATCTTCCCAGCAAATATTACTACATCGAGAAGATCAGTGGGCGGGACTTTCGGCATCACCTGGGCCACACGGAACACGAGAACGCCGGTGACCCATCGCGACCGGCTGTACCGATCACGGGGGCCACCGGCGGACCGGATCCGTGCATTCGTGCGCTCAGTGGCGGGCGGCCACCGCGTCCAGCGCCCCGTACAGCGTCGAGGCCAGGTGGTCGATCTGCTCCCAGGTGACCACCAGCGGCGGGGAGACCAGGAGGGCTTTGGGGATCGGACGCACGATCACCCCACGGGCCCGGGTCTCGGCGAAGACCTCGGCCGTGGTGATGCCCCTCTCGGTCAGGGCCTCCTCGGTCAGCTCCACCGCGCCCATCACGCCGACGCCCGAACGGACCTCCTGGACCAGCGGGTGCGCCTCCAGGCCCCGCAATGCGCTGTCGAGGTGGCGCTCGACCTCGAGCGAGACGGTGAAGAGGTCCTCGCGCTCGAGGATGTCGAGGTTGGCCATCGCCGCGGCGCAACAGGTCGGGTGCCCCGCGTAGGTGGTGCCGTGCACGAACGGGTTGCCCTCCTGGTTCCAGAAGGGGTCGGCCACCCGGCCGTTGACCACGACTCCACCGAGGGGGAGGTACCCGCTGGAGACCCCCTTGGCGAAGACGATCATGTCCGGACTGACGCCGAAGCGCTCGATCCCGAACCAGTTGCCCAGACGCGCGAACCCGCAGATGACACTGTCGACGACGAAGAGCACGTCGTACTGGTGGCAGATCCGGGCGACCTCGGTGAAGTAGTCGCGCTCGGGCAGGTACACACCACCGGCACCGATGACCGGCTCTGCGAAGAAGGCGGCGACATTCTCGGGGCCCACCCGGAGGATCTCCTCCTCCACCGCTGCGGCCGAGTCGTGGGGGACCACCGAGGTGTCGCGGACCATCTCGCCGAAGCCGGTGCGGAAACGGTCCATGCCGATCATGCTGGTGCCGAAACCGTTGAGACCGTGGTAGCCGGCAGTGCGGCTGATGAGGTGGGTCTTGTCCGGACGCCCCAGCGCGTACCAGTAACGGCGGGCCAGCTTGGCGGCGGTGTCGACGGATTCGCCGCCCCCGGAGGTGAGGATCACACGGGGGTCCACGACCGGGGCGTGCGCGGCCAGGCGCTCGCTGAGTTCGATCGCGGGAACGTTGGCGAAGTCGTTGTAGACCGTGTAGGCGTCCAGCGTGCTCATCTGACGGTGGACGGCGTCGGCGATCTCGGTGCGGCCGTGCCCGACGTTGCAGTACCAGAGGCTGGACGTGCCGTCCAGGAACCGGTCGCCGGACTCGTCCCAGAGCCACACGCCCTCGGCGCGGGCCACTACGAACTCCGGGCCCTTGGCCACGGTGTTCATATCGCAGAAGGTGTGCCAGAGACGGCTGGGCTCCCGGTATTCCTTGGGAGCGAGTGCGGATGAGACAACCGTTTCGGTCATATGGCGACCTCCGAGCCGAGACTTGCGCGAGCGCGCAATGGATGAACCCAGGTTGAATCCGACCTACACCCGGACGCCCGGTTGTGGCAGGTGCTTGCAGGCTAAGCGTGGGGAGCGCCTCACAGCAAGAGACAAAACGAAGCGTCATGCCCCGAAACCCAAACTTCATGCGCGCTACCCCCGACGGTCAGGCCCAAAACCCGCCCTACGCAGGAATAACAGGCGCGAATTTTTTTGTCCGAGGGGGCCTCATGCCGATCGTTTCGTTCCGAGACAGGGGGTACTCGGAGGTCAGGTGTCCTCAGTGACACACGAAGGCGGGGCGGGCCCTCCTCCTGGGGAAGGACCCGCCCCGCCGTGGGGTCGGACTGACAGCTCAGCCGCGCAGGCTCGCCCCGGTGCGCTCGGCGGCCGAGGAGACGGCTGCGTCACGGGCGGCGCCGGCCTCCTCCGCGGTCAGCGTGCGGTCGGGGGCGCGGAAGCGCAGAGCGAAGGCCACGGACTTGCGGCCCTCGCCGACCTGTTCACCGGTGTAGACGTCGAACAGGCGCACGCTCTCCAGAAGGTCCCCGGCACCCTCGGCAAGGGCATCGCTGAGGACGCCGACCGGAACGCTCTCGTCCACGACCAGGGCGACGTCCTGGGTGGCGACCGGGTAGGTGGAGATCTCCGGTGCACGCACCTCGGCGCGGGCGCTCTCGACCACGTCCAGGTCGATCTCAGCAGCGGCCGTGCGGGCAGGCAGGCCGAAGGCCTGGATCGCGCGCGGGTGCAGCTCGCCCGCGTGCCCGGCGAGCACGCGCTCGCCCTCGACGCGCACGTACAGCGCGGCACAGCGGCCCGGGTGCCACGGCGTGTGCCCGGCGGCCTCGACCTCGAGTCCGACACCGGCGACGCGGGCGACGTCACGAGCGGACTGGATCGCGTCGGCCCAGCCTGCCTCACGGCCCTGACCCCACCAGCCGTCGCGCTCGGCCCGTCCGGCCAGCACGACACCGACCCGACGGGGCTGGTGCGGCAGTGCGGCGTCGACGCGCTCGAGTTCCCCGGCGGACGGGCCTCGGTCCACGGGCAGGACCGGGGCGTTGCCGCCGTGGCTGGGCAGATAGACCAGGCCGGTCTCGAACAGAGCGACGTCGTTCAGCCCGCGGCTGACGTTGCGGGCCAGTGTCTTGAAGAGCCCCGGCAGCAGTGTCGTGCGCAGCAACGGCTCCTCGTCGTTGAGGGGGTTGGCCAGGCGCACACTGTCACGGCGCGGGTCCTCGGCCCCGAGCTGGAGCCCGTCGAGGTCGCGCTCGCCCACGAAGGGGTAGCTGAGGACCTCGGTGTGGCCGGTGTCGGCGAGCATCCGGCCGAACGCGCGGCGCAGGCGCTGGCTGTCGGTCAGGCCGCGTCCAGGACCGCTCAGCCGCACCGCCGGGATGTTCTCGTACCCCTCGAAGCGGATGACCTCTTCGGCCAGGTCGTTGGGGTCGGTGAGGTCGGGGCGCCAGGTGGGCGGGCTGACCGAGAGGGTCTCCCCGTCGCGCGCGACCGCGCAGCCGATGGCCCGCAGGTGCTTCTCCGTGGTGCCCTCGGGGTACTCGACCCCGGCCACCGACCCCGGGTGGGTGACGCGCATCGTGATAGTGCGGTCCGCAGACGGGTGCGTGACGTGGGTGTAGGCGCTCTCGACGCTCGCCCCGCCCAACTCGGCGAGGAGCTCGACGGCGCGGGTGGCCGCGGCTGCCTGCACGGCCGAGTCGACCCCGCGCTCGAAGCGGCGCGAGGCCTCCGAGGAGAGCTGGTGGCGGCGGGACGCGCGCGCGATGTGCATCTGGTCGAAGTGGGCGGCCTCCACCAGAACGGCGGTGGAGGCGAGGCCGATCTCTGTGTCGAGCCCGCCCATGACACCGGCCACTGCCTGGGCTCCGGCCTCGTCGGCGATGACGATGTCGTCGGTGTCGAGTGAGCGCTGGACGTGGTCCAGGGTTTCCAGCTTCTCCCCCGCCGCGGCGGCGCGCACGGTGACGGTGCCCTGGAGACGGTCGCGGTCCCAGGCGTGCAGCGGCTGGCCGAGCTCGAGCATGACGTAGTTGGTCACGTCCACGGCCAAGGAGACCGGGCGCACGCCGCTCTGATGCAGTCGGCGCTTCATCCACAGCGGGGTGGGGGCCTCGGGATCGAAGCCGTTGGCGCCGCGCAGGACGAGGCGGTCGGCCAGGGCCGGATCCTCGATACGCGCGGGGTGGCCCTCGCCGGTGGGTTCGGCGACCGCGATCTCGGCTGGGTCGTGCATATCGACGCCGTAGAGCGTGGCGGCGTCACGGGCCACACCCCGCATCGACAGCGCGTACCCGCGGTCGGGGGTGACGGCGATGTCGAGAACGTCCTCGCGCAGGCCCAGCGGACCGATGGCGTCCTGGCCCGGCTCACCGAAGCCCTCGGGCAGCACGACGATGCCGGTGTGGTCCTCCCAGAGGCCCAGTTCGGTGGCCGAGCAGATCATGCCGGCCGACATGCGGCCGTAGGTCTTGCGAGCCCCGATCTCGAAGCCGCCGGGCAGCTCGGCGCCGGGCAGCACCGCCACGATCAGGTCACCCACGGAGAAGTTCCGCGCCCCGCAGACGATCTCCTGGGGTTCCCCTGTTCCGTTGGCGTCGCCGACGTCGACGCGGCAGAACCGGATCGGCTTCTTGAAACCGGTGAGCTCCTCGATCTCGAGCACGCGACCGAAGACCAGGGGGCCCTGGAGGTCGGCGCCGAGGGCCTCGACGGTCTCGACCTCCAGGCCGGCCAGGGTCAGGCGACTCGCGAGCTCGCGTGCGGTGACGTCGGCGGGAAGGTCGACGTACTCCCGCAGCCAGGTCATGGGGACTCGCATCAGATCTCACTCCCGAACGCCGAGGAGAAGCGGATGTCGCCCTCGACCATGTCGCGCATGTCGCGCACCCCGTGCGCGAACATCAGTGTCCGTTCAATGCCCAGGCCGAAGGCCCAGCCGCTGTACTCCTCGGGGTCGACCCCGGCTGCACGCAGAACACGCGGATTCACCACACCGCAGCCGCCGATCTCGATCCAGCCCTCGCTGGCGCAGGTGCGGCACGGAGCTTCGGGGTTGCCGACGGAGGACCCGCGGCACACGAAGCACTCCATGTCGACCTCGGCAGAGGGCTCGGTGAAGGGGAAGTAGGAGGCACGGAAACGGGTGCGCAGCCCCTCACCGAAGACGGCGCCGACGAATGCGTCGATCGCCCCCCGCAGGTGGGCCAGGGTGATACCGCGGTCCACGACCAGGCCCTCGAGCTGGTGGAAGACCGGCGTGTGCGTTGCGTCGAGCTCGTCGGTGCGGAAGGTCTTGCCGGGCGCGACCACGTAGACCGGGAGCTCGCGCTCGAGCAGGGCGCGCACCTGTACCGGCGATGTGTGCGTGCGCATGACCATGCCGGAGTCACCGCCCTCGTCGTTCTCCACGAAGAAGGTGTCCTGCATGGTTCGCGCAGGGTGGTCGGGTTCGAAGTTGAGGGCGTCGAAGTTGAACCACTCGGCCTCGACCTCGGGGCCCTCGGCGACCTCGAAGCCCATGCCGACGAAGACGTCGGTCATGCGCTCGGCCACAGTGGTCAGCGGGTGGCGCGCGCCGCGGGGCGTGCGGTCCCAGGGCAGGGTGACGTCGACGCGCTCCTCGACGAGGACCCGCTCGTCACGCTCGTTCTCCAGGACGGCCTGACGGGCCTTGAGGGCCTGGCCGACGTCGCGGCGGGCCCCGCCCACGCGCTTTCCGGCGTCGGCCTTGGCAGCCGGCGGCAGCGCGCCGATCTCCCGGTTGGCCAGGGCCAGCGGGGAGCGGTCGGAGGCGTGGGCGAGCCGGACCTCCTTGAGCTCGTCGAGGTCGCCGGCGGCCTCGATGGCCGACAGCGCCTCGTCGCGCATACGGGCGACCTCGTCGGGGTGCAGGGGTGTCACCTCGACCGGGTCGTAGGAACTGTTGGGTGCAGACATGATGGGTTGCCTCGCCGCTGGCCCCGGCCCAGGGGTCGGGGCACGCGGCAGTCACGGTCCGCTCGGGGCGGACGAAGCCGACAGGAAGCACAGACGGGTTTCGGGCAGGCCCACGGGATGAACCGGATGCGGGGCAGCCGGGGGCCGACCGTTGTGCCCACCGGGGAGGCTGGAGTGACTGACCTGGTCAGACGAACTCGGGCGCCCCGGCGGGCATGGTAAATCGGAATTCGGCGCCGCCACCGGGGGCGCGTCCGACGGTGATCGTTCCGCCGTGGGCCTCCACCAGACCCTTGACGATGAAGAGTCCGAGGCCGGTGCCGCTCCGGCGCTTGCTGCGCCAGAACTGGCGGAAGACGCGCGGAATGGTCTCGGGCGCTATGCCCTGGCCTTCGTCGCGCACCGACACCGCTGCTCCTCCTTCACACGGCTCGATCACCACACTGACAGTACCAGCGCCGTGCCGTACCCCGTTTTCCACAAGGTTGGAGAGGATCTGTTCGAGTTTGTCGGGGTCGAGCCACATCTGCGGGATCTCACCCTCCACGCGGACGTCGAAGCGACCCTCGTCCTCACCGGAGAAGACGCGCCCGGCGACCACACGCCGAACGGCCTCGTGCAGGTCCACGACCTGGCGGCGCACCTCGAGGCGGCCGGACTCGATGCGCGAGACGTCGAGCAGGTCGTGGATGAGGCGGGTGACGCGGTCGGCATCGGCGTTGACCGTCTCCAGCATGAAGAGCTTCTGCTTGTCGGTGAGGCGCTCCCACTTGGTGAGCAGGGTCGAAGTGAAGCCCTTGACGCTGGTGAGGGGCGAACGCAATTCGTGCGCGACCTCGGAGACCAGGTCGGCCCGGGTGCGTTCGGCGCGGGTGGCGGCGTCGCGCAGGGTCACCACGAGGCGGATGAGGTCGCCCTCGGGGCGGGCTCGCACGTAACGCGCGGCGACCAGGACCTCGCGTTCGTCGGGCAGGTAGAGGGAGCGCTCGGCCTGGCGGACCCGGTCCCGAGCACCGCCGTAGGGGTTGCTGGCCTCCCACCAGTCGTGCCCGTCCGGGCCCACGAACGGCAGGGCGGACCGGAAGTCGCTGCCCAGCGCGGTCTCTGCGGGCACACCGGTGAGCTGCACGGCGAGGGTGTTGAAGAGGATGACACGGCCGCGGGCGTCGGCCACCACGAGGCCGTCGGGGAGGTCGTCCGCACGCAGCCCTGAGTCGGGGACCCCGGCTTTGTCGGAACCCGGCACCATTCCGGTGGCCGGGTGTGTGTGCGCGCCGCCCGAGTCCCCCGTCGGTTGGTCCGCCTTCCGGCCGCTGCCCACGCCTCTCCCCGCTCCCTCGAAGGTCCACGATCACAGCACCCGGGCCGCGAACCGCCGACCGGCTCGTTGTCGTACCCGCGAGAACTCCGCAGGCGGTCTACCCTGCACCCCCACCAGGTACGCCCGGCCTCCCCGGACGGCCGCACATGGCGGGTGTCGAGCGTATAGGGATCCACGGCACACCGCGCACCCGGTCCCGTCCGCGGCCTCCCCCACCCGACGCTCACACGTTGTCGTCAAGCTTGCCCGCCCGACGGCTCAGGCGCACCGTTCTACCCGCGACACGGGTAACAGGTATCGGGTCCGCGGTTCCCGTCGCCCGGACCACCGCGATCCGCGTCAGACCCTATCGGCCCGAGACAGTGGTGCACGTGCATTTCGGGTGGATCGGATCATGCGGCCACGTGCGGAACGGCCGTCCTCGGAACCGGAGCGACCGTGGCTCACGGGCCGGTTCCCACTCCCCCGGGCCGCCCGGCCCCGGGCTCAGCTGGAACGACGCGATGCGTGGGAAGCGGGGTCCCAGGAACGCCGCTGTTGGCGCGCGGTGGTGTACAGACACACCGCTGCGGCCGTGGCCAGATTCAAGCTTTCGGCCCCGCCGTAGATCGGGACGCTGACTGCCCCGTCGGTCTGCTCCACGACGTCCTTGGGCAGACCCCAGGCCTCGTTGCCGAAGACCCAGCCGACCGGTCGGTCCAGACCACCGGAGTCAGCCACCTCGTGCAGGTCCTCGGCGCCACCGCCGTCTGCGGCGAACACTCGGGCGTTCGAACCGTGCAGCACGGCGACCGCCTCACCGACCGGTGCGCCGACGACCACGGGAAGATGGAAGAGGCTTCCGGCAGAGGCGCGCACGCACTTGCCGTTGTAGGGGTCGACCGAGGCGTCGGTGAAGATCACGACATCCGCCCCGGCCGCGTCGGCAGTCCGCAGGACCGTGCCGGCGTTACCCGGGTCCCGGACGTGGGAGAGGACGACCGCCAGCCGGACGTCGCCCACGCTCTCCAGAGGGACGTCGACGAACTCGCAGACGGCGATGACACCCTGCGGGCTGACGGTCTGGGCCAGCTCGGACATGACCTCCAGGCTGACCCTGTGCACCGGAAGACCCGCCCCGTGGGCGGAGTCCACCAGTTCCACGTGGCGGTGCATGGCCTCGGCCGTGGCGAAGAGCTCCACCACGACCGTGCCACTGCGGCCCCCCGGGAGGAGGGCCTCTCGCACCGCCTGCGGCCCCTCGGCGAGGAAGCGCCGCTCACGTTGTCGGAAGGTGCGCTTGGCGAGCCGCCGAACCCCCTTGATCCTGGGTGACCGGATACTCGTGAATTCGTGACTCGCCACAGCGCAACCGTCTCCGACTACTAGGCCGCGGCCTGGGCCGGCAGGGCCTGCTTGGCCTTCTCGACGAGCGCGGCGAACGCGGCCTCGTCGTTGACGGCCAGCTCCGCCAGCATGCGGCGGTCGACCTCGATCTCGGCCAGCTTCAGGCCCTGGATGAGGCGGTTGTAGGTCAGGCCGTGAGCGCGGGAAGCAGCGTTGATGCGCTGGATCCACAGACGGCGGAACTGCCCCTTCCGGTCCTTGCGGTCCCGGTAGGAGTAGGTCATCGAGTGGAGCATCTGCTCCTTGGCCTTGCGGTACAGGCGCGAACGCTGACCGCGGTAACCGCTGGCGCGGTCGAGGATGACCTTGCGCTTCTTCTTGGCGTTGAGAGCCCGCTTCACGCGTGCCACTGTGACTCCCTCGTTGTCTCTTCCGGCGCGCACGGCGCGCCGACCGGCCCGGGTCGAGGCCCGGCGGCCGTGTTCGCTTCAGGTGTGGGGTGTCCCCCGTGGGCGGCGGCGCAGGATCGCGCTCCACCGCAGGCGGACGACAGGCTGCTCGGCCCGGCTGTACAGCCGGTGTTACTTCTTGCCGAGGAGCTTCGAGATCTTCTTCTCGTCCGCGGGAGCGAGCACGACCTCGTCGGAGAGACGACGCTTACGCTTCGAGGTCTTGTGCTCGAGGATGTGGTTCTTGTTGGCACGGCGGCGCATGATCTTGCCGGAACCGGTGACCCGGAAACGGTCCTTGGCTCCACTGTGGGACTTGTTCTTCGGCATGTCGCCGTCGTCTCCTACTCCGTCGGCGCGTGCCCCGCCCGGGGCGGGTCACGCTGTTCTTCCGCTGCTACGGCGGGCCCTCGAGGGCGCCGCGTCGCGCATCTGGACCGTTGGGCGCACGGCCTTCCCCACCACCCGGTCGTGTGCCGGCCGGGCGGTGGGGGACCAGCCCTGTCGCCGCTAGCCCTTGTCGCTCTGCTCGCGGCGGGACTTGTCCCCCGCCGCGGCGCGGGCTTCGGCCTTGTGGTCGGAACGCCGCTTGTGCGGACCGATCACCATGACCATGTTGCGGCCGTCCTGCTTCGGCTGGGACTCGACCTGGCCGAGATCCTTGACGTCCTCCGCGAGACGAGCCAGCAGTCGGCGGCCCAGTTCGGGGCGGGACTGCTCGCGACCACGGAACATGATCGTCACCTTGACCTTGTCCCCGCCCTTGAGGAACCGGACGACGTGACCCTTCTTGGTGTCGTAGTCGTGCGGGTCGATCTTCGGGCGGAGCTTGATCTCCTTGATGATCGTGTTCGACTGGTTCTTCCGCGACTCGCGTGCCTTGACCGCGGACTCGTACTTGAACTTGCCGTAGTCCATCAGCTTGGCGACCGGAGGACGGGCGGTCGGCGCGACCTCGACGAGGTCGAGGTCGGACTCCTGGGCCAGACGCAGCGCGTCCTGGACCGAGACGATACCGACCTGCTCACCGTTGGGTCCGACGAGTCGGACCTCGGGAACCCGGATACGGTCATTGATGCGGGGCTCGGCGCTGATGGGACCCCTCCCTAGCTTTCTCGGATTACCTGGGACCGGCCGCCCGGTGGGCGGCCCGCTCGATCTCGCGGCCACCCTCGGGTGCTCCGGTCGACCGGGTCGGGGTCCCCGTGAAAAGCGAAAACCCCGCCAGCGTGTGCAAGCGGGGTGTACCGACCGGATTATTCCGTCGTGGAACAGCGCGGGTGACGGGCCCCGACGCATCCGGGGCACACACGACACCAGGCCTTCCGACGGGCCGGACCCACACGGACACCGCCCGCTGGGTGGGAGGAACACCTCCGCTTGCGCGCCCGGTGAGTCTCGAACCCACCGGACCAAGTCGTCACCACCGAATATACCAGTCCCCGAGAGCGCTCTCGACACGCTCAGATCCGGTCCTCACGCTCCCGGCGGTCGAGCTCGGCCTCACCGGCGGCTCGCATCTCCTCGACGGGAACGTCGTGGCGCCCGGTCATCAGACGCACCTGAGCCACGGCCTGGTGCAGCAGCATCGGGAAACCGCCGACCACACGCCCTCCGGAGGCAGCCACCGCGTTCGCCGCGCCGGTCGGCCAGGGGGCGTAGACCACGTCGAACAGGTCGGCGCCGGAGGCGGCCAGAGCCTTCCGGTAGCGGTCGGCCGCCCCCGAGGGAAGCGTGGACACAACCAGGTCGGTATCGAGATGGTCCTCGATCCGGTCCAGTTCCGCCACCTCGAGCCCGACCCCGAGCCGGTCGGCGGCCTCCCTGACCTCACCGGTCCGGCCGGTGCTGCGGGCGAGCAGGGTCACCGGTTCCCCCACGCCCAGTTCACGCAGCGCTGCGAGCGCTGAGGCCGCGGTCGCCCCGGCACCGAGCACCACGGCACGTGCCGGCGCGGTGATCCCGGCCTCGATCAGGGCGGTGGTGATGCCCTCGACATCGGTGTTGTGCGCGTCCCAGGTTCCGTCGCCCACTCGCACCAGGGTATTGGCCCCACCCACGGCACGGGACAGATCGGAGACCCGGTCGGCCAGGTCCATGGCGCGGCGCTTGAGGGGCATCGTCAACGACAGGCCCGCCCAGTCCGCGCCGAGGCCCTGCAGGAACGGGGCGAGCCCGTCCTCCTCGCACTCGTGCTGGCCGTAGCTCCACCCCGCGAGCCCCATGGCGCGATGAGCTGCGCCGTGCAGGACGGGCGACAGGGAGTGGGCGACGGGGGAACCCAGGACCGCGGCTCGCATCTACTCACCGCCCCAGTTCTCCTGGAAGCGCTCCTTGAGCACCTCGAACTCGTCGTGGTCGTCGGTGAACTCGGTGACGCCGTTCTCCGGGTCGGTGGCCACGAAGTAGAGCCAGTCGCCCTGCTCCGGTTCGAGGGCGGCCTCGATCGCGTCCTCGCCCGGCGCCACGAACGGTCCCGGGATCAGGCCGGTGCTGTGGTAGGTGTCGAAGCCGCTGTCGTCGGCCTCGCACTCGGCCAGCTGGTCGTTGTTGAGCGCGATGCCGTAGGCGTCGATGGCGTAGAAACAGGTGCTGTCCATCTGCAGCGGCATGTCGAGGTCGAGCCGGTTGTGGACCACGCGGGAGATCTTGGGCATGTCCTCGACGGTGCCGGTCTCGGCCTGAACGATCGAGGCGATGGCCATGATCTCGTTCGGGTCGTACTGGGTCTCGGCGGCCCGCTCCTCCAGATCGACCTCCTCTGCGATCTCGCGGTACTGCGTGACCATGGTCTTGAGGACCGACAGCGCCTCCGCGTCGGGCTCGAAGCGGTAGGTCGAGGGATACAAGTACCCCTCGGGACCCTCCGTCGCGTAGTCGGGGAGGTTGAGCTCGTCGGACTGCTCGTAGGCCTCCTGGAGGTCCTGCTCGCTGATCGCGGTCTGGTCGGCGATCGCCTCCATGATCTCCTCGGCTCGCAGCCCTTCGCGGATACTCACCCGGCCGCCGAGGCGGTTCTCGGGGTCGAGCAGGGCTTGCACGGCGTGCTCGCCGCTCATCTCCTCGGCGAGGCGGTACGTTCCCGGGCTCAGTTCCTGGTCGGGAACGGAGTCCAGGGCGTTGGTGAAGGAACGGACACTCGCCACCACGTTCTCGTCGGCGAGGTTTCGTGCGACGGCCGTACCGCTGTCGCCCTCCTCGATGACGAAGTCGACCTCACCTGCCCCCTCACCCTCGTAGTCGGCGGGGAAGACGTAGGTGCGCAGCACACCGAACCCGCCGCCGGCGACCACCAACAGAAGGACCAAGGCCAGCACGCCCATCTTGCGCTTGCCGCCGCGTCCGCCCCTGGCCTTCTTGCCCTTGTTCTGAGCGCGGCGCTTGGCCTCCTTGAGCTTGCGGCGACTGCTACGGCTGCCACCGTAGGCCTCGGCGATGTCGGCGAGGCCGGGCTCGTAGTCCTCGTCGTCCTCGTCGCTCCCGTGTTCGGGTTCCGGCTCTGTTCCGGCCCCCTCCTCGGCGGGCTCGGGCTCGGCGGCGGCCTGTCTGCGCCGCGAGCGCCGGGTGCCTCCGCGGCGCCGGGACCGGGGCTCCTCCTGCGCCTCGTCCTCCTCAGCGGGTTCGGCGCCGAGGGCCGACGCCTCTCCGGACTGCTGCCGGGCGGCGCGGCGGGCCCTGCGGCCGCCACGGCGCGGCCGGGTCTCCGCCCCGGGCTCGGGTTCCGGCTCGGGTGCAGCGGCCCCGACGGCCCCCGCTCGGAGTGCGTCGGAGTCTTGGGCCCCGCTGTCGGACGGGTCCTGGGCGGGCATCGCACCGCTGTCCTCACCGCGGCGGCGACGGCGGCCGCCCCGGCGGCGCGGGGGTTTCTCGGGCGCCTCGGCCTTCTCGTCCTCCTTCACACGGGAGAAGACACCGGAGTCGGCGGAGGCGTCCACGCCGGGGAAGCTCCCGCTGTCGAAGACGTCGGTCTCGTCGGGGACCTCGGACAGGAAGCCGCCCTCGTCACCGCCCGCACGACGGGCGCGGCGGCGCGAACGGCGGCCGGCGGGCTGTTCCTCGAGCCCCTGGGGGTCGGTGTCGGGTGAACCGCGGTGTCGGCGCCCGCGCCCGGGCCGGGGGGCGGCCTCCTCGGCGGCGAAGGGCTCGGAGGGCGTCTCTGTCCAGGGGGAGGAACCGTGGACGGACTCGTCGGCGGCGGGTTCCTGTGTCGACGGCCCGCCGAGGCCGGCCAGCGCCGCGAGGGCGTCCTGGGCCGGACCGCCGGGGTGCTGTTCCTCGGGGCGTGCGCCGGTACGTGCCGCGCGACCGCCGCGCAGGGCGTCGGCGGCACCGTTGCGGCGCGGGGGTTCGCCGTCGGGCTGGGGGGCCTCGGGACGGCGCCGGCGGCCGCGGGGCGGTTCCTGGGGCTCGGCTCCGGCCATGGGCTGCTGCGGCCGCGCCTCGGGCTCGCGCCGGTCCCCGGGCTCAGGGCGCGCGCGGCGGCCGCGCGGCGGAGGGTGCGCGGGCAGCGGGTCGCTGAGCGGGTCGTAGTCGTAACCGCGCTCGGTACGTCCACGATAGGGATCGTTGGGGTATTCATCCCTGTCGGTCATCATTCTCCTTGGCTGGAGCGGACGATCTCGCCCGGGGGCCGGCCGGTTGACCGTTCCTGGTCCAAGGCGCTCTGCAGCAGGACCGTCGCTGCGGCCTGGTCGATCACCGACCGGCGCGCGCGGCCCCCCTTGGCGCCCTTCTTGCCGAAGGAAGCTCCGGACAGGAGCTGCCCCTGGGCGGTCACGGTCGTCAGCCGTTCATCGACCAGTCGGACGGGGACGGGGTGGAGGAGGTGGGCGAGGCCCTGCGCGAACTCCCGTGCGGAGCGTGCCGCGGGGCCTTCCTCGCCCGACAGTGAGGCAGGGTAACCCACCACGACCTCACGTGCCTCGCGCTCCACAACCAACTGGGCGATGCGCTGCTGGTCGCCCTTGCCGCGCGGGATGGTCTCGACGGGGCTGGCGAGTGTACCGCTGGGGTCGCTGGCCGCGACCCCGATCCGGGCGTTGCCGGGATCGATCGCCAGGCGTGCACCGTGCCTCACGAGGCCGTCTCCCCTGCTCCGGGGGCGGTACTCGGGCGGTGTGTGCCGTCGACGGCACTGCACCGCGGTTGGGAAATCCTCAACACGGTGGTCCTGTTCATCAACTAACTCGGGGGCGTCACCGCACATCCAGAACTGACTGACGTGAGTTCGGCTGCGGCGCGCCACAGTATGCCCGATTCGGTCACGACGCGCAGCTCGGCCGTGTACGGCTCGCATGGGAGGACCCGACTGGACACACGATTCGACAATCCGTGCGGGGGAAGTGCTCCGTGTGCGCGGGTACCGTCCGAGTGTAGGCCACCCCCGTGGGACGTCGGGGCACCGCATGCGCTCCGGGTCCCCCTTCGTGTCCGGGGTCGGCGTTCTCACGTGTGCTTCACGCTCCTGACGTGTGTCCCGAGGCGGCAGTGTGATTCCGGCGACGACGGGAAGCAGGATGACACCGAAAATGTGCGCACTCCGTGACCACCACGCCGGAGGCCGGGCAGCCGCCTGATCCGGGCAGAGGAGCGAGTGACACAGGAAGGGCGCCCGCAGGACGGACCCGCGGGCGCCCTTCCGGCGCTCGGCAGCGGTCAGGAAGCGGCCACGGCCGCCTCCACCGCACGCAGCGCCTCGTCGATCTGTCCGGCGTCCTTGCCGCCGCCCTGCGCGATGTCGGGCTTGCCGCCGCCACCGCCGCCGAGCGCGCGGGCCGCGATACCGACGAGGTCGCCCGCCTTGATGCCGGCACTGCGCGCGGCCTCGTTGGTGGCGATCACGACGACGGGACGGTCCTTGGGTACGGCGGTCATCGCCACGACCACCGGCTGGTCGTGGCCCAGGCGCTCGCGCACGTCGAGCACGAGGGTACGCAGGTCGTCGGCTGAGGCACCCTCGGGCGCCCGCTCGGCCACGACCGCGGTGTCACCGTGACGGCGCGCACCGGAGGCGAGCGGCCCGGCCGCCTGCAGCACCTGGGCCGCACGCAGCTTCTCGATCTCCTTCTCCGCCGAGCGCAGACGCGTGACCATGGAGTCGATGCGCTCGGGGAGCTCCTCGCGCGGGGTCTTGAGCTGCTCGGAGAGCTGGCCCACCAGCGCCGACTCCTTGGACAGGCGCTGGAAGGCGTCGGCACCGACCGCGGCCTCGACGCGGCGCACGCCCGAACCGATGGAGGACTCCCCCAGCAGCTTGACGATGCCGAGCTTGGCGGTGGAACCGACGTGGGTGCCGCCGCAGAGCTCGACGGAGTAGTCGCTCATCTCCACGACGCGCACACGGTCGCCGTACTTCTCACCGAACATGGCCAGCGCGCCCATGTTGAGCGCCTCGTCGAGGTCGCGCTCCTGGGTACGCACCTCGATGTCGCCGCTCAGGACGGTGTTGACCTCTTCCTCGACCTCGGCCAGGCGCTGGGTGCCGACCTGGCTGTCGGCGGTGAAATCGAACCGCAGCTGGCCGGGGCGGTTCTCCGATCCGGCCTGGCCCGCGGAGGGGCCGAGCGAGTTGCGCAGCGCCGAGTGGATGAGGTGGGTGGCCGAGTGCGAGCGCTCGATCGCGCGGCGGCGGCCGGTGTCGATCGAGGCGTGCACGGTGTCGTCCAGGACGACCTCGCCCGAGCGCACGGTGCCGCGGTGCACGAAGAGTCCGGGCACCGGCTTCTGCACGTCCTCGACGTCCACGACGCCGCGGCCGTCGACTGTGAGCGTGCCGGTGTCGGCGAGCTGGCCGCCGCTCTCCGCGTAGAACGGGGTGCGGTCCAGCACGAGCTCGACCTTCTGGCCCGCGCGCGCGGCCGGCACACCCCGGCCGTCCACCACCAGGCCCCGAACGTGGGACTCGCTCTCGGAGTCGCTGTAGCCGAGGAAGTCGGTGTCGCCGGCCTTCTCGTGCATCTGCGAGTAGAGGGAGATGTCGGCGTTACCGAGCTTCTTGGCCTTGGCGTCGGCCTTGGCGGTCTGGCGCTGGCGCTCCATGAGCTCTCGGAAGGCGCCCTCGTCCACGCTCAGGCCCTGTTCCTGGGCCATCTCCAGGGTCAGGTCGATCGGGAAGCCGTATGTGTCGTGGAGCTGGAAGGCGTCCGCACCGGAGAAGACGGTGCCGCCACTCTCCTTGGTCCGCTCGGCGGCGCGGCCGAACAGGGCGGTGCCAGCACGCAGGGTGTTGGCGAAGTTCTGCTCCTCGGTGTCGATCACACCGTGGATGACCTCGGCCTTGCCCTCGAGGTCCGGGTAGATGTCCTTCATCGCGTCGATGCTGACGGCGGTCAGCTCGTGCAGGAACGCACTGTCGGTGCCCGAGAGCAGGCGCAGGTTGCGCACCGATCGGCGAAGGAGGCGGCGCAGCACGTAGCCGGCCTTCTCGTTGCCGGGCTTGACGCCGTCGCCGACGAGCATGACGGCGCTGCGCACGTGGTCGGCGACCACACGGAGCATGACGTCGTGCTCGGGGTTGTCGCCGTAGGCGGTACCGGTCAGCTCGGCCGCGCGGTGCAAGACACGGCCCATGATGTCGGTCTCGTAGATGTTGTCGACACCCTGCAGGACCGCGGCGAGGCGCTCCAGACCCAGGCCGGTGTCGATGTTCTGCTGCGGCAGGTCGCCGAGGATCGGGTAGTCCTTACCGGAACCCTCGCCCCGCTCGTACTGCATGAAGACGAGGTTCCAGATCTCGATGTAGCGGTTCTCGTCCGCCTCGGGACCGCCGTCGGCACCGTACTCGGGTCCGCGGTCGTAGAAGATCTCGGAACAGGGGCCGCAGGGGCCGGGGACGCCCATGTCCCAGTAGTTCTCGTCCATTCCCATGCGCTGGATGCGCTCGGGCCGCACGCCGACCTTGTCACGCCAGATGTCGGCGGCCTCGTCGTCGTCGAGGTAGACGGTGACCCACAGCTTGTCCGGGTCGAGGCCGAAGCCGCCCTCCTCGACGGGGCTGGTGACCAGCTCCCACGCCAAGGGGATGGCCTTCTCCTTGAAGTAGTCGCCGAAGGAGAAGTTGCCCAGCATCTGGAAGAAGGTCGCGTGCCGGGAGGTCTTGCCGACCTCCTCGATGTCGATGGTGCGGATGCACTTCTGGACACTGGTGGCGGTGTCCCACGGGGGCGTGCGCTGGCCGAGGAAGTAGGGCTTGAACGGCACCATGCCTGCCGGGACCAGCAGCAGCGTGGGGTCCTCGGCGATGAGGCTTGCCGAGGGCACCACGGTGTGTCCGTTCTTCTCGAAGAAATTGAGGAAGCGGCGCGCGATCTCAGCCGTCTCCATTGATGCCCTCCTGTGTATTCGCACCAACGCGTGTGCTTTTTGCGGGTGGCCGCCGGAAGACCCGCGCTGTTGACGACAACCGCGGCGGCCTCGTTGTTCCAAGGCTATCGCCGCTGTGCACCGGCAGAAGCCGTCTGAGCACTCAGGGACGGCCCGCACGGGGGAAGGGGCGCACGGGGGCACGGGGAGGGGTCGGGGAACGGAGAGGACGCCGGGTGGCGCACGCGGTGCGGAGCCGTGTGCGCCACCCGGCTCAGTACTGCGGGTCGGGGCCGTACCCGTGGGGCACGGGCCCCTGGGGCACGGGCCCGTAGAACGCCCGCGACTTGGGACCGAGCATCATGGCGATGATGAAGAGGGTGAACACCAGCGGGATGATGGTGCTCTCACCCGCCAGCAACGACAGGACCAGCACGACCGTGGCCAGGACCTGGAACACCACCGCGCCCCAGAGGATCCCGCGCTTGCGCTTGCCCATGAACGACGCGAGCAGCGTCGATACCGCGCCGTAGACCAGGGCGACCGCCCCCGTGGCCAACATCGAGCGGCTGATCTCGTCGGGGTCCACCGAGCCCGGATCGAGTGCGGCGGCCTCCTCGATGGGCTGCAGGAGAATGGGGACCTCTGCCTCTGCCAGGGCGGACGCGATGTACAGAGCGCTCCCGCCCAGGATCAGACCTGAGATCCCTCCGAGGAACATGAGCACGCGCACCACGAGGACGGTGCCGGGCATCTCGGGACGGGGAGCGGCCCCGTGGGGCGGCGGCTGGTACTGCGGGGGCGGCGGCCCCTGCGGTGCAGGACATGGGCCGCCCTGGGGGTACGGGGGGTGCATGTGGATTCCTCACGGTCAGGGGTCCGGTCCCGGGGCGGCGCACACGGTGCGGAGCCGTGTGCGCCACCCGGCTCAGTACTGCGGGCCGGGGCCGTACCCGTGGGGCGCGGGCCCCTGGGGGGTCGGGGCGAAGTAGTTCCGGGAAGGCTGCACCAGCATCAGAACAATGATCCCGATGGTGAACAGCAGCGGCAGGCCGACGACGATGATCCCCGCCACGCCTCCGGTCACCAGCAAGAATCCGAGGAACAGCGCCGAGAGCACCTGGAAGACCACGGTGCCCCAGAGGACGATTCCATTGCGCTTGCCCATGAAGGAGGCCAGCAGGGTGGAGATCAGGCCGTAGAAGAACGGGATGGCTCCCAGGAGTCCGAGCCCGCCGATCACCTCGTTGGCACTGACGGCGCCGCCGACCCCTTCCGCCTCGAGCGCGGCGTTCGTCTGGTCCACGGCCGCTTGGTCACCCGCCATCATCAGGGCCCCCACCCAGAACGCGCCCCCGATGAGCAGCCCGGAGACACCCCCGATGAACTGGAAGATCCGCACCGCGATGACGGTTCCGGGCATCTTGGCGGCCCCGGGGTCGGTGCCCGCTGGGCCCGTGGGCGGCGGGCCGGGGGGCATGCCTCCGGGCTGGCCGTACGGCGGCGGGTAACCACCGGACGGGCCGTGGCCCGGAGGCTGGGCGTATCCGCCCGAGGGGTGGGCACCCCCCTGAGGGGGATACGGACCCGACGGGTACTGCCCGCCGTGGTCCGGGTTGTTGTAGGGGTCGTGCGGCTGCATCGCCCGGGCCTTCCGTGTGTGTATGTGGACAGTGCTCGAAAGCGCAGGTCCGACCCTACAGAACTGGACGCACGGGCAAAATCGCGCATTGGACACACGACGGCGACGGCAACCCCGCTGGGCCCGCTGGGGCCGGGTCAGCGTGCGCCTTCCCCCTCGGTCAGGGTGCGGCCGCGCTCTCGGGGCGCGTACCTGCGCAGGAGCTCCTCCTCCTGGTCGCGCACCGCGCCGGCGAGGTCCTCGTTGAGTTCCCGGAGCGCACCCCTGTACTCGGTCACGTGGCCCTCGAGGCGCTGGGCTATCCCGCCGGGCGTGAGAGCGCGCCGGGCGCGTTCGACACGGTGGACGACGTAACCGCCCACGGCGGCACCGGCAGCGAGGTAGAACAGGCGGCGCATCACCGGGCCTCCTCCTTGCGCTTACGGGTGCGCACCAGGGCGAGGGTGCGACGCTGACCCATCACCCGGCGGACCGCGTAACTGAACGAGGCGATCTTGACCAGCGGACCGGTGAAGACCGAGCGGGTCAGTGCGGTCATGGTGGAGACGTCCTCCGAGGAGGACTGCATGTTCGCGGTGATCTCCTCCACCCGCTCCAGCGAGGTGTTGGCGCGCTCGACGGTGGAGGACATGTCCTCCATGAGCGGCGGTGTGCGGTCACCCATCTCGGAGACGACCCGGGTCGCCGCGTTGATGAGCTTGATGAGTTTGACGAGGGCCACGCACAGGAAGGTGGCCAACACCGCCCAGACCACCGCGGCGACGAGCGCGGCGACCTCTCCTCCGGTCAGCATGGTGACTCCGTAGGCAGGTTGAGGGTTGAAGTGGAGGGTGGGCCCTGGGGGTGGCGTCCGGCTGCGCCCGTCCGGGCCTCCCACGCCCTCGGCCGTCCGCAAAGGGATGCGGGCCGGGCCGATTTTCGGCCGACCCTATCGCGTCCATCGCCGAGAGGCAGTGTCGGCACGCCAGCGGGAGCATCCGCAACGGCTGTCCGGAACCACCTCACGTTCGGGTCCCGTTCCGGCCTCGAGGGATCGACTGCTGCCGCCCCGGGCAGGACAATCGACACATCGGGTGGAGTCCCCACTCCGTCCGGACTTCACTACGATGTCCGGACACTCCCCCCACTGACGGCCGCCCCTGAAGCACCGACAGGATCCCCATGAGCCCTCGTTCTCCCCGTGAGATCTCCGTACTGGTCCCTCCGGGCCTGGCCCCGCTGTATCCGGACGACCCGTCGAGAATCGGCCCCTACCTGGTCCTGGGCCGGTTGGGTCAGGGCGGTACGGGCACCGTCTACGCGGCGGTCGACGTTTCCTCCCCGAACGTCGGTGAGCGCCTGGTCGCGGTCAAGACCCTCGTCTCCCCCGAGCTGGAGGACCCCTCCACCTACCCGGCGCTCACCCGTCGGCTGCGTTCGCTGGCCGGTATCGAGTCCGACCGTGTGGTCACGCCCCTGGTGCATGACACCGACGCGAACCCGCCGTGGCTGGCGATGCCCTACACAGCAGGGGAACGCCTTTCCCACTACGTGACCAAACGCGGCGGCCTGGGCAGCGGTAAGCTCATCGCCCTGGCAGTCGGGCTGGCCGAAGGCCTGAGCGTCCTGCACGCACGTTCGGTCTCCCACGGGGCAGTGCGCCCCAGCGAGATCATGCTGGGCCCGGACGGCCCGCACATCATGGACTGCGCCGTGGCACCCTCGGCCTCGCGCATGCGCGGGCACGGCGCCACCTGGCTCAGCCCGGAGCGCTACCGCGGCGGTGCCCCCTCCCCTGCAGCCGACGTCTTCGCCTGGGGAGCGGTGGTCGCCTTCGCCGGAACGGGGCGGTTGCCGTTCGGTACCGGCGAGGCCGACGAGATCGCCGAACGCGCCGCCGACGGCGCCTTCGACCTGGGGGACCTGGAGCCGGGACTGCGCCCGGTCGTGGGGCGCGCGCTGGACCCCGACCCCGACCGTCGGCCGAGCCTGCGCGAGGTCGTGGGCGCGGTCATCGCGGTCTGGCAGGCCGAGCACAACGCCGACTCCTCGCAGCCCGGCCGCGACGAGATCTCCCGGATCCTGGAGCGCGAATGGCACGCCATCGAACCGCCGGCCCGGGTTCCGGAGGTGGTGCGCCTGGAGGGCCACATGGCGGGCAAACGCCCCACCCGTTTCGTGTTCGCCGCGGGGACGGCCGTTCTGGCTCTGGCCCTGATCGGAACGGGTGTGTGGGGCGTGGGGCGGCTCCTGCCCTCCCCCGGCGACGACGAGCCCTCGGCCGAGGCGGCGGCGGACGCGGCCGAGGAGGCCGAGGCGGAGGAAGAGGAGACCACGGTCGTGGTCCGGCTCGACCCCTCCGACCAGGAGGACCCGGAGGAGGGCCCCTACGTCTACACGCCGGTCGATCGCGACGACACCCCGATCCGCGACCAGGGCGCGCCGACCCACGAGTACTGGGCGTCGGAGTGGGACGAGGTCGGTGAACCGGACGAGGCCGAGATCGACCCCGACGCCGAAGTGCTGTGTGCGAAGTTCTGCACCGCGCCCGACGACGTCCACATCGACGACGACTTCCGCGGCACCCTCGAGATCCCGACGGAGGAGTTCCTCGACTACCTGTCCTGGGGTCCGGTGATGATCCTCGAGGTCACCTTCGACGAGGAGTCCATGGAGGACGACGGTCCCCGCGAGATCGTGCAGGTCACCGAGCTCTTCACCGACTGACCCGGGCGCCCCGCGCGTTCCAGGGGCACGCCACCGCGGCGCGGCTCAGCCGCCGCGCAGCACATCCTTGATGCGGGACAGAACCTCGGAGAACCGGCGCTCGGTGCCGTGTCCGGTGGGCCGGTAGTACTCGCGCCCGGTCAGCCCCTCGGGCGCGTGCTGCTGCGGGGCGACCCCGCCCGGGTAGTCGTGTGCGTAGCGGTACCCCTTGCCGTGCCCGAGGTCGGCGGCGCCCTTGTAGTGGCCGTCGCGCAGGTGTGCGGGCACGGCCCCGGCCCGGCCCGAGCGCACGTCCGCCATGGCCTCGTCGATCGCGGTGATCACGGCGTTGGACTTGGGCGCCAGGCTGATGTGGATCACGGCCTGGGCGAGGTTGATGCGCGCCTCGGGCAGGCCGATGAGTTCCACGGACTGGGCCGCGGCCACCGCGGTCTGCAGGGCGGTGGGGTCGGCCATGCCGACGTCCTCGCTGGCGTGCACCACGAGCCGGCGGGCGATGAAGCGCGGGTCCTCGCCGGCCTCGATCATGCGCGCCAGGTAGTGCAGGGCGGCGTCGGGGTCACTGCCTCGCATGCTCTTGATAAAGGCACTGATGACGTCGTAGTGCTGGTCACCGGAGCGGTCGTAGCGCACGGCGTGGCGGTCCACGGCGCGCTCGACGTCTTCGGCGGTGATGGTGCGGGGACCGTCCTGCGCGGGACCTGCCACGAGCGCGGCCGCCTCGAGATAGGTCAGGGACCGGCGCCCGTCACCCCCGGCCAGGCGCACCACGTGTTCGGTGGCCTCATCGGTGAGCTCGTGGCTCCCGTCGAGGCCGCGTTCCTCGGTCAGGGCGCGTTGCAGGAGCAGGCGCACGTCATCGTCCTCGAGGGACTCCAGGGTCAGCAGCAGCGAACGCGACAGCAGCGGGCTGACCACGGAGAAGAACGGGTTCTCGGTCGTGGCGCCGATGAAGCTCACCCAGCGGTTCTCGACCGCCGGGAGCAGGGCGTCCTGCTGGGTCTTGTTGAAGCGGTGCACCTCGTCGACGAACAGCAGGGTGCGGGTGCCGTGCATGCCCAGGCGCCGCCGGGCCTCGTCAACGACCGTACGGACGTCCTTGACCCCGGCGTTGACCGCGGACAGCTCGACGAAGCGGCGACGGGTCACCCGGCTGACCACGCTGGCCAGGGTGGTCTTACCGGTGCCGGGCGGCCCCCACAGGAAGACCGACATGGGCGCGTCGTCCTCGACCAGACGGCGCAGGGGGCTGCCATCACCCAGCAGGTGGCGTTGTCCCGCAACTTCGTCGAGGTCGCGCGGTCGCATGCGGACGGGCAGGGGTTCCTGGCCCTTGGCGGCCTCGGCCCCGGCGTCGTCGAACAGTGTTTCGGACACCCCTCCAGGGTAGGCGAGGCGTACGGCCGGCGTGTCAGGTCGCGGGGACGGCGGTGGAGAAGGTCTCCGGGTCGCTGGGCACCGACCGGGTCATGCGGGTGATCAGGAGCGCGATGTCGTCGCCGCGTCCGGCGGGTGCCATGTCGGCGAGCACGTGGGCGGCCTCCTTGGGGTTGGCCGCGTGCTCGGACAGCGCCTGACCGACCGCGGCCAGACCGTCCTGCATGGTGACGTCGGAACTCTCCACGAGGCCGTCGGAACACAGCAGCAGTGTGGTGTCGGGGGCGAGCACGCTGGTGGTGACGGTGTACTCGGTGTCGGGCATCACACCCAGGGGAGGTCCGGTCTCGGGTTCCCAGACGCGGTAACCACCGCCGGCGGCCAGGACCACGGGCGGCTGTCCGGCCCATGCGGCCTGCATGACGCCGGTCTCGCGGTCGACCACGAGGTATCCGCAGGTGGCGAAGACGATCTCCCCGGTCTCGGCGAGCAGGCGGTTGGTCTCGCCCAGCACCACCCCGGGGTCGGACTGGTTCGTGGCGTAGGCGCGGAAGGCCACACGGATCTGGCCCATCGCGGCCGCGGCCTCGACGCCGTGGCCCTGCACGTCGCCGACGAGCAGACCGACCTTGTTCTCGGGCAGCTCGATGACGTCGTAGAAGTCCCCGCAGATGCGCCAGTCCGCGCGCGAGGGCAGGTACTTGGTGGCGATGTCCATGTCCGGAAAGCTTGCCACCTGGCGGGGCAGCATGCGCCGCTGCACCGCGTCGGCGAGTTCGAGCTCGGCCTGCTGAGCCTTGATGCGCTGCAGGGCCTGGCCGGCCAGCCCGGCGAAGGTGAGCATCAGGGCTCGCTCGTCGCGGCTGGCGTGGTGGGGGCGATCCCAGACCATCTGCCACACGCCGAGCGCGATCCTGCTGTCACCGAAGATCGGCACGGTCGCCCAGGCCTGGGACTTGCCCGTGTTGCGCAGCAGCTCGACCGCGGACGGGAAGCGGCTGACGACCTCGGCACGGCTCTCGAAGAAGCGCGGCTGGCGGTCCTGGATGACCGCGCCCATCGGGTAGTCGGTGTCGTCGGCCCGGCGTCCGTCTATGATGTCGGTGTTCCCGCGCTCGCGGGCGCTGGGCGAGGTGCGCAGCAGGCCGTTCTCCACGTAGAGGGCGACGGCGTGGTACCCGCCGAAGATCGGCAGGAACTCCTCGCTGAGCAGGTCCATGACCTCGTCGACGGTGGTCGCCGAGACCAGCTTCGAAGACAGCTCGGTGACCAGGCGCCCGTGTTCGGCCTCGGTGCGGCGGCGGTCGGCCAGGCGGCGCACGAGCTGCACGTGTTCGGTGACGTCGTCGACGATGCCCACGAGACGGTCGGGGTCGCCCGGCACGAAACGTGCCCGTACGTGCAGGGAGCGTTCGTCGCCGAGGCGGTCGAAGACCCGGAAGCGCTGTTCGTAGTCACGGCCCTCGAAGGCGCCCGCGAGGGCGTCGCGCACCCGGGCGACGTCGTCGGCGTGGACCCGTTCGAGGAGGTGTTCGAGCTCGGGTTCGTTTCCGGCCAGGAGGGCGCCGAGGGGGGTGGGGCCGAAGAGTTCGCGCATGCAGCCGGTGCTCAGGTCCAGGCTCCACAGCACGGAGTCGGAGTTGTCGGTGCGCAGTTCACCGACCACACGCAGGTCCGTCTCCTCCGGGGACAGCAGGTGGGTGAGGACGACGAGGCGGTCCTGTTCGGGCACCGGGCGCAGCTCGACCTCGGCCATGCGGGCGGAATGCCCCGCGGGGGCCAGGCGCAGGCGTACCCTGCGCCCCCAGTCTCCGTTCAGTGCCTCGGCGTGCAGGGCGGCCCCGCGTTGGGCGTCGTCGCCGTCCAGGAGTTCGTGCCACACTCGCCCCTCAAGCCCGGCCGGGTCCCCGAAGAGATCGGCGAAAGCCCCGTTGGCGCGCACGACGGTGCCGTCGGTGCGGGAGAGCACCATCGGTTCGGGGGCGTGTTCGAACGCTCCCGCGAGCACGGTTTCGGAGCCATCGCCTGAGGCGCGCATTCGGTTCACGTATGACTCATCCTCATGTCGTCTCGGACGTCACACCCGCGTCTGACGCGGCCACCCGTTGGGAACGTTCCGATCGGTTCATTCTAGTGTCCGAGGCAAAGACCGCCCCGGGGCGTCTCGGGACCGGCCGGAAGCACGGCGGGGCGCGGGGCGGCCGTTGCGGCCCCGGTACGGGGCGGCCCCGTACCGGAGTCGGGCTCAGGGCTGCCGGGAACACCGGCGAGCGAGCTGGACCGACCTAGGGCGGAACCGGGATCGTTGCACCCGCGTGATACGGCGGGCCCGAACAGACCCGCGCCGCCCCACGAAAAGAATCCGTGTCCGCTCGTGCGCGGTGTTCTCGAGTGACACACCGGCGCATCGCGGCACGAAAGGGCGATTCGCGCTCAACGCTAGGGGATGAAGGACCCCCGTCGCATCCGCAACAAGGGGGCGCGGCCGGTTTCGGCCGTTTTCCGAGACACAAAGGTGTCCGGTTTATTACCGACAGAGCTTTGTGGCCGTTTGGGGAAGGTTCAAGTTCTCTCGAGGAGGGAAGCGCAAGAGAAACACTTTTCCTACCTCCGAGGATCCCCATGCGCCGGCCACACGTGCCCGCTCTTCCGCGCCCGCGGCACGACAGCACGCTCCGGAACTGGACCTGCCGCCTGTGCGAGCACAGCAACCCCGACGACGAGGACATCTGCTGCCAGCAGTGCGGGGCCGCCAAACGCTGACCCCGACCGGACACGCAGGGGCGGTGCGCATGCGCACCGCCCCTCTTCACCGTCACCGGCGGCTCCCCCGGCTACTTCTTGGTCTCGGGGGGCAGCACCGAACGGATGTGCACATCGCGCAGCTGCTGCTCCGAAACGTCCGAGGGTGCGCCCATCATGAGGTCCTGCGCGTTCTGGTTGAGCGGGAACGCGATGGTCTCACGAATGTTGGGCTCGTCGGCCAGGAGCATCACGATGCGGTCGATACCGGGCGCGATACCACCGTGCGGCGGGGCGCCGAACTTCAGGGCCTTGAGCATGCCGCCGAACTCGGCCTCGACGTCGTCCTTGTCGTAGCCGGCGATGTCGAAGGCCTTGTACATGATCTCGGGCGAGTGGTTACGGATCGCGCCCGAGGACAGTTCCACACCGTTGCAGACGATGTCGTACTGCCAGGCCAGAATCTCCAGCGGGTCCTTGTTGAGGAGCGCGTCCATCCCGCCCTGGGGCATGGAGAAGGGGTTGTGGCTGAACTCGATGTGGCCGTCGTCGGTACGCTCGAACATCGGGAAGTCGACGATCCAGCAGAACCGGTAAGCCTTCTCCTCGAAGTGCCCTGCACGCTTGCCCGCCTCGACGCGCACCGGCGCCATGATGCGGTTGATCTCCTCGTCCTTCTCGCTCGCACAGAAGAACAGGCCCGTCCCGGGCCCGGCGCCCAGCACGGCGAGCAGGTCGTCGCTGATCTCGCCGACGAATTTGGCGATCGGACCGGTCAGTTCGCCGTCCTCGCCGACCTTGAGCCAGGCCAGACCCTTGGCTCCCTGCTCCACGGCGTAGTCGCCGATGCCGTCGAAGAACTTGCGCGGCTGGTCCTGTACCCCGGGCACGGCCAGGGCGCGGACCTTCTTGCCGGCGAAGGCGCGGAAGTCGGTGCGGTCGAACAGCTCGGTGACGTCGACCATCTTCATCGGCACGCGCAGGTCGGGCTTGTCCGTGCCGTACCACTCCATGGCGTCGCGGTAGGGGATGCGCGGGTACGGGGAGGTGATCTCCCAGCCCTCCTGCGAGAACTCGCGGAAGGTGTCGGTCATGACGTCCTCGATGATCTCGAAGACGTCGTCCTGCTCCACGAAGCTCATCTCGACGTCGAGCTGGTAGAACTCGCCCGGGGAGCGGTCGGCGCGGCTGTCCTCGTCGCGGAAGCACGGCGCGATCTGGAAGTAGCGGTCGAAGCCGGCCACCATCAACATCTGCTTGAACTGCTGCGGGGCCTGCGGCAGCGCAAAGAAGCGGCCCGGGTGCAGGCGAGAGGGCACCAGGAAGTCGCGAGCTCCCTCGGGGCTGGAGCTGGTGAGGATCGGGGTCTGGAACTCGTCGAAGCCCAGCTCCGTCATCCGGCGGCGGATGGAGGCGACCACCTGCGAGCGCAGCATGACGTTGCGGTGCATGCGATCGCGGCGCAGGTCGAGGAAGCGGTAGGTGAGGCGGCGCTCCTCGGAGGTGTTGTCCTCCGGGAAGACCGTCAGGGGCAGTTCCTCTGTGCTTCCGAGCAGCTCGAGCTCGGCGGCCTGGATCTCGATCTCACCGGTGGGCAGGTTCGGGTTGACGTTCTCGGCGTCGCGGGCCGAGACCTCACCGGTGACCTGGACGACCGACTCCTTGGGGACCCGGCTGAGCTCCTCGAACACCGGGGACTCGGGGCGGGCCGTGATCTGCGTGACCCCGTAGTGGTCGCGCAGGTCCACGAAGAGCAGACCGCCGAGATCACGGCGGTTGTGCACCCAGCCCGAGAGGCGCACCTGCTGCCCGACGTGCTCCTTGCGGAGCTGACCACACGAATGAGTCCTGTAACGATGCATGAGTTACCAAGTCCACTAACTACACGGCTGAGCGAATGCGCCGGCGAACCCCGAGAGGGACCGGCCTTCTGGAATGCCCCTTGAACACCTGGGATCTTACCGCCAACCGCCACCCCGCACCGCCTCGCTCCGCAGGTCCGGTCCTGGCGCGCGGGAGGACGCGACCGGGCTCACGCGGGGGCCTGTCGCAGGTACGGGTTGGTTGCACGCTCGCGCTCGACGGTCGTGCCCGGTCCGTGTCCCGGCAGGATCTGGGTGGTGTCGGGGCGCGCGAGCACGGCGTCGGCGAGGCTGCGGTCCATCGCCGCGGTGTCGCCCCCGGGGAAGTCGGTGCGCCCGATGGAGCCGGCGAAGACCAGGTCGCCCGCGAACATGACGGGCACCCCCTCCTCGGTGGTGACGGTGTAGACGACCGAGCCCGGGGTGTGGCCCGGGGTGTGCCGGACCTCAACCCTCAGGCCGGCGAGCTCGAGGTGCCGGCCGTCGGCCACCTCGCGCAGGTCCGCGGGCTCGGAGAAGGGCCCGGGGCCCAGGAGGGCGGAGAGCTGGGCAGCGAAACCCGGGTCCACGCCGGCGGCGGGCTCGGTGAGCAGGCCGCGGTCCTCGGGGTGCAAGTACACGGGCAGACCTCGCCCGTCGGCGATCTCTGCTGCCGACCAGACGTGGTCGAAGTGGCCGTGCGTGAGCAGCACAGCGACCGGGGTGAGGTGGTACTCGGCGAGGGCCTTGTCGACCTGCTCGGCAGCCTCCTGGCCGGGATCGACGACGACGCACTCACCGCCCTCGGCCGGGGCGAGCACGTAACAGTTCGCGGCGAGGGGCCCGGAGGGAAGGGCGGCGATGAGCACGGGGATGACTTCCTGTCCTCGGTCGGTGTCCAGGTCGGGTGTATGAGGGACGGGGCTCGTCACGGGCGCCCCTGTGCCCTCCGTGTTCCGAGCCTACCGAGCACGCTGCCGGGCCGGGACCGGTCCGGCCGCTCCCCGCCGGGGTGCGGGAACCCTCTGGCACACATCACCATTCGATCACCGCGCACGGGGGCCCTCTTTGCCAGAGCGCGCGGTGATGCCATATTGGTCAGCGTCTCCATGTGCCCCGCGGCCCCGACCTGCGCATCCGCGGATCCGTTGCGCAGGGCCCGCCGGTGCACGAGGCGCAGGGCGCAGACCGCAGCTCCGTCTGTCCCTGTTCGCGAACACGGCGCGTCGTGGCCCGGGGGAACCTGGGGATATCGTGCAGGGCACAACGGCTCCCCGTACGAATCGGGCCATACGCCGCGACGATCCGAGCCCGCACACGGGCCCACGACAGCAGGAGGACACGGTGACCACGGACCCTTGGGGCCGCGTAGACGACGACGGCACGGTCTACGTGCGCACGAGCGAAGGCGAACGGGTCGTCGGATCGTGGCAGGCGGGCGCGCCGGAGGAGGCCCTGGCCTTCTTCCGCAAGAAGTACGACTCCCTCGTGACCCAGGTGGAGCTGCTGGAGAAGCGACTGCGCAGCACCGATCTGTCGGCCTCGTCGGCGATGGCCGGCATCGACAAACTGCGGGCCTCGGTGAACGAGGCCAACGCCGTCGGTGACCTGGACTCGCTGTCACGGCGACTGGACACGCTGGCCGAGCGTGCCGAGGAGCGCAAGGTCGAGCAGAAGCAGGCCCAGGAGCAGGCCCGTGACAAGGCGCGCGACGTAAAGGAGCGCATCGTCGCCGAGGCCGAGCGGGTCGCGGCCGAGACCACGCACTGGAAGTCCGGCAGCGAGCGCATGTCGCAGCTCATCGAGGAATGGAAGAAGGCACCCCGGGCCGACCGCCCCACCGAGCAGGCCCTGTGGAAGCGGATGTCGGCTGCACGCAACTCCTTCTCCAAGCGGCGCAAGGCCTACTTCGCCAACCTGGACCAGCAGCGCGACGAGGTGCGTGTGGCCAAGGAGGCCCTGGTCGTGGAGGCCGAGTCGATGAGCCACTCCACGGACTGGGGCCCGACGGCCCGCGCTTACCGCGACCTCATGCAGCGGTGGAAGGCCAGCGGCCGCGCCGACCGTGCCAGCGAGGACAAGCTGTGGGCCCGGTTCAAGGCCGCGCAGGACACGTTCTTCGACGCCCGCAACGCGGTCTTCGCCGAGCGCGACGCGGAGCTGCGGGTCAATGCCGAGGCCAAGGAGAAGATCCTGGAACAGGCCAAGGCGGAGATCCCGCAGATCGAGGACCCGCGCCGGGCGCGCACGCGCCTGCGCGAGTTCCAGGAGGCCTGGGAAGAAGCAGGTCAGCTCCCCCGGGACATGCGCGACCAGCTCGAGGGCGCCTTCCGCCGGATCGAGGACGGCGTGCGCCAGAACGAGCAGGCCGAGTGGGAGCGCACCAGCCCCGAGGCGCGCGCCCGCGCCCAGGGCACGGTGGACCAGCTCTCCTCGGCCATCGCCGACCTGGAGTCCAAGTTCGAGAAGGCGCGGGCCAAGGGCGACGAGCGCAAGGCCAAGGAGCACGAGGAGGCTCTGGAAGCGCGCCGTTCGTGGCTGGCTGAGGCTCAGAAGGCACTGGACGAGATGAGCTGACCACTCACCGGACGCCGCGCGGGGGCCGTACCTTCTTCCGGAGGTGCGGCCCGTCGTCGTGCTCGCTCTCGGAGCCGGCGCCGCTGCTGTTGAGCGTCCACACCTCCGACACCGGCAGGGGCCTCGCCCCGAACGCACAGAACCCCGGTCGGCGCATTGGTGTGGACCGCGCGGTCCACACCTCCGGCCCTGCAGCGCGGTCACTCAGCGGTGCACGTCCAGGTGGTAGACCTTGGCTGCCCCGGGGAACGTGCGCACGTTGGGGACCGAGCCCGGGGTGTGGTTGCTGGGCGTGGGCGGCTCGGGCCTGGGTCTGCGCGAGTCCCGGTAGCGCACGAAGCCGACCGACCCGACGATTCCCATGAGCAGGAGCAGGGCCGCGGAGGTCACGACGGTCCAGGGGACGGCACCGTGGATGCGGTGGTCGACGGCGGTGCACGTACCTGCGGCGCCCTCCTGGGGGCGTACACACACGGTGGCGGCGGAGTGCGATCCTCCCTCGGGCACGCTCACCACCTGGACCGTGGAGACCACGTTCGACCGCTCCCCCGCTTCCAAGGGCTGCTCCCAGCGGACCTGCGAACCGTCGGGGTCGGCGTTCCCGCTCCCGGAGACGTGCGACATCGTCTCGGGCAGAAAATGCACGACCTGGGCTGCGTCCAGATCGTCCTCGCCGGAGTTGTGCACCCGGATCGTGTACTCGACCCGGTCCCCCGGGTTGAGGCTCTCCTCCCCGCTGTCGGCCTCCAGGGCGACCCGCAGCGGGCCGTCGCCGCCGGAATCCTCCTGCGCCGGGGCCGAGACGGACCCGGCCAGGGTCGTCACGGCCGCCAGGCCGATCGCGGTCATGAGCCTCGGCACCGCCATGGTGCAACCTCCGCACAGCAGTATGACAATACGTGCATACCTCATAACACGTAGTAGCACTCATTCCGTGGTGCCGTGCGGCTCCCGTCCCAGAACACACTCCCCCACACGAACGGGGCGGACGGCTCCGCCGAGCCGTCCGCCCCGCCGGCGGTGACACTCCGGACTAGGCGCCCACGAAGGACCGCAGGGCCTCGGCACGGTCCGTGCGCTCCCAGGTGAACTCCGGGAGCTCACGGCCGAAGTGGCCGTAGGCGGCGGTCTTCGAGTAGATCGGACGCAGAAGGTCGAGATCGCGCACGATCGCGGCCGGACGCAGGTCGAAGACCTCCTTGACGGCCTTCTCGATCAGCTCCGGGGCGACCTTCTCCGTGCCGAACGTCTCGATGAACACACCGACCGGGTGGGCCTTGCCGATGGCGTAGGCGACCTGGACCTCGGCCCGGTCGGCGAGCTCGGCGGCGACGATGTTCTTGGCGACCCAGCGCGTGGCGTAGGCGGCCGAACGGTCGACCTTCGACGGGTCCTTGCCCGAGAAGGCGCCACCGCCGTGGCGGGCGTAACCGCCGTAGGTGTCGACGATGATCTTGCGACCGGTCAGGCCGGCGTCACCCATGGGGCCGCCGATCTCGAAGCGGCCGGTCGGGTTGACCAGGAGACGGTAGTCGTCGGACTCCAGCCCGAAGGCGGACACGATCGGCTGGATGACGTGCTCGCGCAGGTCGGGCGCAAGCATCTCGTCGAGGTTGATGTCCGCGGCGTGCTGGCTGGAGACGACCACCGTGTCGAGGCGGACCGGGGTGTTGCCCTCGTACTCGACGGTGACCTGGGTCTTGCCGTCGGGACGCAGGTACGGAACGGTGCCGTTGCGACGGACCTCGGACAGGCGCTCGGACAGGGAGTGCGCGAGCTTGATCGGCAGCGGCATCAGCTCCGGGGTGTCCCGGTTGGCGTAACCGAACATCAGGCCCTGGTCGCCGGCGCCCTGGCGGTCGAGCTTGTCCTCTTCGCGCTCGACGCGGGCCTCGTAGGCGGTGTCGACGCCCTGGGCGATGTCGGCGGACTGCGCGTCGATCGAGACGTTGACCCCGCAGGAGTCGCCGTCGAAACCCTTGGCGGAGGAGTCGTAGCCGATCTGGAGGATCTTCTCGCGCACGATGGCGGGGATGTCGACGTAGGTCTGCGTGGTGACCTCACCCGCGATGTGGACCTGACCGGTGGTGATCAGCGTCTCGACAGCGACCCGGCTGGCGGGGTCTGTCGCGAGCATCTCGTCGAGGATCGCGTCACTGATCTGGTCGGCCATCTTGTCGGGATGGCCTTCGGTGACCGACTCGGAGGTGAAAAGGCGGCGGGACACGTTACGTGGCTCCTTGCAGCGGCTGCTGGCTGACATGGACGATGCGCCGAACGGTATCCGGGGATCCCGCCTGAGCGGGAAATACCGACCGTCGCGGTTGGTTGTCGTCGGTCCACTGTATAGGGACCGTCGGCGGGCGAACCCTGCGGCCCACCCCGACGGGCAGACCGCGGACGCCCTTGTGAAGTGTGGCGTACCGAGCGGTACGAAATCCAGTCCTCTGGCGGAGTCTCTTCGCGAATCTACCCGTACAGCCGTTCGAGAACCAGGTCCCATACCTGGTCAGCGAGGTCTTCCTTGGGTCCACGCGGAACTTCGGTCGTCGATCCGTCGATACCGAGGACCACGGCCTGGTTGTCGTCGGTCCCGAACGCACGCCCGCGGCCGACCTGGTTGACCACGAGCAGGTCACACCCCTTGCGCTCCAGTTTGGCGCGGCCGTGGGCGACCACGTCGTCGGTCTCGGCCGCGAAACCCACGACTGTCTGCGCCGGAGCGCGTTCGGCACGCGTTCGCACCAGATCCGCGAGGATGTCGGGGTTCTCGGTGAGTTCGATCGGATCGGGTTCACCGCCGGACTTCTTGATCTTTGAACCCACTCTGCTGCTGGGCCGGAAGTCGGCGACGGCAGCGGCCATGACCACCGCATCCGCTCCCACGCGGTGCTCCTTCACGGCCTCGGCGAGCTCGGCAGCAGACGTGACAGGAATGACATCCACCCCCGCCGGATCGGGAAGTGAGACGTTGGCCGAGATCAGGGTCACATCGGCGCCGCGGGCGGCGGCGGTGCGGGCGAGTGCGTAGCCCTGCTTGCCGGAGGAGTGGTTTCCGATGAACCGGACGGGATCGATGGCCTCGCGGGTTCCGCCTGCGGAGATCACGATCCGGCGTCCGGCCAGGTCATCGGCGCCCCCGCTGCGACGCAGGGCAAGGCGCGCGGTTTCGTGGAGCTCGACGGGATCGGGCAGGCGTCCTCGCCCGCTGTCGGAGCCGGTCAGGCGCCCCTCGGCCGGGTCGAGCACGACGGCTCCGCGGGAGCGCAGGGTCTCGACATTGGCCCGGGTCGCAGGATGCTCCCACATCTCGGTGTGCATCGCCGGGGCGAACACGACCGGACAGCGGGCGGTCAACAGGGTGTTGGTCAGCAGGTCGTCGGCGAGGCCGGCGGCGGCCTTGGCGAGGATGTTGGCGGTGGCGGGGGCCACGAACACCAGGTCGGCCGATTGTCCGATGCGTACGTGGGGAACCTCGTGCACGCGGTCCCACACGCCGGTCTCGACCGGCTGCCCGGACAGGGCGGCCCACGTGGGCTCGCCGACGAAGCGCAGGGCCTCGTCGGTGGGGACGACCCGCACCCGGTGGCCCGACTCGGTCAACCGCCGCAGCAGCTCGCACACCTTGTAGGCGGCGATGCCGCCCCCGACGCCGAGGACCACCTGGGGAATGTGTCTGTCACTCACGGAAGGAGTTCTACCAGGCGCGACGGCCGCCCCCGACCCCGGGGGCGGCACGGCGCGCCGGTGGAGGGCCTCCGGCGGTCACCCGCCGGGGACGCCTCAGTTGCCTTCGTAGGGCTCGGCGGTCAGCAGCCCGGAGCGGACCTCGCGCAGAGCGATGGAGAGGGACTTCTCCTGGACCTGCGTCTCGACCAGCGGGCCGACGTACTCCAGCAGGCCCTCGCCGAGCTGAGCGTAGTAGGCGTTGATCTGGCGGGCCCGCTTGGAGGCCATGGTCACCAGGCTGTACTTGCTGTCGACGCACTCCAGCAGGTCGTCGATCGGCGGGTTGGTGATGCCTTCGGCGACGGGCTCGGTACCAGCCACTTCGAATACCCCCAGGGACGGTCTCCGGCTCGTCGAAAGCCGCGAGGTGGATGAATTGGATCGGGCCGCGCTCCGGGGCGCTGCGCAGGTCGTGTTGGTTCCCGCGCTATCACACCTTGGGCGCAGCCATCAACGCTAGCAGCTCGCCGCACACATCCTGTACCGACGTGTTGACGAGGGTGGTGTCGAACTCCTTCTCGGCGGCGAGCTCGACCTTGGCGGTCTCCAGGCGGCGCTGGATGACCTCCTCGGCCTCGGTGCCGCGGCCCGTGAGGCGGCGAACCAGCTCGTCCCAGGAGGGCGGGGCGAGGAAGACGTGCAGGGCCTCGGGCATGGTCTCACGGACCTGACGGGCACCCTGGAGCTCGATCTCGAGCAGCACGGGGAGTCCTGCGGTCAGCCGGGCCTGGACGGGCGCGCGGGGAGTTCCGTAGCGGTTGCCGGCGAACTGGGCCCACTCCAGGAGCTGGTCACCCGCGATGAGTTCGTCGAACTCCTCGTCGCTGACGAAATGGTACTGGACCCCGTCCTCCTCACCCGGCCGGGGTGCGCGAGTGGTGACCGAGACCGACAGCCACACGTCGGGGTGCTCGCGGCGCAGGGCCGCAACGACGGTGCTCTTGCCCACTCCGGAGGGGCCGGACAGGACGATCAGACGCTTCTCGGCCTGCTGGGACTGGGCTCCGGGCTCAGCTGACATCTGTGTTCGGGCTTCCATTCGCTGTGCGCCGACGTGAAGGGCCGCGGGGCCGTCCGGGATCGGCCGCCGCCCCGTGCGGCGTGTGTGCGGGACGTGCCGCGTACGTCGCGGGAAGCTCCAGTTATACCACCGGAAACGAACGCGCCCGTCCGCGTCTGTGGGGAGACGCGAACGGGCGGTCAGCGGTGTTCGGGGGTTCTACTTGGTGAGGTCGCCGAACTCCTCTTCCAGCGCGGCGCGCTGGTTGGTGCCCAGGCCGCGCACACGGCGCGACTCAGCGATGTTGAGGCGCTCCATGATCTGCTTGGCACGGACCTTGCCGACACCGGGAAGGGACTCGAGCAGTGCCGAGACCTTCATCTTGCCGATGACGTCGTCCTTGAGGCCTTCGGAGAGCACCTCGGACAGCGAGACGCCGCCGTTCTTCAGCTTGTTCTTGACCTCTGCGCGCTCTTTTCTGGCCTTGGCGGCCTTCTCGAGAGCCGCATGCCGCTGCTCGGGTGTGAGGGGAGGAAGGGCCACGCCGGGTCACCTCGGATTTCTACTCGTGTGTAGAGGGCGGACGCCTGCGCAAGTTAGTAGGTCTGACCCCCGTTAGGCAACGTAAAGTGCCCTTTCAGGGCCTATTTCATCGAACTAACTACGCACAGTCATCAAGTAGCTGCCCTCGGGGACCAAATCCAGGACTTTGGTCCTGATTGAAAGTAGCGGAGAACGTGTCACCTGGAACGGTCACAGAGCGGTGACCCGGGTCACTCAGGGCTGCCGGAATCGGATTTTGGACGCACGCAATAACGGCCATCGTTAAGCCACAACTGTGAGCACGGGGGCGCCTACTCAAGTCCGGCTACCGGACCCGACGAATCCACCGCCGGGCCCGGCAGCGGACCCTAGACACGGACACCGGCACGCCGGACCGCCGCCGCGATGGATGCGGCCGCCGAGCCGGGATCCGATGCCCGGGTGATGGGCCGTCCGATGACCAGAAGATCCGCGCCCGCTGCGACGGCCTCCTCGGGTGTGGCAACCCGCGACTGATCACCCCGGTCCGCCCCTGCCGGGCGCACGCCCGGTGTGATGAGGGTGATGTCGGGGCCCACCTCCGAGCGGACCATGGCCACCTCCTGGGGCGAGCACACCAGCGCGCGGGCGCCCGCCTCCACCGAGAGCACCGCAAGGCGGCGTACCGCGTCGCGGGCCGGCCCGAGCAGCCCCACCTGCTCCAGATCGGCCTCGTCCATCGACGTCAGAACCGTCACACCAGCGATATCGGTGTCCGGTGCCGCCTCGACCGCGGCCCTGACCATGTCGGAGCCGCCACTGGCGTGCACGGTCAGGTAGGAGGGCTTGAGACCGGCGACGCTGCGCGCGGCCCCCGCCACGGTCGCGGGGATGTCGTGCAGCTTCAGGTCGAGGAAGACCCCGACCTTGTTGGCGCCTCGTACCGCGCTGACGATCTCGGGACCGTAGCGCAAGTACAGTTCCAGCCCCACCTTGACCGTGCTCACGTGCGGTGCCACCGCAGAGGCCCAGGTGGCCGCCGTCTCGATCTCCTTGGCGTCGATCGCGACGGCGATGGGCGCTGAGGACACGGTCATGTCGGATTCTCCAATCGTGTGCCACCGGCCCCGTGGCCGGTGCGGCACCGGACGGGCCCACACGAAGGCCCGAAACGGCGCACGGTCACTGTCATGTGCACACCACCGAGGGGTGCACTTCCCATGGCGGACGGCTTCATGCCGGCGACCCGGGACCGGTTCGGACACGTTCCGCACGGCGCGGGGGAGCTCTTCCCGGCACCTTCCGGCCGACTGCGGATCAGCCGCGCGGTCCGGTCCGGTGAGCCGCGCCGACCAGGTCGGCGGCGCGTGCGAAACCCCGTTCCTCGAGCGCCTCGGTGAACTCGCGCAGGACCCGCGCACCCGCGGAGGGGTCGGAGAAGTTCACGGTTCCCACCCCCACGGCACTGGCCCCTGCGGCCATGAACTCCAGGACGTCCTCCCCGGTCCGCACGCCGCCCATACCGATGATGGGAACCTCGGGCAGGGCCTCGTGCACGCGGTGGACGCAGCCCACCGCGATGGGGCGTACAGCTGGCCCGGACAACCCGCCCAGCCCTCCGGCCACGGCCGGGCGCAGGGTCCGGGTGTCCACGACCATGCCGCGCAGGGTGTTGATCATCGAGAGCCCGTCGGCCCCGGCCTCGGAGCAGGCGGTCGCCGATTCCACGATGTCGGGGACGTCGCCGGCGAGTTTGGCCAGCACCGGCAGCTGCGCTCCGGCCCTCGATCGGACCGTCCCCACGACCTCCCCGGCGCGGGCCGGATCGTCGGCGAACGTGCGGCCCGCGGCGCTCTCCGGGTCGGGGCACGACAGGTTGACCTCGATCGCGCCGATCCCCTCCGCCTCGGACAGGCGATGCGCGAGCTCACCGAACTCGGCCACCCCGGCCCCGGCCAACGACACGATCGCGCGGCCCCCGCGGGAGAGCAACCACGGCAGATCGCGCTGCAGCAGCACGTCCAGCCCCGGGCCCTGCATCCCCGTGGTGGAGAGCATGCCGCTGGGTGTCTCGGCCATGCGCGGCGCCGGTCTGCCCGCGTGCGGTTCCAGCATCACCGACTTGGTCGTCACCGCCCCGAGTGAGGCGATGTCGAAGAACTGGGCGAGCTCGCGGCCCGCTCCGGCGCATCCGGCAGCGGTCACCACGGGGTTGGGCAGCTCGAGGCCGCCCACCCTGGTCCTGAGGGTTACGTTCACGGTCCTACCCGTCGGGTCGTGCTGTGGAGATCAGGCGATGTCGCGGTCCTGCTCGACACCGCGTCCGGCGGCGCCCTTCCACCCGGGTGCGCCCAGGGCGTCGAAGGGGATGGAACCGACGTCGTCGAAGCGCACCTGCTCGCCCCGGAAGACGGGGCCGTCCACGCACGAGCGCACCATGCGGGTGATGCCGTCCCCGCCCACGACCGGGATCACGCAGGTCATGCAGATGCCGGTACCACAGGCCATGGTCTCCTCGACCGACACCTGCGCGGGCAACCCGTACCGGTCGGCCACAGCGGTGACCGCGTGCAGCATCGGCATGGGGCCGCAGGCGTAGACAGCGTCCGAGNGGCGCGCCGGCGGCTGCCGAAGGAACCGTCGTCGGTGGTGAAGGTCGCAGTCTCGGCCAGGCGCCGCGCGGCGATGGCGTTGAGCACACCATCGGCGGAAGCGGCCCCGATCACGAAGTCGACCCGGCAGCCGCGCCGACGCAGCGACTGGGCCAGCGGGAACAGCGGGGCCGCACCGGAGCCCCCGCCCACCAGAACGCAGTTGACCGGGTCGCGGGGCAGCGGGAAGGGGCGGCCGAGGGGGCCGACGACGTCCAGCAGGTCACGCGCGCGCCGTTCGGCCAGCCAGGCCGTCCCGGTGCCCTCGACCGAGAAAAGGAACTCCACGGTGCCGCCGTAGTCGGCCTTGACGTCGTGCACGGCGAAGGGGCGGCGCAGCAGGGTGCTGGAATGGTCCCCGCCCACCCCTACGGAGACGAACTGGCCCGCACGGAACCGTTCGGCGACCCCCGGGGCGACCACGGTGATACCGATGTAGGCATCGACCCTGCGCACGTTCAGCACGGGGCATCTGATCTGCACCGGTCCGTTGTCGCTCATGGTCGGGTCGGGGCCTCTCCTGTGGGTGTGCGGGTGCGCGGGCGCGGCCACGCGCTGTGGGCTCCGGGGCCTGCGCGTAGCGCTCCGGCGGCCCCTCACAGCGTAGAGGCTCACCGGACGCACCGACGCGATTCGGCGGTACGGGTACCCGCGCCCGGAAGGGAGCACAGTCCGCCGGACACAGGTCGGGCGGCCCCGACGCCGCGGGGCCGCCCGGATCCCGGTCCAGGTCCTGCTGTGCGGGGTCCCTGGGAAGCCCGCCGTCAGGTGCTCAGTCCTGCAGGGCCCCGCGTCCGGCGTTGAGCGTGGTCGCGTGCTCCTGGAGGGAGTGCACGCCCACGTCGCCGCGCACACGGGCCTCGATGGCCTGCACGGCCGCGGCCAGGCCCTGAGCCGTGGTCACGCTGGGCACGTTGCGCACGACAGCGGCGGTGCGGATCTCGTACCCGTCCAGGCGGGGCCCGGCCTGCCCGGCGCTGCCGAACGGGGTGTTGACGATCAGGTCGACACCGCCGTCGTGGATGAGCTGCACGATCGTGCGCTCCCCCTCGGGCCCTGGACCGGCGCTGTGCTTGCGCACGACCGTGGCGTGCACGCCGTTGCGGCGCAGCACGACCGCGGTGCCCTCGGTGGCCATGATCTCGAAGCCGAGGTCGGCCAGGCGCTTGACCGGGAAGATCATGGAGCGCTTGTCCCGGTTGGCCACGGAGACGAAGACCTTGCCCTGGGTGGGCAGGGAGCTGTTCACCGCGAGCTGGGACTTGGCGTAGGCGGCACCGAACTCCAGGTCCAGGCCCATGACCTCGCCGGTGGAACGCATCTCCGGGCCGAGGATGGTGTCGACGCCCTCGCCCTGCTTGTCGATGAACCGGTTGAAGGGCAGCACCGCCTCCTTCACCGACACCGGGGCGTCCACTGGCAGGTCGCCGCCGTCTCCGGTGGCCGGGAGCATGCCCTCCTCGCGCAGGTCGGCGACGGTGGCGCCGGCCATGATGCGCGCGGCCGCCTTCGCCAGCGGCACGGCGGTGGCCTTGGACACGAACGGCACGGTCCGGGAGGCGCGCGGGTTGGCCTCGAGCACGTAGAGCACGCCCGAGGAGAGCGCGTACTGCACGTTGATGAGGCCGCGCACACCGGTCCCGCGGGCGATGGCCTCCGTGGAGTTGCGGATGCGCTCGATGTCCTCACTGCCCAGGGTGACCGAGGGCAGTGAGCAGGCGGAGTCGCCGGAGTGGATGCCGGCCTCCTCGATGTGCTCCATGACTCCGCCGAGGTAGAGGTCGCGCCCGTCGTAGAGGGCGTCGACGTCGATCTCGATGGCGTCGTCGAGGAACCGGTCGATCAGGACCGGGTGCTCGGGGCTCACCTCGGCGTTGCGCTCGATGTAGTCGGCGAGCATGGCCTCGCTGTAGACGATCTCCATACCGCGGCCGCCCAGAACGTAGGACGGGCGGACCATGACCGGGTAGCCGATCTCGTCGGCGGCGGCCTTGGCCTGTTCGAAGGAGTGTCCGGTGCCGTACTTGGGTGCGGGCAGGCCGGCGCCGGCCAGGACCTTGCCGAACTCCCCGCGGTCCTCGGCCAGGTCGATGGCCTCGGGGCTGGTGCCGATGATGGGCACCCCTGCCTGCTTGAGCTCACGGGCGAGGCCGAGCGGGGTCTGGCCGCCCAGCTGGACGATCACACCGGTGACCGGACCCGCGGCCTGCTCCGCGCGCACGACCTCCAGGACGTCCTCCAGCGTGAGGGGCTCGAAGTAGAGCCGGTCGCTGGTGTCGTAGTCGGTGGAGACCGTCTCGGGGTTGCAGTTGACCATGACGGTCTCGTAGCCGGCCTCCGACAGGGCGAAGGAGGCGTGCACACAGGAGTAGTCGAACTCCACGCCCTGGCCGATGCGGTTGGGCCCCGAGCCCAGGATGATGATCTTGGGCTTGCCCCCGGCCGGGACCTCGGTCTCCTCGTCGTAGCTGGAGTAGAGGTAGGGGGTCTGGGCGGCGAACTCGGCGGCGCAGGTGTCCACTGTGAGGTAGACGGGGTGCAGGCCCAGGGCGTGGCGCAGCTCGCGCACGACGTCCTCGCTCTTGCCCGTGATCTCTCCGATCTGCAGGTCGGAGAAGCCGAGCTCCTTGGCCTCGCGCAGCAGGGCCACGTCGATCTTGGCCGCCTTGCCCAGGACCCGGGCGGTCTCCTCCAGGAGCAGCATCTGGTCGAGGAACCACGGGTCGATGCGGGTGGCCTCGTGCAGCTCCTCCACCGTGGCGCCGGCCCGCAGGGCCTGCTGGACCTGGCGCAGGCGGAACTCGGTGGGGACCTTGGCCCTCTCCACCAGCTCGTCCTTGTCGCCGGGCTCACCCTCCCAGGTCAGCCCGACACCGTTCTTCTCCAGGGAACGCATGGCCTTCTGGAGGGCCTCGGGGAAGGAGCGGCCGATCGCCATGGCCTCACCGACCGACTTCATGGTCGTGGTGAGCTGAGGGTCTGCGCCGGGGAACTTCTCGAAGGCGAAGCGGGGCGCCTTGACGACCACGTAGTCGAGCGTGGGCTCGAAGCTGGCCGGGGTCTCCTGGGTGATGTCGTTGGGGATCTCGTCCAGGGTGTAACCCACGGCGAGTTTGGCGGCGATCTTGGCGATCGGGAAACCCGTGGCCTTGGAGGCCAGCGCGGAGGAGCGCGAGACCCTGGGGTTCATCTCGATGACGATGATGCGCCCGGTGGTGGGGTGCACCGCGAACTGGATGTTACAGCCGCCGGTGTCGACACCGACCTCGCGGATGACGGCGATACCGATGTCGCGCAGTTCCTGGTACTCGCGGTCGGTGAGGGTCATCGCGGGGGCGACGGTGATGGAGTCGCCGGTGTGCACGCCCATGGGGTCGAGGTTCTCGATGGAGCACACGACGACGACGTTGTCGTTGCCGTCGCGCATCAGCTCGAGCTCGTACTCCTTCCAGCCGAGGATGGACTCCTCCAGGAGCACCTCGGTGGTGGGCGAGAGCGCCAGGCCCTGGCCGGCGATGCGGCGGAGTTCGGCCTCGTCGTGCGCGAAGCCCGACCCGGCGCCGCCCATGGTGAAGGAGGGGCGCACCACGACCGGGTAGTTCAGCTCCTCGGCCGCGTCCAGGCACTCCTGGAGGCTGTGGCAGATGCGCGAGAGGGCGGACTGGCCGCCGACACTCTCGACGATGCCCTTGAAGCTCTCGCGGTCCTCACCGGACTGGATGGCCTCGATGTTGGCGCCGATCAGCTCGACGCCGTACTTGTCGAGGATCCCCGACTCGTGCAGGTCGACGGCGGCGTTGAGGGCTGTCTGGCCGCCGAGGGTGGGCAGGAGCGCGTCGGGGCGCTCCTTGGCGATGATCTTCTCGATCATCTCGGAGGTGATCGGCTCGACATAGGTGGCGTCGGCGATCTCCGGGTCGGTCATGATCGTGGCCGGGTTGGAGTTGACCAGCACGACTCGCAGGCCCTCGGACTTGAGGACGCGGCAGGCCTGGGTGCCCGAGTAGTCGAACTCGGCAGCCTGCCCGATCACGATCGGACCGGACCCGATCACGAGGACGGATGAAAGGTCACTACGGCGCGGCATGCTCTTGATTCCTCTTGATCGCTACTTGGCAGCCGGAGCAGGCTGGGCGGACATCAGGTCGACGAACTCGTCGAAGAGTTCGGCCGCGTCGTGGGGGCCCGCGGCGGCCTCCGGGTGGAACTGGACGCTGAACACTGGGCGGTCCAGCAGCCGCAGGCCCTCGACGACCTGGTCGTTGAGGCCGATGTGGCTGGCCCCCGTGGCTGACCTCGGTCCGGCCGTAGTCGGTGTCGAAGGGCTCGTCGAGCGGGGCGTCGACCGCGAACCCGTGGTTCTGGCTGGTGATGGCGACGCGGTCGCTGCGGGTGTCGCGCACCGGCTGGTTGACGCCGCGGTGGCCGAAGGGGAGCTTGTAGGTGCCCAGGCCCAGGGCCCGGCCCAGGATCTGGTTGCCGAAGCAGATGCCGAAGAGCGGCTTGCCGGCGTCGAGGACCCCCCGCATGGCGGAGACGGGGCCGTCGGCGGTGGCGGGGTCGCCGGGGCCGTTGCTGAAGAAGACACCGTCCGGGTCCAGAGCGAGGATGTCCTCCGCGGTGGCGTCGGAGGACAGCACGGTGACCCTGCAGCCGCGCTCGGCCAGGCGCTGGGGCGTCATGGCCTTGATTCCGAGGTCGACGGCCGCGACGTGGAAGCGTGCCTCCACGCCCTCGGGCGGCAGGACCTCGTAGGCGTCGTCGGTGCTGACCTCGGCCGCCAGGTCGGAGCCGGCCATGGTGGGCTGTTCCAGGATGCGGGCGAGCAGATTCTGCGGATCGGTCTCCACGCTGCTGACGGCCGCGCGCATGGCACCCCGATCGCGCAGGTGGCGGGTGAGCGCGCGGGTGCCCTTCAGAGCGATGCCGACCACGCCCTGGCGGCGCAGCTCCTCGTCCAGGGTGCGCTCGGCACGCCAGTTGGAGGGGATGCGGGCGGGCTCGCGGACGACGTACCCGGCGACCCAGATGCGGCCGGACTCGGGGTCGTCGTCGTTGACGCCGGTGTTGCCGATGTGCGGGGCGGTCATCGCCACGATCTGGCGGTGGTAGGAGGGGTCGGTGAGGGTCTCCTGGTAACCGGTCATGCCGGTGTTGAAGACGGCCTCGCCGAAGGTCTCGCCGGTGGCTCCGAACGATCGGCCGTGGAAGACCCTGCCGTCCTCGAGTACCAGGATCGCGGGTCCGCCCGTTTCCTCGGACACGTCTGCCCCCTCCTGCGTGCCGGGGACGCCCCGGCTGTTCTGTGTGGTGGTGTTCATGCGTTCTTGCCTTCCAGGACGGTGGGGACCCCGCGCAGGAACGTGGCCCGGACCTGCCCGGGCAGGGTCATACCCCGGAAGGGGGTGTTGCTGCTCTTGGTGACCATGGCCGTGCCGTCGACGTCGACGGGCGCGGCGGGGTCGTAGAGCACGACGTTGGCCGGCCCGCTCTCGCTCAGGCCACGGCCGTGACCGTCCAGCCGGCCGATTCGGGCGGGGGCGGCCGACATCCGGTCGGCGACCTGCTCCCAGGTCAGGAGCCCGGTGTCGACCATGGTGCGCTGCACGACCGCCAACGCGGTCTCCAGACCGACCATTCCCATGGCGGCGTTGGACCACTCGGTCTCCTTGGCCTCCACGGGGTGGGGGGCGTGGTCGGTGGCGACGACGTCGATGGTGCCGTCGGCCAGGCCTTCGCGCAGGGCGAGGACGTCCTCCTCGGTGCGCAGCGGCGGGTTGACCTTGTAGATCGGATCGTAGCCCTCCACGAGCTCGTCGGTGAGGAGCAGGTGGTGGGGGGTGACCTCGGCGGTGACGTCGCAGCCGCGTTCCTTGGCCCAGCGGATGATGTCGACCGAGCCCTTGGTGGACACGTGGCACACGTGCAGGCGCGAGCCGACGTGCTGGGCGAGCAGGCAGTCCCGGGCGATGATCGCTTCCTCGGCGACCGCGGGCCAGCCGGGCAGGCCGAGGCGGTCGGAAACGCAGCCCTCGTTCATCTGGGCGCCCTCGGTGAGGCGGGGTTCCTGGGCGTGCTGGGCGACAACGCCGTCGAAGGCCTTGGCGTACTCGAGGGCGCGGCGCATGAGCAGCGCGTCCGAGACGCACTTGCCGTCGTCGGAGAAGACACGGACCTGGGCGGCGGAGTCGGCCATGGCGCCGATCTCGGAGAGCTGCGCCCCGGCCAGGCCGACGGTGACGGCACCGACGGGGCGCACGTCGCACAGGCCGATCTCCCGGCCCAGATGCCAGACCTGCTCGACGACGCCGGCGGTGTCGGCGACGGGGTGGGTGTTGGCCATGGCGTGCACGGCGGTGAAGCCGCCCATGGCGGCCGAGCGGGAGCCGGTCTCGACCGTCTCGGCGTCCTCGCGTCCGGGCTCGCGCAGGTGTGTGTGCAGGTCGACCAGGCCGGGCAGGGCGATCAGCCCCTCGGCGTCGACGACCTGGACACCTTCGGGGACCTCCAGATCGTTCCCGATCTGCGCGACCGTGCCGTCTCGCAGGAGCAGGTCGACCGGGTCGCCACCGAGCGGGCGTGCCCCGCGGATGAGGTAGGGGCCGTGGTTGTCGGGCATCGCGGTGTGCGGCTTTCTGTTCGGGTGGAGCAAGGCTGTGGGTGCCGTGTGGCACCGGCGCGCCCCGGAGGTCGGGGCGCGCGAGGGCGTCAGGAGCCGCCGAGGAGCAGGTAGAGCACGGCCATGCGCAGGCTCACGCCGTTGGCGACCTGCTCGGTGACGGTGCACCGGGGCGAGTCGGCGACCTCCGCGGAGATCTCCACGCCGCGGACCATCGGGCCGGGGTGCATGACGATCGCGTGCTCGGGCATGCGGCCGAGACGTTCTCCGTCGAGGCCGTAGTGGCGGCTGTACTCGCGCACGGAGGGGAAGAAGGACTCGTTCATGCGCTCGCCCTGGACCCGCAGCATCATGACGACGTCGCTCTTGGGCAGAACGGCGTCCAGATCGTAGGAGACCTCGCACGGCCAGGTGCCCACCGAGACGGGCAGGAGGGTCGGCGGGGCCACGAGGGTGACCTCGGCCCCGAGAGTGGTCAACAGCAGCACATTGGATCGTGCGACCCGACTGTGCAGGACGTCGCCGACCACTGCCACGCGAAGGCCCGCGAGGGTGCCCAGGCGGTTCCTCATGGTGAAGGCGTCGAGCAGAGCCTGCGTGGGGTGCTCGTGGGTGCCGTCGCCGGCGTTGAGGACCGAACCGTCGACCCAGTGGGAGAGGCGGTGTGCGGCCCCGGAGGCGCTGTGTCGGATGACGACACCGTCTGCGCCCATGGCCTGCAGCGTCAACGCGGTGTCCTTGAGGCTCTCGCCCTTGGAAACGCTGGAGCCCTTTGCGGAGAAGTTGATGACGTCGGCGGAGAGGCGCTTGGCCGCCAGCTCGAAGGAGGTGCGGGTGCGGGTGGAGTCCTCGTAGAAGAGGTTGACCACGGTGCGCCCCCGCAGGGTCGGGAGCTTCTTGACCGAACGGTCGCCGACCTGGGCGAGTTCCGTGGCGGTGTCCAGGATCAGGGTGGCCTGGTCCCGGTCGAGGTCGCCGGTGGAGAGCAGGTGCCGCATCAGCTGTCCACCTCCTGGTCCGCGGATCCGGCCGAGCCGGCGCGGGAACGGGAGGGACCGAGCAGGACGGCGTCCTGGTCGTCGGTCTCGCTCAGGCGTACGTCGACGGTCTCGCGCAGGGAGGTGGGCAGGTTCTTACCCACGTAGTCGGCGCGGATGGGGAGCTCGCGGTGGCCGCGGTCGACGAGGACGGCGAGCTGGACCGCGCGGGGGCGGCCGAGGTCTCCGAGGGCGTCGAGGGCAGCGCGTACGGTCCGGCCGGAGAAGAGCACGTCGTCGACGAGCACGACCACGCGGTCGTCGAGCCCGCCGTCGGGGATCTCGGTGCGGCCGAGCGCGCGTGCGGGCGCGAGACGCAGGTCGTCGCGGTACATGGTGATGTCGAGGGAACCGGTGGGGACGGAGAGGTCCTCCACACGTTCGATGCGCCGGGCCAGGCGCTGTGCGAGCGGGACACCGCGCGAGGGGATTCCGAGGAGGGTGACCTCATGGCCGCCCTTGGTGCGTTCGAGCACCTCGTGGGCGACCCGGGTCAGTGCCCGGTTGATCTCGGGACCGTCGAGGACGGCACGGGTGCCTTCGGGCACCTTCGCCTGTGCGCCCGAGGTTCCCCCAGATTCACTGGCGGTGGGTTTTTGCGCACGCAAAGTAATGACCCCCTTCCCTGCTTCACTGAACAGGACGTTAAAGGATGTCGATCGAGCCCACGCTACCAGCGGGCCCACCCGGCCTCTCCTGGGAGCCCGCCCTCGCGACCGCCTTGGGGTGACTTCAATCACACCGAAAATCCCTGTTTCGTTGCCTATGGCGACAGACGGACGACACTCCGGATTCATCTCCGCGAGAACCTGGAGGCCGAAACCCCCGTGAACACGGGCTTCCGGGCCATTACCACCACCCAGAACGCCCCGATCTCGGGTGACATGAGAGGAGTTTCACCTACGCGCGGTTTGGACACTGATTAGTCGCATTTCACACCAACGGCTTGACCTGGGCGCCAGACCCCCTTACCGTCACTGTCTGTAATCACTACCGGGTGGGGTTGCACCCCGTGACCATCCGCTGGACCGCCCAGGCGGCCCGCCGAGTACGAGCGGATCTCCCCCACCACGCCAGCCACCGTCACGGCCGGGAGCGACAAGAAGATGCCATCCGAATACGCGAAGTCCCTCGGCGCGCGACTGCGTGCCATCCGCACCCAGCAGGGCCTGTCCCTGCACGGCGTCGAGGAGAAGTCCCACGGGCGCTGGAAGGCCGTCGTGGTGGGTTCCTACGAGCGCGGGGACCGCGCCGTCACCGTCCAGAAGCTGGCGGAGCTCGCCGACTTCTACGGCGTTCCGATGTCGGAGCTGCTGCCGGGCGGCGCCGCACCCACCCCGCTGGGTCCGACGCCCAAGCTGGTGATCGACCTGGAGCGCATGCAGCAGCTGCCGCAGGAGAAGGCCGGGCCGCTCTCGCGCTACGTCGCCACCATCCAGAGCCAGCGCGGCGACTACAACGGCCGTGTACTGAGCATCCGCCAGGAGGACCTGCGTTCACTCGCGGTCATCTACGACAAGTCGCCCTCGGACCTGACCGAGGAGCTCATCAACTGGGGTGTCCTGGACCCCGAGGCGCGCCGGGCGGTCGACGCCTTCTAGGTGCATCCGCGCCGGCGCTCGAGAGCCGGCCCCTCCCCCCGAGGAAGCCGGCTCTCGTCGTGTTCGGGCCCCGTCCCACGGTGGGCGGGGTCCGTTCGTGCGCCGGGGGTCCTGCGCCGGGGCGAACCCGGGCAGAAGGGAGCAGGAGAAACAGGACGGTGCGGCCGGACGTGGGGCTTCCCCTCCCCAACCCGGCCGCACCGCTGCCCGCCAGGATACCCGGCGGACCTACGATCGAACGTGAGTTCGAACAGGATCAGTTAACCTCAGGCCCGCGCAGAGCGTCAAGCGCTTCGCGGCGATTCTGTGGACGGTGGTGGGGCGGCCCGCTGGTCCGACCAGGGCGGGAGCGCGGGCATCGGGCGAAGGCCCCATGAGGAGGGCGCCGAGGAATAGGGTTGGGCCGTGGACGCCGACACCGAACTGCGTGAACTGGCGCCGGACCCCTTCACGCACGCGGTCCCCGCACTCATCCGGATCTATGAGGCAGCCATGGCTCCTCCCGCCGAACAGCTCCCCGGGCGGGCGGCGGTGATGAACGCACACGCCGAACACCCCGGTTTCCGTTCGGTCGTGGCCGTACGCGGCGGCGATGCCGTCGGGTTCGCCTACGCGTTCCGCGGGCGGTCCGGCCAGTGGTGGCACGACGTCGTCGAGGCGGAGCTGCGCAGCCGGGGGAACGAACGGCAGGCCCGTCGCTACCTTGCCTCCGCTCTGGAGATCGCCGAGGTGCACGTCCACCCGGACGCGCAGAACGGCGGGTTGGGGCGGCGCATGCTGCACACCCTGTGCGAGGGGCGGCCGGAACGGACCGCGTTGCTGTCCACCAGGACCGGTCCGACCCCGGCCCGCCACCTCTACGATTCCTGCGGTTTCTCCGCGCTCTTGGAGGACTTCACCTTCCCGGGCAGCCCGGACCACCCGTTCGACATCCTCGCGGCGCGGCTACCGCTCAGGGGACCCGGGTCCCGGCGATCTCCCGGTAGATCTCCCTGGTGGCCGTGGACTGGTTCGAGGTGATGAAGTGGATGCCGGGGGCACCCTCGGCGAGCAGCTTCTCGCACATCTTCTGGGCGTGCTCGATCCCGAACTGGCGCACCGCCTCGGCGTCGTCGCCGAAGCTCTCGAACTTCTGGGCGAGGTCACGGGGGAACGGGGCGCCCGAGAGCTTCTCAGAGCGCGGGATGAAGGACGTGCGCACCACCGGGAAGACTTCGGGGATGATCGGGATGTCGCAGCCCTTGGCCACCACGCGGTCGCGCATGCGCAGGTACTCCTCGGGGTCGAAGAACATCTGCGTGATGGCGTAGTCGGCACCGGCCCGGCACTTGCGGATGAAGTGCTCGGTGTCGGTCTCAACGTCGGGCGAGCGCGGGTGCTTGTAGGGGAAGGCGGCCACACCCACGCAGAAGTCGCCGCTCTCCTTGATCAGTCGGACGAGCTGTTCGGAATAGGTCAACCCCTCGGGGTGGGCGATCCACTCACCGTCGGGGTCGCCGGGCGGGTCACCGCGCACGGCCAGGATGTTGGACACCCCCGCGTCCGAGAAGCGCCCGATGAGGTGGCGCAGCTCGGCGACGGAGTGGTCGACCAGGGTCATGTGCGCCACCGGGAGCAGGGTCGTGTCCGTGGCGATGCGTTCGGTCGTCTCGACCGTCTTTCCGCGCGTACTACCCCCTGCTCCGTACGTGACGGAGACGAAGGAGGGGTTGAGGGCCTCCAGTTCGCGGATGGCCCGCCAGAGGCGCTCCTGTGCCTTGTCGGTACGCGGCGGGAAGAACTCGAAGGAGAACATCGGCTCTCCGGAATCGAGCATCTCGCTGATGTGCCGGGGGCTGGTGGCTCGGGGAGCCACGGGATGTGTCAATGCGGGCTGCATGGGCTCCACCATAGTTGAGCCGACCCCGCTGCCCTGGACCGCGGGCCCGGAACATGGGACATCTGCGGGTCAGGAGCGGTACACGGAGCACCCTCGACCGCTCCCCGGGGGCCGGGTCCGGCAGCCGCGCGCAGCCGATAATGTGCGGGGTATGGGCCCTTCCTCATCTTCTTCCGCCTCGCCCGTCTCGGTCGTCCGCCCCGACGTCGACCGCGTGCTCACCGCCTTCGGCGCCCGCAACCGCGAACGCCTTCTGCAGATCGGCAGTGAGCTCGCACCGGCCGTCGACGCACTGGAGTCGATGCTCTCAGGGGGCAAGCGCCTGCGGCCGACCTTCGCCTACTGGGGCTGGCGCGGTGCCGGCGGGGACGCCGGGGACTCGCGCATCGTGCAGGCCGCCGCGTCCTTGGAGTACTTGCAGGCGTGTGCGCTGGTGCACGACGACGTCATCGACAAGAGCGACACCCGCCGCGGGCTCCCGGCCACTCACAAGCGCATGGCCAAGCTTCACGCCGACCACGGTTGGGGCGGGGACAGCGAGGGGTTCGGCCAGGGTGCGGCGATCCTCATCGGGGACCTGTGCCTGGTGTGGTCCGACGAGATGTACCAGTCCAGCGGGTTCTCCCCCGAGACCCTGCTGGCCGGACGGGTGCCCTTCGACGCCATGCGCACCGAGGTCATGGCCGGGCAGTACCTGGACACCCTGGAGCAGGTGCGCGGCACCTCCACGCGTGAGGCCGCCCTACGGGTCATGCACTACAAGGCCGCCAAGTACACGGTTGAGCGTCCCCTGCACCTGGGAGCGGCGCTGGCCGGGCGCCTGGAGGAGCTCGGCCCGGTCTACACCGACTACGGCGTGACACTCGGCATCGCCTTCCAGCTGCGCGACGACCTGCTCGGGGTGTTCGGCGACCCGTCCACGACCGGCAAGCCCGCCGGTGACGACCTGCGCGAGGGCAAGCGGACCCTCGTCGTGGCCGAGACCCTGGAACGGGCTGCGTCCACCGAAGCCGACCGGTTCCGTTCACTGCTGGGCGCCCCGGATCTGACCGCCGAATCGGTGGAGTGGATGTGCGGGCTCATCGAGGAGTGCGGTGCGCTGGCCGCCTGCGAGGAGATCGTGTCCGAGTACGCCGACCGTGCCGTGACCGCGCTGGAACACCCCGGGGTCGACGCAGACGCCCGCGGCCCGCTGCGTGAACTGGTCGGGATCGCCACCGCCCGCACCCACTAGGGCTTCTCTTCCCTGAGACCGTGCCCCGTGAGGACCGGGGCCGGACTCAGGGACGTCCCGGTTGTCGCGGCCTCCCCCGAGCAGTTGAATCGTGGTGAGACCTCGCGACAGATCGGATGTGTCCCCATGGGCCGTCAGACCGCAGCGCGCGGACCCGCCGGAATCGGGGAGCGGGCCCTCGCGCCCGACCTTGCCCGCGGGTTCATGCTCCTGTTCATCGTCCTGGCCAACACCGTCTGGTACCTGTGGGCGGTCCCGACCGCCGGCATGGGGACGGCGCACCCGGACGCCGAGGGGGCGCTCGACAGCGCTGCGCAGTTCTTCACGGTGATGGCCGCGGACATGCGCAGCTACCCCATGTTCGCCTTCCTGTTCGGTTACGGGACGGTGCAGCTCATGCGGCGCCAAGAAGCCGCCGGGGCGAGTCCGAGCGAGGCCTCCGCCCTGCTGCGGCGGCGCAATCTGTGGCTCCTGGCCTTCGGTCTCGTGCACGCGTCTCTGCTGTTCGTCGGCGACATCCTGGGGGCCTACGGACTGGCCGGGCTGTTGTTGGGATGGCTGTTCCTGCGCCGGGCCGACCGCACCCTGCGGATCTGGATCTCGGTGCTGCTCGGGTTCATGACCCTCCTGGCGCTGTTCAGCCTGCTCGGAGCCGCCTTCACGCCCGCCGACGAGCTCGCCGACGAGGGATCCACGGTGCAGATCGACGCGCTGATGGGCAGCTTCGCCGAGAGTTCCTACCTGGCGGCGGCCCTGGAACGGACGATCGCGTGGCCGATGGTCGTGGTCGGCCAAGGCCTGCTGTCGATGTCGGCACCGGTGGCGATCCTCCTCGGGTTCCTGGCCGCGCGTTCCCGGATCCTCGAGGAGCCCGGGCACCACCTCGGCCTGCTGCGCGGGGTCGCTGCCGTCGGTCTCACGGTGGGCTGGCTGGGCGGTCTGCCGCTGGCACTGGTGCAGACCGGGGTGTGGGAGATGGGCGAGGCCCGCGCGATGATGCTGATCTTCCCGCACGTGGTCACCGGCCTGTTCTGCGGCGTGGGGTACGTCGCGCTCATCACCCTGGTCGCCCACCGGATCCAGGCTCGGGGAACCGGACCGCTGGCCGGCGCCGTGGCCGCGACCGGTAAGCGCTCCCTGTCAGCCTACCTCGCCCAGTCGTTGGTGTGCGCCCCGGTGCTGGCCGCCTGGGGCCTGGGTCTGGGCGCCCACCTGACCTCGTGGACGATGGCACTCTTCGCCGTCGGCCTCTGGTTGGCCACCGTGGTGGGCTGCGCGGCTCTGGAACGGGCCGGCCTTCGGGGACCGGCCGAGCTGCTGCTGCGGCGCCTCGCCTACCGGGATTCGGGCCGCCCGAGGGCCGCCCCTGGCCGGGCCGCACCCCCGCCCCCGGGCACGTGAAATCGGGGCGTGCCGCTGAGCTCGGCACGCCGGGCCGTGTCCGAGGATGGGTCCATGGGCGACGATCACATGACAAACCGCACCACTGCTGTGACCGGAGCAACGGGCGCGCTGGGCGGACGTGTGGCCGCCCGGATCGCCCGACGCGGGATCCCTCAGCGGTTCATCGTGCGTGACCTCAACCGCGCCCCCGAGCACCCGGGAAGCAGCGCCGCGATGGCCACCTATGAGGACACCGCAGCGTTCGAGCGCGCCTGCCGGGGTGTGGACACGCTGTTCCTGGTGTCGGCGAACGAGTCCGAGGACCGTGTACAGACACACCTGAACGCCGTGGACGCGGCGGTCGCGGCCGGGGTGTCACGCATCGTGTACCTGTCGTTCCTGGGCGCGGGCCCCGCATCGACCTTCACCTTCGCGCGTACCCACTTCTTCACCGAGGCGCACATCCGGTCGACGGGGGTGGCTCACACCTTCCTCAGACCCAGCCTGTACCTGGATCTGCTGCCGCACTGGGTGGACGACGAGGGTGTGGTGTGCGGCCCCGCCGGCGACGGGCGGGTCGCGTGGGTCTCGCGCAACGACGTGGCCGACGTGGCGGTCGAGGTCTTGACCGGCCCGGAGACGTTCCTGCGCACCGAGAACGCCACCCTCGACGTGACCGGGCCCGAGGCCTTGTCGCTGGCCGCGACCGTGGACAAGCTGACGACACTCACCGCCCGCTCGATCAGGTACGTACCCGAGACCTGGGAGGAGGCGCTGGCCTCCCGCCGGGCCACCGGTGCCCCCGAATGGCAGGTGGAGGGGTGGGCCTCCTCCTATGCCGCGATCGCCACCGGCGAGATGGACGAAGTGACGCCGACCGTCCCCAAGCTGACCGGGCACCCCGCCCAGTCGATCGAGGGCTTCCTCCGGCGCCACCCGAGCGCCCTCGCCCACGTGGCCGTCTGAACCACCGTCCCCCGCAGGCCGTCGTCCCCGCCGAGGTCACCCCGCCCGGTCGGTCAGCCGGGAGCGCAGGTACGCGGCGGCGGCTCGCGGGTCCTCGGCCTCGGTGATCGCGCGGACCACGACCACACGGCGGGCGCCGGCGTCCAGGACCTCGTCGAGGTTCCCGGCGTCGATCCCCCCGATGGCGAACCACGGGCGGTCGCTGCCGAACACGGCGGCCTCGCGTACGAGGTCGAGACCGGCGGCCGGGCGACCCGGTTTGGTGGGTGTGGCCCACGTCGGGCCGACACAGAAGTAGTCGGTGCCGGGCTCCTCCGCGGAGGCCGCCGCGGCACCGGCGTCATTGTTCGAACGCCCCACGATCGGGTCGGCCCCGATGACGTCGCGGGCCATCGGCACCGGTAGGTCGCGCTGGCCCAGGTGGAGCACGTCAGCGCGCACGGCGCGGGCGATGTCGGCCCGGTCGTTGACCGCGAGCAGGGCGCCGTGACGCTCGCACGCATCGCGCATGACCTCGAGCGCGGCGATCTCCTGGCGCGCCTCCAGGCCCTTGTCGCGGAGCTGGATGATGTCCACGCCGCCGGCGAGGGCGGCCTCGGTGAACTCGGCCAGGTCGCCGCGCTCAGTGCGGGCGTCGGTGCACAGGTACAGAAGGGATGTGCCCAGCCGCTCGCGCAGGCTGGTTCCGTGGCTGGTCCTCACCCGCCCCACCTTAGACGCTGAACGTCCCGCACCGCAGGACCTGCCGCGCCGCGGCCCCGTGAGCACTCCGGACCGTGGAACGCCCACGGGTGCGCCTCAGAATGCCATGCTCTGGGCCCTGCGGCGCACCTCGGTGCCGCGATTCTCGCGCATGGCCTGGATGGGTGTGCCCGGCAGGGTCTCGTCCGGGGTGAAGAGCCATCGCAGGGCCTCTTCGTGGGAGAAACCGGCGTCACTGAGCAGAACCAGGGTACCGGGCAGGCCCTTGACGAGGTCTTCGCCGTCCAGGAACGCGGCGGGGACCGAGAGCTCGCCGCCGCGGACCAGACCCATCATGCGGTTCTCGCGGATCAGCTGCTTGATGCGGTTCGGGCTGACGCCGAGGGGTTGAGCGGCCTCCTTGAGCGTGAGCCAGTCGCCGACCAGGGTGTCGATGTCGTTGTGTGTCACGGCTCCAATCTGCCACATGCGCAGGGCTCCCGTGCCCGGGTCGCCGCTCACAGCCCCTCGGGGCGGCCCGGGTGCGGGAATGCACGGCCGGAACGTCCGGTTCACGCCCACCCGGCCCGTGATGCCGGGGGGTTCACGGGGCGTTCGAGGACCTGTCCTGTGGGCGCCGCCCGTAATCGGGGGCCGACGAGCAGGCCCTAAACTGGAGGAAGACCGCGGGAGCCGGGTGGTCCCGGCTGAGAGGGCGGAGAGACCGATCCGCCGACCGCACGAACCTGATCCGGATCATGCCGGCGAAGGGAGAGGAACACAGCGCCATGCGCACCAGACATCCCACCACCGACCGCAGGGGCAGCCGTGTCGTCGTGGTCGGCGGCGGCCTGGCCGGGCGGGTCACCGCCTGGCGCGCCGCACAGCGGGGACTCGACGTCACGGTCGTGGAACCCTCCGACGCCCGCTCGGCCTCCAGGGTCGCCGCGGGCATGCTCACGCCCGCCTCCGAGGCGGCCTTCGGCGAGGAACCCCTCATGGAGTTCGCCGTTCACTCGGCGGGGCTCTACACGGACTTCGTCTCCGAGCTCGAGACCGCGAGCGGCGTGGACGTGGGGCACCACACGACGGGCACGCTCATGGTCGCCTTCGACCGCGACGACCTCGCCGTCCTGACCGACCTGCACGACCTCCAGCAGCGCCTGGGGGTACCCACCGAACGCCTCACCAGCCGCTCGTGCCGCAAACTCGAGCCGATGCTGGCCCCGTCGGTGCGCGGCGGGGTACTCGCACCCGAGGACCACTCGGTGGACCCGCGTCGGTTGCTGAACGCCCTGGCCGCGGCCGGCGACCGCGCGGGCGTGAGCGAGGTCGCGGACCGCGCTGTGGAGGTCACCGAGGGCCTGTCCGTGCGTCTGGCCGGCGGCCGGACGCTCGGAGCCGACCAGGTGGTGCTGGCCGCCGGGTGCTGGGGCAACGACATCGCCCTGCCGGAACCGGTGCTTCCCACCCTGCGCCCGGTCAAGGGCCAGCTCCTGCGCACCCGCCTGCCCGAGGGCTCGGAACCGCTGGTGCACCGCACCGTGCGCGGCCTGGTCAAGGGCTCGCCCGTCTACCTGGTCCCGCGCGGGGACGGAGAGATCGTCGTCGGAGCCACCCAGGAGGAACTGGGCCACGACGATTCCCTCACCGTGGGCGGGCTCTGGAAGGTCCTGCGCGATGCCCGGGAGCTCGTTCCAGGTGTGACCGAGCTCGAGGTCACCGAGACCTGCGTGGGCCTGCGCCCCGGCTCCCCCGACAACGAACCCCTGCTCGGACCCACGCGGGTTCCCGGGCTCCACCTGGCCGCCGGGCACTTCCGCCACGGCGTCCTGCTCACCCCGGCCACGGGCGAGGCCATGGCACAGGCCCTGACCGAGGGCACCCTGCCCGCCCCCGCACGCCGGTTCTCTGCCGACCGGGAGGACAACACGTGAAGCTCACTGTCAACAACGAAGAGCGCACCTACGAGACCGGGACCACCGTCGAGTCGGTCGTCCGCGACCTGACCGTCCCCGAAGGCGGCGAGGTTCCCGGCGGTATCGCCGTGGCCGTCAACGACGAGGTGGTCCGACGCCCGGTCTGGGCCGCGACCCCGCTCGGCGCGGGCGACCGCGTGGACGTCCTGACCGCAGTACAGGGGGGCTGACGATGTTCGACCCGCGCATGGACGACCCGTTCACCATCGCCGACACCACTTTCACCTCCCGTCTGATCACCGGAACGGGCGGGGCCCCCTCGATGGAGGTGCTCGAGGAGGCCCTGACCGTTTCCGGGACGGAGCTGACCACGGTCGCGCTGCGCCACGTCTCCCCCACCCAGGAGGGTTCGGTGTGGGACGTGCTGCGGCGCAACAAGATCCGTCCGCTGCCCAACACCGCGGGGTGCTTCACGGCCGCGGACGCAGTGCGCACCGCTCGGCTGGGACGCGAGGCCCTGGAGACCGACTGGGTGAAGCTGGAGGTGGTCGCCGACGAGCGCACCCTCCTCCCGGACCCGGTGGAGCTCTTGGAGGCCGCGGAGACGCTCGTGGACGAGGGGTTCACCGTGCTGCCCTACACCAACGACGATCCGATCCTGGCCCGGCGCCTGGAGCAGATCGGGTGCGCTGCCGTGATGCCCCTGGCCGCGCCGATCGGTTCGGGCCTGGGTATCCGCAACCCGCACAACCTGGAGCTCATCGTGGAGCAGACGGAGGTCCCGGTCATCGTGGACGCCGGCATCGGCACGGCCAGCGACGCGGCGCTGGCGATGGAGCTGGGCTGCGACGCTGTCCTGCTGGCCACGGCCGTCACCCGCGCGCAGGAGCCCGGTCTGATGTCAGCGGCGATGCGCGACGCCGTGCGGGCCGGCCGGGCCGCACGTCTGGCCGGGCGTATCCCGGTGCGCCGGTACGCGCAGGCCTCCTCCCCCATGCCCTGAGGACAGGGGCTGCATATCGCGGTACGGGAGCCCGGTGTTCCCGTACCGCGTGACGGGCCCGACACCACGGGCCCTTCTGTGTCACCTACCGTGGTGGGGTGCGTTCGACGCACACCGAACGAGCCACCGCCTCCGCGCCGTACGCGGCCCGGAGGCGACGACCGCCGACCGCGGGGCGGGCGCGTGCGCCGGATTCCGCTATCGTGTCGGTTCGACACACGGTGTCGGGTGAGCGCCGTCGCCCAGTGCGGCCCCTCCCGCGGGCCGCCCCGGCCGTCCCGGCCATCCCGGGCCGCATCGCCCACGCCGACCGTGACTGCCCGCGCTCCCCGCAGCAAGGACAATGACTCCGCCGTGGACATGACGACTTCCGACCCACTCGTAGGCGCGACACTCGACCGGCGTTACTTCGTCGAGTCCCGTATCGCCGGGGGTGGGATGGCGACCGTCTACGTCGCCCACGACCTCCGTCTGGACCGGCGGCAGGCGTTGAAGGTGATGCATCCCTCCCTCGCCCAGGACCCCGCCTTCGTCCAACGCTTCATCAACGAGGCGCACTCGGTCGCCAAGCTCTCCCACCCGAATGTGGTGCAGGTCTTCGACCAGGGCGAGGACACCGGCCACGTATTCCTGGCGATGGAGTACGTCCCGGGCCGGACCCTGCGTGACCTGCTCAAGGCCAAGGGGCGCCTGGCTCCGCGTGCCGCGCTCAACATCACCGCGTCGGTGCTGGCCGCGCTGGGCGCCGCCCACCAGGCGGGGATGGTGCACCGCGACGTCAAGCCCGAGAACGTGCTCATCACCGAGGACGGCCGGGTCAAGGTGGCCGACTTCGGTCTGGCCCGCGCGGTGGAGCAGTCGAACCAGGGGCTGACTCGCACGGGCACCCTCATGGGCACGGCCGCCTACCTGGCTCCGGAACAGATCGAGAAGGGCCTGGCCGACGCGCGCAGCGACGTGTACGCAGCCGGGATCATGCTGTACGAGCTGCTCACCGGCAGCCAGCCCCACACCGGCGAGACGCCCATCGCGATCGCTTACCAGCACGTGAACGAGGACGTCCCGCGCCCCTCACAGTTCGTCCCGAACATGCCCCCGGAAGTCGACTCTCTGGTCACCAAGGCCACCGAGCGCGATCCCCGTTTCCGTCCCAGCAACGCCGGCCAGTACCTGGCCAAGGCGCTGGAGGTGCTCAAGCGCCTGCCCGACGACCCGCACACGTCCGGTCCGATGGCGCCGGTGGCCCCGCAGAAAGGATCTGTCCCGACGGTGACCGCGCCGCAGCTCATCGCGGGAGGCGCGGGCCCGGGCACCGAGAACGCGACGATGGTCGTGGACATGGAGGCGGCCGGGTTCGACGACGGCGCTTCCGGGGACGGCGGCCGCGAGGAGGCCTCGTGGCTGCGCCGCAACCGGGTGCTCGCCTTCAGCGGGGCCGTGGCGGCGCTGGTCGTCCTGGTCGCCGGTTGGTGGTTCCTGATCGGACAGTTCGAGCCCGTGCCGGACGTGGCCGGGTCCGACACCGACACGGCCCGCTCGGAGATCCAGGCCGCCGGGCTGGAGTTCGACCTCGCCCAGGAGGAGGTCTACAGCGAGGAGGCCGAGCCGGGCACCGTCGCCGAGACCGAACCGGAGATCGGTGACCGGCTGTCCGAAGGCGACCAGGTCACGGTCTTCCTGTCCAAGGGCCCGCAGACCTTCGACATGCCCGACCTGGTCGGTGAGGACGTCGCCGACGCCACCAAGGAGCTCGAGGACCGCGGCTTCGCCTCCGACGACATCGTGCAGGACGAGGTCGACGCCGACGACACCCCGCCCGGTGAGGTGCTCTCCACCGACCCGGACGCGGGCGGCACCGCCGACCGCGAGGAGGCGGTCACGCTCACCATCAGCCGGGGTATCGACGTCCCGGCGGTGGCCGGGCGCGACGTGGAGGAGGCCACCTCCGCCCTCGAGGACCTCGACCTGGAGGTCGATGTCGAGGAGGAGGAGAGCGAGGACGTCCCCGAGGACACCGTGATCAGCCAGAGCCCCGACACCGGCACCAGCCTGGGCCCGGGCGGCACCGTGACGCTGACGGTCTCGACCGGCCCGCCCGAGGCCGACGTGCCCGACGTGGTCGGCATGGACCTCGACGACGCCGTCGAGGAGCTGGAGGACGCCGGGTTCGAGGTCGAGGTGGAGCGGATCCTGCGCGGTGACCAGGTCGCACGCCAGTCGCACGAGGACAGCGCCCCCGAGGGCACCACGATCGAGCTCATCGCGACCCCGGGCGGGATCGACCTCGGCGGCGACGATGACGACGAGGACGACGACGACTGACACGTGCCCGGAGCGACGCCGGGGCTGAGAAGAATCCGGACGGCCGGGCTCCGCTGGGGCCCGGCCGTCGGCGTTCCGGCCGAGAGCCGATGGCGATGCCTTAGGGTTCCGGCCATGGACAGTGCGCTCGAGCGGATCAGGGTTCTGGTCGTCGACGACCACCCGATGTGGTGCGGAGCGGTCGCGCGCGACCTCGAGGAGGCCGGCACGACCGTGGTGGGCACGGCGGGGGACGGCGCCAAGGCGCTGCGCATAGCCCCGGCGGCCCGTCCCACGCTGGCCGTGGTCGACCTGCACCTGCCGGACATGAGCGGGGTCGAACTCATCGCAGGCCTGGCCGAGCTCCCCGACCCCCCGCACGTGCTGGTGCTCTCGGCCAGCGGGGAGGGCGACGACGTGCTCGCGGCGGTCAAGGCCGGTGCGACCGGGTACCTGGTCAAGTCGGCCGACCGGGATCAGCTCCTGGACGCGGTGCGCAGGGTCGACTCGGGCGAGGCGGTCTACACCCCCGGGCTGGCCGGGCTGGTGCTGGGCGAGTACCGGCGCTTGTCCGCCCGCGCCGAGGATCCGGGCGGCAACCGCTCCGATCAGGCCCCCAGTCTGACCCCGCGGGAGACCGAGGTGCTGCGCCTGGTCGCCAAAGGCCTGGCATACAAACAGATCGCGTCACGGCTGTCCATCTCGCACCGGACGGTCCAGAACCACGTCCAGAACACCCTGACCAAACTGCACTTGCACAACCGGGCACAGCTGGTGCGGTACGCCATCGACCAGGGCATCGACGGCGGCGGGGACTGAGTGCCACCGGTGGCGTCCCCGGCGCCGGCGAGCTCCCGGAACCCGGCGCCCGCACGGGTTGGCCTGTACAGCCCGAGCGCACTATGGTCTAGACCATATGGCGTCCTGCGCCGTGACAACCCACAACGTCGAGGAGAAGTCGCATGCGAGTCGGGGTGCTGACCGGTGGCGGGGACTGCCCTGGTCTGAACGCGGTCATCCGTGCTGTGGTCCGCAAGGGGATCAAGGACTACGGCTACGAGTTCATCGGCTTCCGGGACGGCTGGCGCGGCCCTCTGGAGGGCGCGACCAAACCGCTGGACGTGTCGGCCGTGCGCGGCATCCTCCCGCGCGGGGGCACGATCCTGGGTTCCTCCCGCACCAACCTCATGAAGATCGAGGGCGGGGTCGAGCGCGTCAAGGACAACATGGCCGGACTGGGCGTCGACGCACTCGTGGCGATCGGGGGCGAGGACACCCTCGGGGTGGCACGCCAGCTCCACGACCAGGGCGTCAACGTCATCGGTGTCCCGAAGACCATCGACAACGACCTCAACGCCACCGACTACACCTTCGGGTTCGACACCGCGGTCAACATCGCCACCGAGGCCATCGACCGCCTGCACACGACCGCCGAGTCGCACCACCGTGCGCTCGTGGTCGAGGTCATGGGCCGCCACGCGGGCTGGATCGCCCTGCACTCGGGGATGGCCGCGGGCGCCAACGTCATCCTCATCCCGGAGCGCCCCTTCGACATCGACGAGGTCGTCAAGCACGTCGAGAGCCGCTTCGAGACCCAGTACGCGCCGATCATCGTCGTCGCCGAGGGCGCCCACCCGCAGGAGGGCCAGATGGAGCTGGCGACCGGGGAGACGGACTCTTTCGGCCACGTCCGTCTGGGCGGCATCGGCCAGCGCCTCGCCGACGAGATCGAGCAGCGCACCGGCAAGGAGGCCCGTTCGGTCGTCCTCGGCCACGTGCAGCGCGGCGGCACCCCCAGCGCCTTCGACCGCGTGCTCGCCACCCGCCTCGGCGTCAACGCGATCGAGGCCGTGCACGAGCAGGCCTTCGGCCGGATGGTGGCTCTGCAGGGCACCGACATCGTCCGCGTCGACCTGTCCGAGGCCACCGACACCCTCAAGACCGTGCCCTCCGAGCGCTACGAGGAGGCCGAGGTCTTCTTCGGCTGACCCCTCGCAGGCTCTGCCTGCGTAACGCCGCCCGGACCGTCGGCCCCTCCCCTTCACGCGGAGGGGCCGACGTGCGCCATGTCGGCCCTCACAGGCGATCGACGGCCCGGTCGGGAATGTACCGAGCGCTCCGGGGATTGTTCGATACTGGAAGGCGGCGGTGAACGGCCCGGTCCCGCCACCGACCCTCCTCTCCCCGAACCGGGTCGCGAAGGCATCGTCTTTTCCGGAGGTAGCACCATGTCAGCGTCGCTGGAGTCCGCGCCGCTCCCCGCAGCCGAGGTCGGAGCCGACGCCGGGCTCGGCGAGCTCTGCGTGCTCATGAAGCTCGGCGAGATCGTCCTCAAGGGCTCCAACCGCAAGCTCTTCGAGCGCCGCCTGCACAACAACATCCGCAACTCCGTACGCGACCTGGGTGACATTCGCCTGTCCCAGCGCGGGGCGGGTGTGATCATCGTGCGCAAGCCCGGCGCCTCCGACCTCGAGGTCGCCGAGATCGCCGACCGCATGTCCGACGTCATGGGTGTGGTCTGGGTTCACCTGGTGCGCCGCGTGCGCAAGGACCTCGACGCGATCACCGACATCGGTGTGCGTTCCATGGCCGACCGCGAGGGCACCTTCGCGGTGCGCGCCCGCCGCCGCGACAAGCGCTTCGAGATGACCTCCTCGGAACTGGCCGGATACCTGGGTGCGCGGATCATCGAGGAGCACGGGTACGCCGTGGACCTCAAGAACCCCGACAACACCCTGCACGTGGAGGTGGACAAGGACGAGGCGTTCGTGTTCACCGAAGGCATCCCAGGACAGGGCGGCCTTCCCGCGGGGATGAGCGGCCGCGGCCTGGTACTGATGTCGGGCGGCATCGATTCCCCCGTGGCGGCGCACCGTATGATCCGTCGCGGGCTCAAGGTCGACTTCCTGCACTTCTCCGGCATGCCTTTCACCGGCCCGGAGTCGATCTACAAGGCCTACAGCCTCGTACGCCAGCTCGACCGGTTCCAGGTGGGCTCACGCCTGTTCGTGGTGCCCTTCGGCAAGGCGCAACAGCAGCTGAAGAGCTCCGGCAACGAGCGCCTGCAGATCGTGGCCCAGCGCCGCCTGATGCTCAAGACCGCCGAGGCCCTGGCCGACGATCTCAAGGCCGAGTGCCTGATCACCGGTGATGCCCTGGGTCAGGTCTCCAGCCAGACGATGACCAACATCACCGCGCTGGACGACGCCGTGGACCTGCCGATCCTGCGCCCGCTCATCGGGATGGACAAGGCAGAGATCATGGGCGAGGCCCGCAAGATCCGCACGCTGGGCATCTCCGAGCTCCCGGACGAGGACTGCTGCACCATGCTGACTCCGCGTCAGGTGGAGACGGCCGCCAAGATCCCTGACCTGCGCCAGATCGAGCGCCGCCTGGACGCAGAGGAGCTTGCCGAGCACCTGGTCGCCAACGCCCAGCGCCACAAGCCGAGCTTCCTCGGGGACGAAGCGCCCTCGCGGGTCGAGCAGAGCCCGGCGGCGGCCGCGGTACGCGCCTGAGCCCACCGTGCCCCCGCGCCCGACGGGCCCCGGTGCCGGGAACGGATGCGCTCCGTTTCCGGCACCGGGGCCCGTTCCGTGCCCGGGGCCTGCACGGGCCTCAGAGGCCGGCCAGCTCCTGCCCGGGAGCCGGGGTCAGGGTGCGTCCGCTGAGCGCGGCGAGCGTGCCCACGAGGTCGCGCAGCTCGGCCAGGTCGCCCTCGAGCAGGGCCTGCGGGCCGTCGCACAGCGCGGTCTCGGGGTGCGGGTGCACGTCCACGATGACACCGTCGGCGCCGATGGCCACGGCCGCGCGGGAGAGCGGCAGGACCAGTTCGCGCTTGCCGCCCGAGTGCGAGGGGTCGACGATGACCGGCAGGTGTGAAAGGTTCTGCGCGACGGGCACGGCGCTGATGTCGAGCGTGTTGCGGGTGGCCTTCTCGAAGGTGCGGATCCCTCGCTCGCACAGCACGATGTCGAGGTTGCCGCGCTGGGCGACGTATTCGGCGGCCATCAACCACTCCTCGATGGTGGCGTTCATGCCGCGCTTGAGCAGAACCGGCTTTCCGGCGTCCCCCGCTGCCTGCAACAGGGCGAAGTTCTGCATGTTGCGGGTGCCGATCTGGAGCATGTCGGCGTGGGACGCGACCAGCTCGACGTCGTTCGCGTCCACGACCTCGGTGACGATGGGCAGCCCGGTCTCGTCGCGCACGTCGGAGAGGATCTTCAGACCCTCCTCGCCCAGGCCCTGGAAGGCGTAGGGGGAAGTGCGGGGCTTGTAGGCACCGCCGCGGAGCAGGGACGCCCCCGCGGCCTGGGCCATGCGCGCGGCCTCCAGGGTCTGTTCGGGCGTCTCCACCGCGCAGGGGCCTGCGATGACGGTCATGTGGTCGCCGCCGACCGGCACGCCGCGCACGCTCACCACGGAACGGCGGTCATGGTTCTCACGGCTCACGAGCTTGTAGGGGGCGGAGATGCGCAGCACCTCGGCGACCCCGGGCTTGGCGGCCAGGCCCAGGTCCTGGAACCGGTCGACCTCCCCGACCAGGCCGATGATGGTGCGACTGACCCCGCGCGTCACGTAGGCCTCACCTCCGGCGGAGGAGACCAGTTCGACGAGCGCGTCGATGTTGTCGGAGGTGGCGTCCGGTGCCATGACGATGACCATGTGGGTTGTCCCTGTCTTTCGTGTGCGGTTCGAACCGCCGGGGGACCTTCGCCCGGAACGCAGAGAGCCCCGGGCCTGTCCGGCCCGGGGCTCCTGGTGAAGTCGTCTGTGTCAGCGCAGCGCTTTACAGGCGACCGTCCGGGATACGGGCCGGTAGCCATAAAAGCGCCAAAAGTTCCGCTGCATGCGAGTGACTATAACGCACGGCCCGCGCTCCCACACAAGGACGGGGGGAGTGATCTGTCTCTCCATTACCCCCTGGCAGGATGGCAGGGATCCGGCGCCGACACATGAAACGGGGGACCGATTGCCGGCTGGAACGGAGCCCGACAGGCGGGGCGGGGAGGCAACGCCCCGACTCCCGCCCGGACAAGCGGCCCGGTACGAGCACAAGGCACTGCACTACGGCCCGGTCCCTGCTTTCCGGCCTGAACGCTGGGACCTGCGGGTGGTGGGTGCGACCGAGGACCTGGGGACCTACCGCTGGACGTACGAGGAGTTCCAGGGGCTGCCGCGTACGGAGTCGGTCAGCGACTTCCACTGCGTGATGCGTTTCAGCGTCCCCCAGGTGCGGTGGTCCGGGGTGAGCGCGCTCGACCTGGTCACGTTGGCCCCGCCCTCCCCCGAGGCCACACACGTGATGGTGTGGGGCGAGTACGGCTACAGCGCGAACCTGCGCATGTCCGACTTCCTGTCGCCCTCGGTGGTACTGGCCACCCACCGCGACGGCCTCGCTCTGGCACCCGAGCACGGACACCCCCTGCGGTTGGTGGTGCCGCACCTGTACGGGTGGAAGAGTGTCAAGTGGCTGCGGATGGTGGAGTACATGACCGCTGACCGCCGCGGATTCTGGGAGGAGCGCGGGTACCACAATCGCGCCGACCCGTGGCTGGAGCAGCGATTCTCCGCCCAGGAGGAGCCCGGGGACGGCCCCGACCTCTGACCCCGCGGCCGGGGGCGGCGCGTGCGCAGCCGGGCACCTCAGGAACGCGGCAGGTGGATCTCGACCTCGGTTCCCTCATCGGGCCCGGTCACCACGTCGACACTGCCTCCGAGGTCCCGTACCCGGCCGAACACCGACTGGGCCATTCCCAACCGCCCCTCGCGCTGTGCCTCCTCCAGCCGGCCCTCGGCGATACCGGGACCCTCGTCACGCACGCTGACGGTCACCCCGCTCCCCTCGTCCTCGACCAGGACCCAAGCACGGGTGCCTTCGGGACAGTGGCGGGACACGTTCTCCAGGGCGGCGTGCACAGCGGCGGCGATCTCGCGCGCGGTGCGATCGGGCAGATCGACCGGTTCGGCGGGTCCGGAGACCGATACGAGGGAACTCTCCTCCGGGCGCAGCAGGTCACGCAGGTCCGCTGTTCCGGGTGTGTCCTGGACCGGGGCCTCGGTTCCGCTGATCAGGGCCCGCAGGCGCACCTCCTGCTCGCCGGCCATGCGTCCCAGTTCGGCGGCCTCTCCCCCGGCCTCCTCACCCCGCCGGTGTACGAGGGAGAGCACCTGGAGCACGGAATCGTGCACCGAGCGGGCGATCTGCTCGCGCTCGCGCATGCGGGCCTCCAGCTCCACCGCGCGGGCGAAGCGTTCCTCGGCGCGGTGGGCGACCCGGGCCATGTACCCGACGGCGGTACCGGCGAGCAGGAGCAGGACGACTCCGCGGAGTGTGGCCCCGGTGACGGCCGCGCCCATGAACTCGCGCAGCGCCAGATCACCGAGACCGTACACGAGCGCGACCAGGATCGCCGCGCGCACGCCCGCGATCGCCCCGACCGCGAGCACGGCCCCGGCGAACCAGTACGCGCTCAGCGGTGCGGCCTGGGTCAGGTAGTGGGGGCCGGCTGCCAGACCGGTCGCGAACAGGCATGCGAACGCCACCGCCAGGTCGGCGGTGAGCATCCGTGCGTCGCGCAGGTGCGGGTGGGAGTAGGCACGGGCGCTCACGACGGTCCACAGCGCCATGACCGCGAGCACGCCCCAGGCGAGCCACGGACGGATCAGGTGCTCGTGGTGCTGGACGATCAGGACCAGGGCGTGGACCAGCGCGGCGGCGCGGTAGAGCGCGAACGTGCGCCAGAGGGGGACGTCGAAGCCCAGGCTCAGACCACCGCCCCGTTGTCCGGTCCGTTGTCGCCGGGCGGGCGGCTGTCGGTCATACGCAGGACCAGCACCACGAAGCTGGTCAGGAACGCCACGACCGCGGCGAGCATGATCCAATTCGGCAGCGAGATACCCAGGAACGCGGAGCCGAAGAGCACGACGGGGGCGGTGAGCAGGCCGAACCACGCGGCGATGCCGACCTTGTCCCCCTGTAGCAGAGGCGGCGGAGGCGGGGGCTCGTAGTGACCCTCGATCTCCTCCTCGGCCCGGCGAGCGGCGCGCTCCTCGTCCTCCTCCGCGGAGTCCTCGTCCCGGTCGTCGCGTTCGTCGCGGCGGCGGGAACGGGAGGCGAGCAGGTCGCCGATGCGGTTGGCGGGCGAGTCGTCCTCGCGGTCGCCGTGGCCGATGTTCTCGGCATCGGGCCAGGAGGCCGTGTCCCGGTCGGGTTCGGAGGCGGTGTCGTAGAAGCGGGCGACCAGGTCCTTCCAGACCTCGTCGTCGGAAGCGGTCCCCTCTCGGTTGTCGGGGCCCTCCTCCAACGGCCCGTCCAGCAGGTCGCCGCCGACGGCGCTCTCCGCGCTCCCGGGGGCCCGGTCGCCGGCGGCGTCCTGCCCGGGGAGCCCGCGCGGGGCGAGCAGGTCGGAGACGTCCTCGTCGTCGTCCAGCCCGGGCAGTTCGGCACCCAGGACGTGTTCGGCCGCCGAGCGTTCGTCGGCATCGACGTAGAGGTGGTCGGTCGGGGGGTCCTCGTCGGAGCCGCCGGCCGGTTCGAGCACGTCCTCGTCGAGCGGAACCGCGTAGGCGGCGATGCCGCTGCGGCGCAGGGCCTCGAGCATGTGGTCGGCGTGCGAGGGGGAGAGCAGGATCAGCGGGACGTAGGCGTCGGCGAGCAGGCCGTTCTCCCGACGTTGTGTCATCGGTCGGCTCCTTCCCCGCTCCTCTTCTGCTCTCGCACGAACGCGAGGCTTCCGGCGAAGATCGTGGTCGCATCATGGTCGACGGTCGCCACGTGGTAACTGTCCCGGAGCAGGTGGATCGTCACTCTGGTGTTGACCGCTCTCCTTGCGAGGATACGCAGACTCCGCGGGCCGACCACATGGTCCTGGGTGCTGCGGTAGGCCAGGACCGGCGCCCGCAAACCGGACATCCCCTCCTGAACCGCGCGCCACAACTTCGGGAGTGTCGCCGCGGCCGCCGTCGGAACGCGGTCGTAGCCGCCCTCTCCCGTGTAGGGCCGGGAGACGTCGTTGCTGATGCCGGGCGTCGAGGGCAGCAGGCGGGCGGCCAGGCGCCTGAACGGCGCGATGAGCGGGAGCCGGAGGTCCTCCAACACCAGGGAGGGGTTGACCAGGACCACCGAGGAGACGAGATCGGGATGGTCCTGTGCCAGACGCAGGCTCAACGCCCCGCCCATCGACAGCCCCATCACGTGGATCTCGTCGCAGCGTTCGGCGAGGTCGAACAGGGCGCGTTCGGCCGCGGCGTACCAGTCGTCGCTGGTCGTGAGGTTCATGTCCTGCCAGACCGTCCCGTGACCGGGCAGGAGGGGCATCTCGACGCTGAGCCCGGCCTGGACCAAGTACTCGGCCCAGGGGCGCATCGAGTGCGGTGAACCGGTGAAGCCGTGGCACAGGAGCGCCCCGACCCGGGAACCCCGGTGGCTGAGGGGTGCCGCCCCTGGGAGCAACGCGGGGTCCGGTCTGGTCGGGATGGTGGATGTCACGGAGGTGTCTCCCGGGGGATCGTTCGGCGCGTCCGGGCGGCGCCGGCCGTGGGGCGTGTCCGACTTGCGAGGTTAGCCGTTCGGGCAGGCGCATGCCATGACTGAACAATAGGTCCTGCTCGGCGGCCACCGTAACCTGCTGCGCGGCGCCCCAGCGGCACTCTCGCTGCGTTCTCGTCGGTCCACAGGAGGCCCAACCCGGGGCCGGCTGCGCGAAACCGCCGAGCTTGCCGGGTACGCACAGTGGGGGCACTCCTTCTTCGGCCTCGCGAGAGCACTGCTGCCCACCCGTCACCCGCCACCACCCTCAACGGACGCCTCCGGCGCACAAACCAACCCAGTCACCCGCCACCACCCTCGAGCGACACCCCCGCCGAAGTACCCGTCGAAGCGACGGCAGGCGCCCCGAGGAGGGCCTGGGCCCCTGTCCTGCCCGTTCCGGCCCTGCACCCGGACCCCGCCCCTGCGGCCCGGGGGCCGACACTGCCCACCACGCGCGTGCGCGGGCGCGGATCCACGCAGGGCGGCGGTCGGCCGGAGACAGCGCATGAGTATCCTCGTGGGGGTCCGGCCTGGCCGCCCGATCACAGGCGCTTTGGCAGATGCCGTCGCCCGATGGGAAGATGGCCCACGTCAGCCGACCATCATCCGCCACCCCCGGCGGGTATGTCCTGATCCAAGTCGACCGAGCGGGAATGTGGACAGCGGTGGACCCTGCCCAGAGCTCCCCGCCATTGCAGGGGTGATCCGATTGTTCTACTGGGTGGTCAAAGCGATCCTGGGGCCGTTGCTGGCCGTGCTCTGGCAGCCGAGGGCGGAGGGTGTGGAGAACGTGCCCCGCCGCGGCCCGGCCATCATGGTCAGCAACCATCTGTCCTTCTCCGACCACTTCTTCGGCCCGCTGCCACTACCGCGCAAGATCACGTTCCTGGCCAAGTCCGAGTACTTCACCGGGACCGGGGTCAAGGGTTTCGCCAGCCGTGCGTTCTTCAGCGGCGTGGGTCAGATCCCGATCGACCGCGCGGGCGGCAAGGCCAGCGAGGCGGCCCTGCGCACCGGCCTGCGTGTGCTCAAACGCGGCGACCTGCTCGGCATCTATCCCGAGGGAACCCGTTCCCCCGACGGCAAGCTCTACCGCGGCCGCACCGGCGTGGCCCGCCTGGCCCTGGAGTCGCGGGCCCCGGTCGTACCGATGGCGATGATCAACCTCGAGAAGATCATGCCCCCGGGACGCACCGTGCCCAAACTGGGTGTGCGCCCTCAGATGAAGTTCGGCGAGCCCCTCGACTTCTCCCGCTACTACGGCATGGAAGAGGACCCCCGGGTCCTGCGCGCGGTCACCGACGAGATCATGTACGCGCTCATGGAGCTCTCGGGCCAGGAGTACGTCGACCGCTACGCCCAGGCGGTCAAGAAGGAGCAGGAGGCCGAGGCCAAGGAGGCCCGGCGCGAGCAGCACGCGGACGACAAGGAGCGCCGCAGGGCCGGACGCGCCCGGCGCAAGGACGAGCGCCGCTCCCGCAGGGAGGAGCGCAAGGCCCGCAAGGCGGCCGAGCGTGAGAAGAAGAAGGGCTCCGAGGAGGGTTGATCCCTCTCCCCCTGACAGAA
>NZ_ANBF01000132.1 GCF_000341025.1 Nocardiopsis salina YIM 90010 | reverse complement strand
CGGGGGGGGGGGGGGAGCCTGCGGCCGGGGCCGCCGGAGACATTGCGGGCGAATGAGAGCCGGACGGGGTCGATGAGGATGTCCCCCGCGTCGGAGACACCGCCACCCACGATGAAGCACTCCGGGTCGAGGATCGCCGCCAGATCGGCCAGGCCGCGCCCGGTCCAGTCCGCCACGCTCGCGAAGCACTCCAACGCGGCCGGGTCGCCCTCCAGCGCCGCTTGGGTGATGGCCCGGCCCTCGATGCCCTCCACGCTCCCGTCGGCGAGTTTGAGCATGCGCTCGGCGGCCTCGGGGTCGGCACGGGCGAGATCGCGGCCCTCGGCGACCAGGGC
>NZ_ANBF01000131.1 GCF_000341025.1 Nocardiopsis salina YIM 90010 | reverse complement strand
TGCGGGACCATCCGGTAGTGCCCGATCTCGGCGGCGACACCGAAGCGGCCGCGGTGGAGCCGGCCTCCCAGGACCAGGCCGCCGCCGATGCCGGTTCCGAGGGTCACGCACACGATGTGGTCGCTGTCCCTCCCGGCTCCGAAGCGCGCCTCGGCCCAGGCGGCGGCGTTGGCGTCGTTCTCGATGACCACGGGGAGCCCGACACGTTCCTGCACCCGGTCCCGCAGGGGGTGGTCGCGCAGTCCGATGTTGACCGCGACCTGGACGGTCGCACGGTCCTCGTCGACGAACCCGGCCACGCCCACGCCGACGGCGCCGATCTCTCCTTCCTCACGGCGCTCGCGCAGTTCGTCGACCGCGCGGGCCACGACCTCGGCCAGGGCTCGGGGATCTTCGGACGGGGTGGGGTGCTTGACCCGGTCGAGGATCTGCCCGTTGGGGTCGACCACACCGGCGGCGATCTTGGTTCCGCCGATGTCTACGCCGATGGTCAGCATGGGGGCAGCTCCTTCGCACTTACGCCTGATCTCTGACATAAGTGGTCACCTTGACGTCAGAGGCCTTGCAAATGGTGTAAACCATTCGATTAAACCAGGCCGAGCCGCCCCCGGCATCCCCTGCTGCCGTTCCCGGTCAGGGCCGGGCGCCGCCACCCTCCCCGCCGGCCGCGTCATCGCGGCCGCGGACCTCCTCCGCCTCCCGCGCGGCACGCCCTTCCTCTCGGGCCTGCTCGAGGGAACGCTCGAGTACGCCCCACGTCCGACCCACGGCGTCGGCCAGGGTCAGTCCGGCGCGGCCCAGGTGGCCTGCGACCTCGGGTGCGGCCTTGCGCACGATCTCGAAGACCTCCTCTGAGGCCGGCTTGGGCTGGGGCGCCTCGAGGCGGATCGCCTCGCCCCACACGTCCTCCTGCTCCTTGGGACGCGAGACCACCGAGTCCACGCTCCGCTTGACCCCGGCCGAGAAGATCCTGCGCTGGACGTCGTCGACGAGGCCGCCCAGGACACTTCCGATGGGATCGGGATCGGCGGCCCGGCCCTCCTGGCGGTCGCGTCGCTGGCCGGTGTCGCGGGCGTCGTTGTCCGTCATGTCCCTCTCCTGTCGTGACACGTCCTCGGTTTCACGTTAGCCGCGGTCGGCCGCCTCGGACAGGCGCCCGGGGGCGGTCTCCGGAAGGAATCAGGGATGAGCCGGAGGGTCCCCGGCGTTGTGCTTCACACGGAGGCCGATCGCAGGCCAGACCCGATGAACAAGTGGCAACACCTGCTCAGAACGGACACCACGGAATGTGCGCAGGGGGCACACCAGGCGATATTCTCACGTGCATACGAGGCGTAACCCGGATCACGACGGGTGTCCGAGCGCCGAACGAACGGCGGCGCCCACGTCCGCCGCGAACGGGGGACCCGTTCCCGGAGACCGGGCCCTGGACGCACATCACCGCAGGGTGTTCGGGTCACTGTTGGATACCGAACGGCAATCTGTTCTACTCACGAGTAGCATTCGTTGTTACGGTCGTCACGTCCCCACTAACCAGAATCCGTTCACGTCCAGGAGCACCACGTGCGCGAATACAGCTCTCCAGCGGTCGTCGAGATCCCCGACGACGCGCGGCTGACCGACACGCTCTACGCCCGTGCGGCCACCGAGCCCAAGGCCACGGCCGCCCGCAAGCAGGAGCCCGGTGGCCAGTGGCGTGCCATCAGCGTCGAGGAGATGCAGGGCGACATCGTCGCCCACGCCAAGGCTCTGATCAACGCCGGTGTGGAAAAGGGAGACCGCGTCGCCCTGCTGTCCCGCACCCGTTACGAGTGGACGGTCGTCGACTACGCGATCTGGTCGGTCGGTGGCATCACCGTACCGATCTACGAGACCTCCTCCCCCGAACAGATCGAGTGGATCCTGTCCAACTCGGGTGCCAAGGCCGTCTTCGTCGAGAACGACGAGCACGCCAAACGCATCGAGGCGGTCCGCTCCGAGGCTCCCGAACTCCAGCAGATCTGGCGCTTCGACGACGCCGAGTTCAACGAGCTGAGAGAGAGCGGCTCCGAGGTCACCGACGAGGCCCTCGAGGAGCGCCGCACCGCCGTCACCGCCGACGACCTGGCCACCCTCATCTACACGTCCGGGACCACGGGCCGCCCCAAGGGTTGCCAGCTGACCCACCGGAACTTCCTCTTCATCTCCCGCGCCGCCCTGGAGGGCCCGGCCGAGCAGGTCCTCAAGGGCCGCGACAACCCCTCCACCCTGCTCTTCCTGCCGCTTGCGCATGTCTTCGCCCGCTTCGTGCAGGTCATGACCATCGAGGCCAAAGCCACCCTGGGCCACTTCCCCTCGGCCGGCCCGGAGCTCATCGACCAGTTCTCGGTCTTCAAGCCGACCTTCCTGCTCGCCGTCCCCCGCGTCTTCGAGAAGGTCTTCACCAAGGCCGAGCAGAAGGCGACCGCCGAGGGCAAGGGCAAGATCTTCAACGCGGCCGCCGATACCGCGATCGCCTACAGCAAGGCGCTCGACGCCGGACAGGTCCCGCTCTCACTGCGCCTGAAGCACAAGCTCTTCAGCAAGCTCGTCTACGGCAAGATCACCGACCGCCTCGGCGGCGAGGCCGAGTACGCGGTCTCCGGCGGCTCCGCCCTCGGGTCCCGCTTGGGCCACTTCTTCCGCGGTATCGGCTTCACGATCATCGAGGGGTACGGCCTCACCGAGACCACCGCTCCGACCTCGGTCAACAGCCCCGAGTTCAACAAGATCGGGACCGTCGGCCAGCCTCTGCCGGGCACCTCGATCAAGATCGCCGAGGACGGGGAGATCCTCCTCAAGGGCGACCACATCATGACCGGCTACTGGGAGAACGAGAAGGCCACCAAGGAGGCCTTCACCCAGGACGGGTACTACCACACCGGTGACCTCGGCTCCCTGGACGACGACGGTTTCCTCTCGGTCACCGGCCGCAAGAAGGAGATCATCGTGACCGCCGGCGGCAAGAACGTCGCCCCGGCCGTCCTCGAGGACCGCATCCGCGCCAACGCGCTGGTCTCCCAGTGCATGGTCGTGGGGGACAACCGCAAGTTCATCGCCGCCCTCGTCACGATCGACCCCGAGTCCTTCGAGCAGTGGAAGGAACAGAAGGGCAAGACGGGCGAGATCGCCGAAATGACCGGGGACGAAGACCTCAAGGCCGCGATCCAGGAAGCCGTGGACAACGCCAACCAGGCCGTGTCCAAGGCCGAGAGCATCCGCAAGTTCCGGATCCTGCCCTCCGACTTCACCGAGGAGAGCGGTGAGATGACCGCGTCCCTCAAGGTCAAGCGCCACGTGGTGAACAAGGAGTGGAGCAAGGAGATCGAGGAGATCTACAACGACTGATCCCGCACCGCACCGGCCCGCGTCCGGTGTGCGCTGCACGGTGTGAAGGAGCCGTCCGCCCTCTCGGGGTGGACGGCTCCTTTGCCGTGCACGGGCCGCGTGCGGCCCCGCGCGGCACTCGCGTCACCGATCGGCCACAGGTATGTTCCGCAGAACACGTGTACGCGCCCGCACGAGAGCGTCGGCCCACCACCCCTCGGTTCTACGGGCAGAGATGGAGCCCAGCTCCGAGAGCCCAGCAGAAGCCTCGTGCGGGGCTCTGCCGCAATGCGGAGCGGGTGCCCGCACGCCCATCCGCACGCGGACCACTCGGACCGCGGAGGTGGGCGCTCCCCGGCTGCGCAGAAGGGCGCCGGGAACCCGCATACGTTCCGGTCGGCGAAGGGCCCGAAACCCCCGGACACACGACGGGCCCGGCCGTGGCACGGCCGGGCCCGTCGTCGGCGCGGTGATCCGTCCAGTGGGAGGATCCCACCGCCTCACGCGTCAGCGCTCGACGTCTCCACCCTCCTCGGAGAGGTGCTCCTGGGAGTGGTGCAGGTGGTGGCCGCTGTGCGGCTCCAGACCCTGCACGGACACGTTGTCCTTCGTGTACCAGTGCGCGAGCTTCCTGCGGAACTTGCCCATGCCCTTGCGGGCGTCGGGGTTCTCCACGCCACTGGCATCCACGTCCTCGTCCGTCAGTGCGGTCGAGGAAGGATCGCGCTTGCTGCTGAGAACCTCGACCGTCTCGTCGGAGCTCTCCTTGTGCACCTCGATGAACTCACCGCTGGGCAGCTGCTGGATGACGCCGCTCTCGTAACCGTGTTCCAGGGTCTCCCTGTCACGGCGCTGGAGGCCCAAGCAGATGCGCTTGGTGATGATGAACCCGAGGATCGGACCCGCGATCGCCATGACCCTGAAGATGTAGGTCGTCAGGTACAGGTCGATCGAGAAGGTCTCCGACAGCACGTCGTTGGCGCCGGCCATCCACAGCACGCCGTAGAAGATGATGCCGGCGACGCCCAGACCGGTGCGGACCGGGGCGTTACGGGGCCGGTCGGCGATGTTGTGGGCGCGCTTGTCACCGGTGATCCACTGCTCGACGAACGGCCACAGGGCCAGCGCACCGAAGATCAGCCCCGGGATGACCAGACCGGGCACGAGGACCGCGGTCATGATCGGGTACCCGGCACCGATCGGGATCGTGAAGTCGAGCCAGTTCGGGAAGATTCGCAGCGAACCCTCCATGAAGCCCATGTACCAGTCCGGCTGGAGACCGGAGGTGATGGACGTCGGCGCGAAGGGCCCGAACAGGTGGATCGGGTTCACCTGGATGAAGGCGCTCAGACCGGCGGTCACGGCGAAGGTGAAGAAGAAGAACCCACCCGCCTTGACCGCGAAGGCCGGGAACATAGGTGTTCCGACCACGGTCTTGTCGTTTCTGCCCAAACCTGGATATTGAGTGTGTTTCTGGTGCCACAGGATCATGAAGTGCGCCACGATCAAGGCCAGCAACAGAGCCGGGATGAGCAACACGTGCAGCACGTACAACCTGGTGATGATGTCGTCGCCGGGGAACTCCCCGCCGAAGAGGAACATCGAGATGTAGGTGCCGACGAGCGGGATCGCCAGCATCACGCCCTGCAGGATCCTGACGCCCATGCCCGAGGGCAGGTCGTCCGGCAGGGAGTAGCCGAAGAGGCCCTCCACCATCGCGAGGGCGAAGATCGCCACACCGATGAGCCAGTTGATCTCGCGCGGCTTGCGGAACGCACCAGTGAAGAACACGCGGAGCATGTGGATCACCAGAGCGGCCACGAAGATCAGCGCGGCCCAGTGGTGGATCTGGCGCATCAGGAAGCCGCCCCGCACATCGAAGTCGATGTGCAGTGTCGATGCGAAGGCCTCCGACATCGGAACGCCCTGCAGGCGCTCGTAGGAGCCGTCGTAGACGATCTCCACCATGCTGGGCTTGAACCAGAATGTCAGGAAGACACCGCTGATCAGCAGGATGATGAACGAGTAGAGCGCGATCTCACCCAGCATGAACGACCAGTGGTTCGGGAAGACCTTGCGAAGGTTCTTCTCACCGGTCTTGGCCAGGTGGAAGCGGTCGTCGATGTAGTTGCCGACGCCGCGCAGTGCATTGGGTGCCTGAGTCGTCTTACTCATCAGCTACCGCCACCCCTCTGGTACTCCCAGAACGTCGGACCGGGCGGCTCGTTGAAGTCGCCCGTCGAGATGAGGTAGCCCTCATCGTCCACACTGATCGGCAGCTGCGGCAGACCGCGGTGCGCCGGTCCGAAGACGACCTTGGCCGCGTCCGTGGCGTCGAAGGTCGACTGGTGGCACGGGCACAGGATGCGGTGCGTCGTACGCTCGTACAGCGCCGCCGGGCAGCCGACGTGGGTGCAGATCTTCGAGTAGGCGACGATCCCGTTGTACGTCCAATTCATGTGGGTCTCGTCGGAGTCCTCCGAGACCCTGTCGTTCATTCCGTCCTTCCAGTCGCCCTCCGGGACCTTGATCAGAAGGATCACGGACTTGGCCTGGTCGTCGAGGCTGATGCCGTGCGGGTAGCGATCGTCGTCGACCGCAGGCAGGGCGGAGATCATCCCGTACGGGTCGTCATCCAGGTCCTCGGCCCGCAGGGCACGGTGGGTGCCCTCGATGTACATACGACGGCCGTTCTCCCACGGCGTGTGGTGGAGCGCCTCCCGGGGCAGCGGGCCCAGGTCGCGCAGGAGCACGACCGGGGCGATGCCCAGCGGGAGCATCGACGCGATGAGCGTACGGCGCATGAGCGGGCGCTTGGTGAACCCGCTCTCGTCGGCGCTCTTCATGAAGAACTCGCTGAAGGAGCCCTTCTCCTCGTCGCTGGAAGGCAACTCGTCGTAGGGCGAGTGCACCTCGTAGTGCGGCATCACGTTGCGGGCCCACACGGTCATACCCGCACCGATACCGAACATGGCCAGGGTGAGCGTGCCACCCAGCAGCATGTTCGAGTACTGCGAGATCTGCGGGTCCGCGATCGCCGGCTCGTCGGCCGCGTTCGGCGGGAAGACGAAGTAAGCGGCGACGAAGGCGATGCCGGCCAGAGTGGCGAGGATGAACCACGCCGACGCCATCTTCTCCCCGCGGCGCTGCTGCTCCTCGGAGCGGATGTGCGTCTCGAAGGGCTCGTAGGGCCCTGCGTGTTCGCTCTCGTTCTCTGCGGAGGCTTCGGAGACCACACGCTCATCGGCGGAGGCCGACGGGGTGCCGACCACGCGCTCGGGCTTTTCGTCCCCGGCCTCGTTGTTGTCGTTGTTGTTGTTCTCAGTCATGGGCACGCTGCTTCGCGGTGATCCAGATCGCGCAGGCGACGATCAGGGAGAGACCCACGGTCCACCCGATGAAGCCCTCGGCGACCTGGCCGACGCGGTCCAGGGCGAAGACTCCGCCCGCGTCCGGTTCGGCCTGGAGGGTCTTCACATACGAGATGAGCTCCTGCTTCTCGTCCGGGTCGATGACGCCGTCGCTGAACATCGGCATGGCGCCGGGACCACTGACCATGGCCTCGTAGATCTCGCGCGGGGACGCGTCGTCGATCTCGGGGGCCCAGCGGCCGTCGGTCAGGGCGCCGCCCCCACCGGACCAGGCGTGGCAGTGCGCGCAGTTGGTCAGGTAGAGCTTCATGCCCATGTCGGTGTCGTCGGCGCCCTCGAGGTAGGCGTCGTACTCGGCCTCGTAGGTCTCGAGGGCAGCGTCGTACTCGCCCTCGTCCTCGAAGTCCTCGCGCTGCGGCTCGTTTCCGGGCACCTCGTAGGGCACGTCCGCACCGGCCCCGTCGTCCCTGATCTCAGCGTCGTAGTACGCGATCAGGTCGGCGAGTTCCTCCTCGGACATGACCATCGGCTTGCGCGGCATCTGGTTGTCCGGGTCCATGGACGGCATGCGTCCGGTACTGACCTGGAAGTTGACCGCAGCGGACCCGACCTCACGCAGGTCGGGTCCGGTGGGGCTGCCGGAGCCGTCCAGACCGTGGCAGCTCGCACACGTCTGGTCGAAGATGGCCCGGCCCTCGGCGATGTCGACGTCGTCCGGGGCCGGGGCCTCAGCGCTGAGGGTCTGCGCCCTGGCCTCCTCGGAAGTGGGGGCCAGTGCGGCGTACCCCACTCCGAACAGGGCTAGCGCGAGGATGACGACGACATACCCCGCCAGGGGATGCCGCCGCCGCGCGGTAATCCATTTCACGGTTTCCCCGTTTCGGGTTACTGGATGAAGTAGATGGTGAAGAACAAAGCGACCCAGACGACGTCGACGAAGTGCCAGTAGTAGGACACGACGATCGCACTGGTCGCCTGCTGGTGAGTGAAGCGCTTCGCGGCGTACGTGCGTCCCAGCATGATGAGGAACGCGATCAACCCACCGATGACGTGGAGTCCGTGGAAGCCCGTGGTCAAGAAGAACATCGAACCGTAGGGACTCGACTGCAGAGTCAGCCCCTCGTGAGCGATGAGCTCGTAGTACTCATAAGCCTGTCCGAGGATGAAGAACAGGCCCATGAAGAACGTGATGTAGAACCACATGCGCAGCTTCCGGACATCCCCGCGCTCCGCGGCCCAGACGCCGAACTGCGCGGTGAAGCTGGAAGCCACCAGGACCACGGTGATGGTCGTCGCCCACGGAACGTTGAGGTGGGCGTCCGGCCAGGCCCCGAGGTCGGGGTCCCCGGTGATCACCGATCGGATGGTGAAGTACATCGCGAACAGCGCAGCGAAGAACATGAGCTCGTTGGCAAGCCACACGATGGTGCCAACGCTCACCAGGTCAGGACGCTTTGCCGCACCATGCGCTGGTGTCGGTGCTGTTTTTGGGTTCGCGGTTGCTGTCGCCACGGGAGCATTATTACGGCATCTCGCGCAGGGCCGTACTCGACCCCCCGTAAGGCGACGGATCAGCACCGGCATCGATCGCCCACAAGCCCCGAGTTGCCCGCATGTCCGTGACTCCGGCGTTACTGTAGCGACCGGGTCGGCCGGGGCGCTTCTACGACACGCTGTAGGCGCCACACCGGCTCGATCCTGGGCCTCCCGGGCTTTCCGTTACCCCTGAAGCGACCGGGCGAACCGCGCCCGGCCAACGCGCAGGCAACAAAAAGATCACCGTTGCGCAACATGCCTCCAGGGCGTGGTGATGCGGGCCACTCCGATGCCCCAGGTGGGCCGGTGTCGAAGGTCTCAGCGCTTCGAGCGGCCCCGGGGCTGCTCTGTGCACCACCGGTACGAGGCAATACAGTCGGAGGGGACAGCCAATGAACCCCTCGGCCGCGATCCCCTGAGCGCGGCCGTGGACCGACGTGATGGGACGGTTGCGCGATGGTGGGCAGTGGTAGCGACTCCGGCACCAGGATGCGCGTGCTGATCTACAGCGACAACGCCGAGACCCGCGAGCAGGTGCGCCGGGCCGTGGGCCGCCGTCCCGCCGCGGACGTGCCCAAGGTGGAGTTCGTCGAGTGCGCGACCGCCCCCGCGGTGCTCGGAAAGCTGGACTCCAAGGACCCGCTCGACCGCATCGACGTGGCCGTCTTCGACGGTGAGGCCGCTTCACCCGTCGGCGGTATGGGCCTGTGCCGCCAGGTCAAGAACGAGATCTTCCGCTGCCCGCCGGTCCTGCTCCTGGTCGGTCGGCGCGACGACGGCTGGCTGGGCACCTGGTCGCGTGCCGAGGCCGTCGTCAGCCACCCCATCGACCCCGTCGCCCTGGCGGAGTCCCTGGCCGAGCTCATGCGCTCGCGCGCGGAGCTCGTCGACGGGTGAGCCCCGTGGATCACCAGCACGGTTCCACCGCACGGGACGACGGCCAGGGACAGCGCCGCCGTCGTCTCGTTCTGGGCGGGGCACTCAACCACGGTGCCGACATCGGGCGATGGCGCGGCTCGGCGCCTCTCCGAACCTGAAAGCGCGGGACCGGTCCGCCCCTCGCGGCATACCCGGCCCCGCCGACGAGCCCAGCAATCCGTGCCACAGCCCGTGGAGTCACAGCATGAACGTCCCCGCCTCAGCGACCCCTGCCGACGAGCCCTCCCCCGTCACCGAACGGACCTGGGCCAACCTCATCACTGCCCTGCTCGGCGGTACCGACCTGGCCGCGGCCGACACCGAGTGGGCCATGAACGAGATCATGTCGGGATCGGCGACCGACGCCCAGGTCGCAGGGTTCGCGATCGCCCTGCGTTCCAAGGGTGAGAGCGTCTCGGAGGTCACCGGCCTGGCGGAGGGCATGCTCGACCACGCGGTCCGCCTGCAGGTTCCGGGGCCGACCCTCGACATCGTCGGGACCGGCGGCGACCGGGCGCACACGGTGAACGTGTCGACGATGGCCGCGATCGTTTCCGCGGCCGCGGGCGCACGTGTGGTCAAGCACGGCAACCGGGCGGCCTCCTCCTCGTGTGGGACCGCCGACGTGCTCGAACGCCTGGGTGTGGTGTTGGACCTGCCCTCGGGGCTGACAGCGCGGGTGGCCGAGCAGGCCGGCATCACGTTCGCGTTCGCGCCGATGTTCCACCCCTCGCTGCGGTTCGCCGCCAAGCCGCGCCGGGAGCTCGCGGTGCCGACGGTCTTCAACTTCCTGGGCCCGTTGACCAACCCGGCCCGGCCCACCGCATCGGCGATCGGGGTCTTCGACGAGCACATGTGCGAGACCATCGCCGGGGTTTTCGCCCGGCGCGGTTCGGACGCCCTCGTCTTCCGCGGCGACGACGGCATCGACGAGCTGACGATCTCCACGACGTCCACAGTGTGGGTGGTGCGCGACGGGCAGGCCCGGCGCGAGGTCCTGGACCCGGCGGACCTGGGGATCCCCCGGTCGCCGCAGGAGGCCCTGCGCGGCGGTGACGTGGAGTTCAACGCCCGTGCGGTACGCGAAACGGTCGAGGGCCGCCAGGGCCCGGTGCGCGACGCCGTTCTCCTCAACGCGGGCGCGGCACTGGCCGCCGTCGAGGGTGTGGACGGATCGCTCACCGAGGCCGTGCGCACCGGCTACGAGCGGGCCGTTCAGGCCGTCGACAGCGGTGCGGCCCTGCGCACGCTGGAGACCTGGGTGAAGACCAGCCAGGAGCACGCCAAGGAGGCGTGAGTGCGCCTTCGCACCGAACGCACGAAGGGGCGGACCCGGCATCTCGCCGTGGGCCGCCCCTCTCGCGTGTGCCTGGCGCTCACCAGCCCAGGGCGAAAGCCGACTCCAGGTCGTGCTTGGAGTAGGTCTGGAACGAGATGTGGGTGTCGGAGGAGAGCACCCCGGGGACCTTGTTGACGTGGCCGGGGATGACCTCGGCAAGGTCCTCGTGGGCACGCACGCGCACCATGGCGATGAGGTCCACGCCTCCGGTGACGGAGTAGACCTCGCTGACCCCCTCGATCTCCGCGATCGCCTCGGCGACCTCGGGGATGCGGTTGACGTCGGCCTTGATCATGACGATCGCGGTGATCACTGTGCCTCCAGGGGCTGCTCGGGGCGCGGGTCGTGTCGTGTCCCCGGCCGCCGCGTGGCGCTGTTCAGTAGACGTCGGAGAGCCGAGTCCCGGAGCGCCAGCGCAGCCGGTAGACCACCAGTCCGAGGACGACACCGGCGATGAACCCGTACACGTGTGCAGCGTAGGCCACGCCGGAGTCCTCGCCGGGCGAGTCGGAACCGGTGACGTAGAGAAGATACTGAAGGACGAAGTAACTGCCCACCAGCGCCCATCCGGGCAGGCGCATCGGGATGACCACGAACACCAGGGTCGTCACCCGGCTGCGGAACTGCACGACGAGATAGGCGCCGAGCACGCCCGAGATCGCCCCGGAGGCGCCGACCATGGGTACCTGCCCGCCCACTTCACTCAGTGCCTGGCCCAGGGCTGCGGCCAGGCCGGTCGCCAGGTACAGCGCCAGGAAGCGCAGGCGCCCGATGCGGTCCTCCACGACGGGCCCGAAGACGAACAGGTAGACCATGTTGCCGAGCAGGTGGGCCGCTCCCCCGTGCACGAACATGGAGCTGAAGAGGGAGAACCAGACCGACTTGCCCTCGATCTGCGGGCAGTGCTCGGAGACGGGTTCGGCGAGGGCCACGCTGCCGGTGAGCTCGGCGGGGACGGCACCCCAGCGCATGAAGTAGTCCTGGATCTCGCAGACTCTCTCGAACTGGTCGGCCGAGTACCAGACGGCGGTTGCGGCCTGGGGCGAGGCGAGGTAGACGAGGACGTTGGCCGCGATCAGTGCGTAGGCGACCACGGGAGCGCGGCGGACCGGGTAGTCGTCATTGAGCGGAAGCGCGGCCATGCGCCCAGTGTGTCATCTCGCTGTGGGCCTCGGCGCTCCGCAATGGGCATGTCCATTCGCCCTCCAGGCGCACCAGGCGCGTGGCGGGGTCGGTGAGCCAGGCCAGGACGAGTTCGCCCTCGGCTGCGGTGGCGCGGGGCACGGGTCCGGGCCCGGGGTCGACGTGTTCGGCGGTGGCCTCGAGGGAGGTGAGGAAGGCATCCGAGTCGGTCCCCGGGTGAAGGACGGCACTGGCCGCCAGGCGGCCGTGGCGCACGACACTGGTCTCCCAGCCCAGGGCGCCGGGCCGGGTGGCGACCACGTGTGGGAGAGCGGCCAGGGCAGTGAGGCGCTGGGAGCGACCGGCACCGCGTAGGAACGCAGTGAGTCGGTCGCGCTGCTCGGCGGCCTCCTCGTAGCGCAGCTGGTCGGAGAGCTTGCTGATACGGGCGGTGTGCGTGTCCACGACCGCGGCCGGATCGCCGGTCATGGCCTCGCGTGCTGCCTCGGCGTGGGCGCTGTAGTCGGCACGGCTCTCGGTCCCGTCGCAAGGGGCTCCGCAGCGGCCGAGTTGGGCGAGCACGCAGGGTTCCACGGTGCGCCGGGGCGGATCGAACGTGTGCGTGCACTGGCGCAGCGGGAAGGCGGACAGAAGCGCCTCGCGGGCCCGGTGCGCCTCCTTCAGGGAGGTGTAGGGGCCCAGGTAGGGGGCGTTGTCGTCCTTGACGGCCCGCACCACGGACAGGCGCGGGAAGGCCTCTCTGGTGAGTTTGATCCAGTGCGCGCGTTCGGGGTGGCGCGAACGCCGGTTGTAGGGCGGTTTGCGTTCGGCGATCAGGCGCAGTTCGCGGACCGAGGCCTCCAACTCGGTGGCGCACACGATGGGGGTCACCCCATCGACGACGCCGGCCATCTCGCGGATTCGCTGCCGGTTCTCGGCTGCGGTGAAGTAGGTACGCACGCGGTGGCGCAGGTTCTTGCTCTTGCCGACGTAGAGGCTGGCGCCGTTCGCGTCGGTGAACACGTACACCCCGGGCGCCTCGGGCACCCCTTCGGCGAGGTGGCGTTTGGCGATCTGCTGTTTGGTGGGGGGCTTGGACACCGAGCGCAGTTCCTCGAGGCTGTGCACGCCCATGGGCGCCAGGCGTTCGATGAGCCCGTGCAGGACGTCGACGGTGGCGCGCGCGTCGTCGAGGGCCCGGTGGTTGGGGGTGACAGGGGCCCCGAAGAAGGTGGCGAGGGTGGTGAGCTTGTGGTTGCGGGTCTCGCCCTTGCCCAGGACAGCACGGGCCAGCCGCAGTGTGTCGACGACGGGCTGGGTCGGCCGGGGGTGTCCGTGGCGTTCGCAGGCGGCCTTGAGGAACCCGGTGTCGAAGGGGGCGTTGTGCGCAACCACGGCGGTGTTCGGGTCGCGGTTCAGGTACTCCAGGAGGTCGGGCAGGACCTCCTCCATGGGCGGTGCGGTGGCCACCATGGACTGGGTGATTCCGGTCAGCAGCGTGATGGTGGCGGGCACGACCACCCCGGGGTTCACGAGGGTGGTGAACTCGTCGAGCACCTCGCCGCCCCGGACTCGAACGGCTCCGACCTCCGTGATGCGCGCGTTCGTGGCGCTGGTTCCGGTCGTCTCGAGGTCGAGCACGACGAACGTGGTCTCGGCCAGAGGGGTACCGAGGTCGTCGATGCTGGTCTGGACACCCGTGGGCGTCTGCGACTGTGACACGCGGCCAGGGTAGTCGGCACCGGTGACCGAACCCTTCCGGGATGGAATGCCCCGTGCCCGACATGGAAGGATGTGGGGACGACCCCACACGAGAAGGAGACGAACGTGGCGATCGCCAAGCCCGGCGGCGAGGAGCGTCGGCCCCGCATCGGATGCGGCAGCCCGACGCGGTCCGACGTGAGCCGGACGGTGCGTTCGGAGGCTTCCGTGCGCCGGGCGCTGTCCGGTACGGCCGAGCACTCCCCGGGTCGAGCATGAGTGCCGACCCGGACGACGGCACAGGGGCAGCCGGCTCCGCGGCCGAGTGCGGCGAACAGTTGGAGCGCCCCCTGCCCGAACAGGTGCGTTCCCGGGTCGTGGAGTACGGGTCGGACGTTCTGGGCGGGATGCGCGCTTCCGAGCTCCCCCCGGTGCTGCGCCGGGTCGCCCGGTTCGAACCGCGCCGCCGCGCACGCCTGGCGGGTCCGCAGATCGCCGCACAGCTCGAGACCGACAAGGATTTCCGTTCCCGGGTGGCCTCCCGTGTGGAGCAGGTGTGGCCCGAGCTCGTCGAAGGACTGCGCTCGGGTGTCGTACCGCCCGCGGCCGACCCGGTCGCGGTCGCGGCCTGCGCATACCTGGTGCGCCCCGAGGGATGGGCAGCCATCGTGGAGGAGATCCACGGCGAGCTGGAACACCGGGCGGGTGCACAGGAGGCCGACGCCGCGGCCGAGGCGGCCGAGTCCGCGCGCAGCCAGTTGGAGCAGGCCAGGCGCGACCACCGTGCCGAGACCGAGCGCCTGCGTTCGCAGTTGAAGGAACAGCGGACGGAGATCGCCGACCTGCGGCGCCGCATCCACGCCGAGCGCGGGCGCGCCAGGGAGGCCGCCCAGCAGGCCGAGCGGGCGCTGAAGGACACCGCGGAGCGCGAGCACGAGTCGGCCTCCCGGATGAGCTCGCTCGAGGCGGAGAACCGGCGCTTGCGGACCCGGCTGGCGGCAGCGGAGACACAGGTGGAGAACGCCCGGCGTGCGGCCCGCACCGGACGCAACGCCGACGAGGCGCGTCTGCGGGTGCTGTTGGACGTCCTGGTGGAGGCCTCGCACGGTCTCCGGCGGGAGTTGGCCCTGCCCGCCTCGGTGGACAGCCCGGCCGATCTGGTCTCCGAGGGCGGCAGCGGGCGCACGTCGCTGGCCGGCCTGCCCGACGACGACCCGGGACTGCTCGAACACCTGTTGACGGTGCCACGCGTGCACCTGCTCCTGGACGGCTACAACGTCACCAAGACCGGTTACGGCACGCTCCCGCTGGCCGACCAGCGCACCCGCCTGCTGTCCTCCCTGGAAGGGCTGGCGAGCCGGACCAGGGCCGAGATCACATGCGTGTTCGACGGCGCGGACGTGGACACCCCTCCTGTGGTGTCGGGCCCGCGACGGGTACGGCTGCTGTTCAGCGCCGCGGGTGAGACCGCCGACGAGCTCATCGTACGCCTGGTGGGTGCCGAACCCCCGGGCCGCCCGATCGCCGTGGTCACCTCCGACCAGGAGATCGTGTCGGCGGTGCAACGGGCCGGGGCCCGTGCGGTGCCCTCGGCGGTGTTCCTGCGCGGACTCGATACCACGAGCTGAACGACAGCGGCCCCGTTTCCGCGGTGTAACACGCGCCACCATTGCGGACACGGGACCGGCCCCAACCCGGGCTGGCCTGGAAGGAACGTCCGCCCGAACCGGACGATAACCGGCGCCCCACGAGATCGGATCGTCTCCCGTGGTTGAGCCCTGACGGACGGTCCGCTAGGTTCTTCCCGAACGTGAGTGCTCTACCGGGTAGTGGATCACACCTGTGTCCTCCCCGAGCCCGGTGGAGGCCCCGCTGCGCTCACGCGTCCCCGTCCGGTTGCCGGTGAGGGACCCCTCTGTCTCGCCCCCCGTACAAGCATGCGGACTTTCAACCTCAAGGAGCGTGGACCGCCATGAAGAACCCCGGTGGTCGGCGTCAAGCTCGCCGAATCGCATCGACAGGCATCGGAATGGTGGCCGCTGGTGCCATCCTCGTCCCCGGAACCGCACACGCGGACCCCAGTCAGGACGAGGTCGAGGACCGTATCGAAGAGCTCAACGAGGAGGCCTCCACCCTCGTCGAGGAGTACAATCAGGCCCAGGAGGACCACGAGACCGCCGAGGCGCAGTACGAGGAGATCGAGAGCCAGGTCGGCGACGAGCAGGACCGCTACGACGAGCTGCAGGAGAAGGTCCAGCAGTTCGCCAACGCGACCTACCAGACCGGTGACCTGGATTCCACGACCAACGTGCTGACCTCGGAGGGCCCCGAGGCGCTGCTGGACCAGAACGCTGACCTCAACTACCTGTCCGAGGCCCAGATCCAGCAGCTGGACGACTTCAGCGACTCGTCGGAGCGGCTGTTCTCCCTCAAGGAGGAGTCCGAGCAAGCGCTCGAGGATGCCGAGGAGAAACTGGACGAGGCCGAGGAGGCCAAGGACGAGGTCGAGGAGAAGATCGAGGAGCAGGAGGAACTGCTCGCCCAGTTCCCCGACTCCGACCCCTCGGCCGCGGGCGCCGACGACTCCGGCGGTTCCTACACCGGCGATGCCAGCGGTGACGCAGGCGCGGCCCTGGACTTCGCCTACGGGCAGGTCGGGCTGCCCTACATCTACGGCGGCACGGGCCCCGACGGCTACGACTGCTCCGGCCTGGTGCAGGCCGCCTGGCGTTCGGCCGGCGTGGACCTGCCCCGCACCACCTACGCCCAGGCCGAGGTGGGCCAGCGCATCACCGACATGAGCGCGCTGCAGCCCGGCGACATCGTGTTCTTCTCCGGCATGGGGCACAACGGCCTCTACGCCGGCGACGACCAGATGGTGCACGCGCCCCGCACGGGACGCAACATCGAGGTCGTCGGCCTGGCCGAGTACTGGGGCAGCCAGTTCGAGTTCGCGGTGCGCCTGTAGTCACCTCGCGGGCGGCCCAGGCCGCCCCGCGTACACCGCACGGGCGGTGGTCACCGGGGTTCCTCCGGGGACCGCCGCCCGTGGTGTGTTCGGGGCGGGTGCCTGCGGGCAGCGCGGTCGGCTTGGTCAGCGTGCGCGTGCCAGGACCTTCTTCTGCAGGGCCTCCAGCGGTCCGTTCCGGAACCGGCGCAGCCAGAGCACGGACCCGGCGGCCAGGAGCACCGAGACCCCGGCCCACAGCGTGAGGGACCACCAGGGACCGGCCCAGGCCATGCGTTCGGTGAGCCCCAACCCGAACCCGTAGGAGACCAGCATGAGCACGACGTTCTGTGCGACGTAGCCCGTCATGGCCATCCGCCCCAGAGCCGAGAGCCCGTTCGCGGTGGGGCCGGTGCCGCCGAACCGGTCGCGCAGGACACCGACCAGCCCGATGACGCCGAGCGCGACCAGGGGCGCAGCCATGTAGCGGTCGGCCAGAGCCCATTCCTCCCCGCCCAGGGAGGCGGCCAGGCTCAGGGGCAGCCCGACACCCAGGCCCCGAACCAGGAGGCTGGAGCGCAGCCGCCGTCCGGTGTCGTCATCGCCGAAGGCGCCCGCCCGCAAGAGGCGTACGCCGAGCAGGAACATGAAGACCATGAGGGCGAAGGTCCCGATGGGTTCGGCACGCAGGATCAGCGCGTTCTCCAGGCGGAACACGACCTGCTCCAGGTAGGTTCCGCTCGCGTAGAGCTCGGCCACCTCGGCCGAGACCTCGTCCCCGCCCCCTCCCACGGGCAGCAGAACCGTCACCGCGGTGGCCAGGGACATCAGCGCCAGGTGCACGGCGAGCGAGGTCCACATGACCCAGATCTGCACACGTTCGGAGCGGACCAGCAACCAGGCCACGAGCAGGGCCACGACCGCGTAGCCCATGAGCACGTCGAAGGCGAAGACCAGGGTGAAGTGGACCGTGCCCTCGACGAACAGGAACAGGGCGCGCCACTTGTAGGCCCCGGGCCACCGCCTCCCGCGGTTGCGGGCGGAGCGGTACTGCAGGGCCAGGCCGACCCCGAACATGAGCGTGAGCAGGGCCAGGAAGGTGCCGTTGGCAGCGGTACGGAAGAGCCCCTCGACCAGCGACGAGGCGGACGGGTCCTCGAGGAAGCGCCCCATCGGTACCGATCCCGCACCCCCGAAGAGCGCCGAGGTCTCTCCCCCGGGTGCGGTGAACAGCCACACGTTGGTGGCGAGGGTCCCCACGATCGCGACGCCCCGCAGCAGATCGAGCAGGGGCATCCGGGTGCGGCTGTCCTCCCGTGCGGCTCCGTCAGCATCGCGTACCCGTGCGGGCACGGCGTCGTGGTGTGGCTCGGTCACCGTCCACCCCCCGGGCTCGTGCCGGTGTCTCCGGTGGCGCCGGCCGGGCCCAGGAGACGGCCGATGTGAGTGCGCAGAGCGGCGCGGATGCGGTCCGGACCGAAGTGGTCGGAGCCGACGAGGTGGTGAACGGTCAGGCCGTCGACCAGTGCCACGAGCGCGACAGCCTCCTCGGTGGGGTCGTTCTCGGCCGGGAAGGCCCCGGCTCCCTGCGCCCGGACGAAGGCCTGCGCGAGTCCGTCAACCAGCTGGTGAGTGGTCTCCCGGTGCAGACGGGCCAGGTCGGGGTCGGTGATGGTGGCGGGCAGGAACTCCAGCCACACGGTCAGCTCGGTGCGGCGCTCCTCGTCCAGGGGCAGGAGCGTCTCGGACAGGCGCAGGAGCAGGTCGTCGAAGGGCGGGCGGCGTTCCACCTCGTCGATGCGTTCGGCCCCGCGACGGTAGAGGTGCTCCACCCCGAAGCGCAGGAGCTCCTTCTTGCTGCGGAAGTACCGCTGGACCATGCCGACCGAGGCACCGGCCTCGTCCGCCACGTCGACCATCGTGGTGCGCGCCAAGCCCTTGCGGGCGACGGCGCTCAGGAGGGCGCGGGCGATGCGGTCGCGGCGTTCGTCGTGGTCTGCTGTTCGTGGCACATAAAAATATTACGAGAATATTTTTATGGCAGCAACCGGGTGGCCTTTCCCGGCCCCGCGCAGCGGAGGGCCACGACGGGTCCGCTTTCCGGCCCAGCGGGCGGATTTCGGACACTGGTGTGCATGAGGGGGAACGTCACGAAACGGTTGAGGGGCAGCAGAAGGATGGACTAGTCTTCGACGCCGAGCGTGGTCGTTCCTCTTCGCCGCCGACCCGGCAGCGACGGTCACGCCCGGGCGGAACCCCCATCCCCGGGACCCGAGCGCCCGGACGCCCCGGCCCGGTGCGGTCCTCTCCGACTCGCCCGGTGCAGTCCCTCGCGTCGCGGCCCCTGCTGCGCGGGGGGAAGAAAGGTATCCCGACGTGTCTGCTTCCCACAGCGGCCGAAACCGCCGCGCCGCGGTGATCGCCTCCCTCACCGCCGGAGCGTTCCTGCTCCCCCACGGCGTCGCCCACGCAGAGCCGACCGCCGACGACGTGCGCGAGGAGATCGAGCAGCTCCAGGAGGAGTTCTCCTCCCTCAACGCCGAGTTCAACGATGCGCAGGAGACGTACGACGCCGCCGAGGAGCGCCTCGAGGAGGTCCGGGGCGACATCGAAGCGGCCGAAGAACAGATCGAGGACCTCGCTTCGGGCGTGCGCGAACTGGCCAACCTGACCTATTCCGGCGCGGACTACACCTCGCCCACCCAGCTCATCGGGGCCGACGGACCCGATAGCGCCATGAACCACCAGGCCGACCTGACGTACCTGGCCTCGCAGAACGACGAGAGCCTCGAACGCTACACGGAGGAGCTCGAGCACCTCGAGGCCCTGGAGTCGGAGGCTTCCGAGACCGAAGAGCGTGCCGCCTCCGCCCTCGAAGAGGCCGAGGAGGCCACGGAGTCCGCCGAGGAGTCCATCGAGGAGCAGGAAGCGCTCCTGGAGGAGCTCACCGAGGAGGAGCGGGCCGCGGCCACCGAATCCGTCGGCGACAACAGCGGCAGCGGCGGTGAGAACGGTGGTGGCGGCGGCGGTGACTACGACGGCCCCGCCTCGGGCGACGCCCGCACGGCGCTCGACTTCGCCTACGCCCAGATCGGCAAGCCCTACGTGTGGGGCGGCACCGGCCCCGACGGCTACGACTGCTCCGGCCTGACCCAGGCTGCCTGGAATGCCGCCGGGGTCTCACTTCCACGCACCACCTACGACCAGGTCAACGCCGGCACACAGGTCTCCTGGGAGAACAAGCAGCCGGGCGACCTGCTGTTCTTCTACGGTGCGGAGCCCAGCCACGTGGGCCTGTACGCGGGCGACGGCGAGATGGTGCACGCCTCGACCTCCGGCACCCCCGTCGGCACCGTGACACTCAACGACTACTACCGGGACAGCTTCACCGCGGCCGTGCGCCCCTGACCCGGGTGGAGCACGCCCTCCGGGCCCGCGTCCACACTGGCGCGGCCCCGGCGCTTCCTACGCTCGGCCTGCGTAGCCGTAGACTCGCCGGCGTGCCGCGAACCCTGATCATCACCAACGACTTCCCGCCCAGGCCGGGGGGCATCGAGGCCTTCGTCCACGAGCTCGCGCTGCGTCGGCCCCCAGGGTCGGTGGTCGTCTACGCCTCGGCCCCGAACCCGGCTGACACTGCGCGGGACCCGCACTTCGACCTGCGCCAACCGTTCCCGATCGTGCGTGACGCCGCCCGGGCCCTGATGCCCACGCCGCGGGTGGCCAAGCGGGCCCGCGCCATCGCCCGCATGGAGGACTGCGACTCGGTGCTCTACGGAGCCGCAACGCCGTTGGGGCTGTTGGCGCAGGGCATGCCGGTGCGGCAACAGGTGGCCCTCACTCACGGGCACGAGGCGTGGTGGTCCTCGGTGCCCGGTGCAAGAGAGAGCCTTCGGCGGATCGGCGACACCGTCGACACGGTCACATACCTGGGCGACCACACACGCGAACGGCTCGCGCACGCCCTCTCTGCCCCGGCAGCGCACCGCATGCGCCACCTGCCCCCCGGCGTGGACACCGGCCGTTTCCACCCGGGTGTCGGCGGCGGCGCGGTGCGCGAACGGTACGGGCTCGGCGACCGCCCCGTGGTGGTTTGCGTGTCCCGCCTCGTGCGCCGCAAGGGACAGGACACCCTGATCCGCGCTTGGCCCCGTGTCCTGGCCGACGTGCCTGACGCCGCCCTGCTCGTCGTCGGCGACGGCCCGGATGCCTCCCGTCTCCGCGAGGCCGCACGCGACCTGGACTCGGTGCACTTCACCGGGCCGGTCACGGCCGAGGACCTGCCCGCGCACTACGACGCCGGGACCGTCTTCGCCATGCCCTGCCGCTCCCGCCGCGCCGGGCTGGAGGTCGAGGGCCTGGGCATCGTCTACCTGGAGGCCTCGGCCACGGGCCTGCCGGTCGTGGCCGGCGACTCCGGGGGCGCCCCGGACGCGGTGCTTGAGGGCGAGACCGGGACCGTCGTGGACGGCACCCTGCCCGGCCCGACCGCGCGCGCCCTCATCCATCTGCTCCGCGACCCCGCTGCCGCCGCCCGCATGGGCGCCCGCGGCCGCGCGTGGGTGAGCCGGGAGTGGACCTGGAAGCGTTCGTCCGAGCGCCTCACGGAGCTCCTGGAGCCCTGACCGCACGCCCCTGCTCAGGTCTCATCGGCGTGCACGTCCCCGGGCGTGCCCGATCCGTCGGTGGTCTGCGGCTCCCCCGTGACGCTGTTGTCGAGCCATTCCTCCCAGGAGCGCTGGTAGAACCCCCAGCCGTTGTCCCACTCGAGTTCCCGGTCGGTGCCGGTCGTCTCGAGGATGTCGCCCATGAGGGACTCGTCGTGGAACCAGCGCGCGTCGGCGTCGGACATGTTGGTGCACCCGTTGGAGGTGTTCGCGCTGCCGATCTGGCCGTTCCACGGGGCAGCGTGGGTGAACTCCCCGCTGTTGGAGGTACGCACGGCGTGATCGACGTCCATGCGGTAGTGGCCCGGTGACCCTTCGGGGATCCCCACGGTCGCGGAGTCCATGACCAGCGAGGTGTACTTCTCCATGGTCAGGTGGATCCCGGACGTGGTGGTGTCGAACTCCCGCTCCCCCGCACCGTTGCTGACGGGGATCGTGCGCTCGTGCTCGCCGTCGACCTCGACGACCATCTCGTGGTCGGGCACGTGCATCGTGGAGATCTGCTCCCGACCGACCTCGAACTCGATGGTGTGGTCACGCACCGCATGGATCCCCTCATCGGCGGCCACACCGGCCAGGCGCAGGTCCACCTGCACGTCCTGGTAAGGCTCCCAGTACTCCTTCGGGCGGAAGACGGCCGTGTCGTCACCGACCCAGTTCCAAGCACCCTCGACCGGCTCATCGGAGGCCACCTCCATGGAGTTCTCGACCTGCTCCTTGCGCTCCACGGCCCGGTCGAAGTTGATCACGACGGGCATGCCTACGCCCACGACGTCACCACTGACGGGGAAGTTGCTGACGAGCTCGAGCCGGTCCTCCTCGGCCACCGCGGCGGTCGCGAACTCCGAGACCACCTCGGTCTCCGTCCCCCCTTCGTTCTCGGCGGTGGCATGCACGGACACCGAGGCCCCGGGGACCAGGTTCCGGTCGCTGGTCCAGGCAGAGCCCTCCTCGTCCAGATGCCCTGCGGCCGTGCCCGCGTCAGCGGCGGCCTCCTCACCGAGCTCCTCGGTGGGGGTCTGCTCGATCCGCACGTCCGTGATGGTGCCGTCCTCGGCCTCCACCACGACCGGGGTGTCCGGGGCCACGTCGGCGCTGTCCGGAGCCGGGGTGATCGTCACGCGCGCCGAGCCGGGCCCACCGTCCTCACCATCGCCTCCCCCGAGGGAGCAGGAGGACAGCACGAGGACCGCCCCCGCCACCGCTGCCGTCCGCTGTGTCCCGGCCCCGTAGATCTGCCCCTTCACGGCCACCACCCCCGTCGTTCCAGCACGGTGCCACAGAAAGAAACGCCCCGGCGCCCGGCAGGCCGCTGAGCGCGGACCTGGCCGGCCACCGGGGCGGTGACATCCATACCCTACCGTGCGTGACCACTTGACTCCAATGTGTGGTCAAACGGTGTGCGGGCCTTAGTGCTGGAACTCCTTGCGGTAGTACTCGAACACCCAGCCGATCGAGGTGAGGATGATGGCGAAGCCACCGATGATGACCATCCACCAACCGATCGCCACACCCACGGCCGTGAAGGCCACGGCCAGTGCGACCCACAACGGCCACACGCTGTGCGGGCTGAAGAACCCGTACTCGCCGGAGTTCTCCGCAATCTCGCCGTCGAGGCGTTCTTCCGCCGGCAACCCGTGGAAGTGCTCGCTCCGACGGGCCGCCTGGAGCAGCCAGTACCCGATCATCCAGCCGAATCCGATGGAGATGACCAGGGCCGTGGTACCGGTCCATTCGATGGCGCCGGTGTCCTGGTAGGACCAGTAGACGTACAGGGCAGCCGCAAGACCGAAGAAGGTCGAGATGCCCATGAACAGATAGGCCTGTGTCTTCACTTGACCGCCCTACTTCTTCTCTGCGCCCGCGGCGACGGCACCGGGTGCGGCGGCGTGCGGGTGGTTGAGGTCGAAGGCCGGGCGCTCCGAGCGGATCCGCGGCAGCGACGTGAAGTTGTGTCGCGGCGGCGGGCAGGAGGTCGCCCACTCCAGGGAGCAGCCGTAGCCCCACGGGTCGTCCACAGTGACCATGGGCGCCTTCTTGGCCGTGACGTACATGTTCCAGAAGAAGATGAGCGTCGAGGCGGCCAGGACGAAGGAGGAGACCGAGGAGATCTGGTTCAGCGTGGTGAACCCGTCCGTGGGCAGGTAGTCGGCGTAACGGCGCGGGAAGCCGGCCGCACCCAGCCAGTGCTGGACCAGGAAGGTGCCGTGGAAGCCCAGGAAGAGCAGCCAGAAGTGGAACTTGCCCAGCTTCTCGTCGAGCATCTTCCCGGTGAACTTGGGCCACCAGTAGTAGAAGCCCGCGAACATCGCGAAGACGACCGTGCCGAACACGACGTAGTGGAAGTGCGCCACCACGAAGTAGGAGTCGGTGACGTGGAAGTCGATCGGAGGGGAGGCCAGGAGAACACCGGTCAGACCGCCGAAGAGGAAGGTCACCATGAACCCGAGCGTGAACAGCATCGGGGTCTCGAAGGACAACTGTCCTCGCCACATCGTGCCGATCCAGTTGAAGAACTTCACGCCGGTCGGAACCGCGATGAGGAACGTCATGAACGAGAAGAACGGCAACAGTACGGCGCCGGTCGGGAACATGTGGTGCGCCCACACGGTGACCGAGAGGCCGGCGATCGCGATCGTGGCGGCGACCAGCGACTTGTAACCGAAGATCGGCTTGCGGCTGAAGACCGGCAGGATCTCTGTCGCGATACCGAAGAACGGCAGCGCGATGATGTAGACCTCGGGGTGCCCGAAGAACCAGAACAGGTGCTGCCACAGAATGGCACCGCCGTGTTCGGGGTTGAAGACCTGCGTGCCGACCATGCGGTCCGCGCCCAGAGCGATCAGGGCGGCGGTCAGGACCGGGAACGCGATGAGGACCAGAACACTGGTCAGCAGGGTGTTCCAGGTGAAGATCGACATGCGGAACATCGTCATACCGGGCGCGCGCATGCACAGGCCGGTGGTGATGAAGTTGACCGCACCGAGAATGGTGCCCAGACCCGAGACCAGAAGGCCCAGGATCCACAGGTCACCGCCGAGCCCCGGTGAACGCACCGCGTCCGACAGCGGGGTGTAGGCGAACCACCCGAAGCTGGCAGCACCGCCGGGGGTCAGGAAACCGCCGATGGTGATGAGCCCGCCGAACAGGAACAGGTAGTAGCTGAACAGGTTCATCCTCGGGAACGCCACGTCGGGCGCACCGATGTGCAGCGGGACGATGACGTTCGAGAACCCGATAAACAGCGGGGTCGCGAACAGCAGCAGCATGATCGTGCCGTGCATGGTGAACAGCTGGTTGAACTGCTCGTTGGACACGAACTGCATGCCCGGCGCGAACAGCTCAAGGCGCATCAGGAGCGCGAGGACACCGCCGAACAGGAAGAACGCGAACGACGTGACCAGGTACATGTACCCGATCGTCTTGTGGTCGGTCGATGTCATCCAGTTGACGATGATCGACCCCTTGCGCGTCGGCGTCTGCGCGGCGCCGCTCTGGGGTTGAGTTTCCGTCGTCGTGGTCATTTAGCTGTCAGTCTCCTCGGCGTCCGCGGCATCGACCACGGGGAGGTCCTCGGTGTCCTCGGCCGCGGCCTCCTGCTCGCGCTCCTGTGCCCACTGGGCGTAGTCGTCCTCGGAGAGCACCTCGACGTTGAAGAGCATGCGGGTGTGATCCACGCCGCACAGCTCGGCGCACCGGCCGATGTACTCGCCCTCGGTGCCGTCGTTGAGGTTCGCCTGGAAGGCGTTGTCACGCCCGGGGACGACGTCCAGCTTGAAGCCGAACGCCGGGATCCAGAACGAGTGGATGACGTCGGGCGAGTAGAGGTCGAAGTGGACGGTCGAGTTCTCGGGAAGAACGAGCGTCGTCTGCGTCTCGGGGTCTGCGGTGCCGTCCGGGTTCGGCATACCGATCTCGGAGTGCAGCACCTCGCCGCCGTTCTCCCGGGTGTCGTCCAGGTAGTTGAACTGCCAGGCCCATTGGAAGGCCACGACCTCAACGTGGACGTCAGCGGGTTCCTCGGTCTCCATCAGGTACGCCTGGTCGCGTGCCGTGAAGAAGAAGAGGACCGAGATGATGACGATCGGCAGGACTGTGTAGAGCGCCTCGATGGGCATGTTGTACCGCACCTGGGGCGGCAACTGCTCCGAGCGCTTGCGGTGGAAGATGACCGACCAGATGATCAGTCCCCACACGAGGATGCCGACCGCGAAAGCCGCCACCCATGAGCCCTGCCAGAGCGCGAGAACACGCTCGGCCTGCTCGGTGATCGGCTCCGGCATGCCCAAACGAGTGAGATCGTTCGACGCGCAGCCGGTCGCGGCCAGCCCCAGCACGGCGAGCGCGGCGCCGCGTGGTGCCCATCGGCGCAGACTTGAGCGCCGATTTTTCTGGCGGGTCGGACTCACGGATTGCCTTCCCAGCGGTGAAGCCTGCGGAGGTCTCCACAGGCGGCCTAAGTATCCAAAGCTTTTCAGGGGCAAACATTATCGCGAACCGCCCAGCATGCCGTTCAGGGGCTGACCTGGTCAGCGTGTTGCCGAACGGCCCCTGCACGGCACGGGACAGCTCACGGAGCCGGACCCGTTCGCCCGCGGAGGCGAGGCTCCCGGCTGGCTACGAGCGCGGCCCGGCGTTGCCCCGAGCCTCGGTTCCGCCGACCCACCGACCGCCCTTGGAGGGTGGCCCGCACGCCCGCGGAGCGAGACTCAAGAGGAGCGTATCGCTGGGTTTACGACACCCTTAACCGGGTGTGCCTTACCGGCCGGGGCGGGTCAAGATTGGGACACAGGTCGACTACAGCCGGAGGTTTCCCGTGTCGGAGAACCCGCCCCCGACGGCGCTCGTGACGGTCGAGGCGAGGGGCTGCAAATGCCCGATCCCCATCATCCGGCTCGCCCAGCGGCTGCACGAAGTGCCCATCGGTGCGGTCATCGCGGTCACCGCGGACGACCCCGCCGCGAGCCCGGACATCCCGGCCTGGTGCCGAATGAAGATGCACGAGTTCCTCGCAGAAGTGCCCGCACATCCGGGTAGCGCGTTTCACATCCGACGGATGTACTGACCGCGTCCGTGCCGTTCAGGGGGTTGAACGGATATGCCGGTTCCGTTGCGATAACGATTCGCGAGTGCCCGGTCCGCACGCCCCCGGAGGACGCTGTGCCCCGGCCGGGCACCCAAAGGTCGAGCCGCGCGGACACCAGGTGTCCGCGCGGCTCTGTTCCGTCCGGTGCCGGCCCCGGGGTGGGGGCGGCACCAGGGAGGAACGGGGTCTATCGAGCGTAGTACTCGACGACGAGCTGCTCGTCGAAGGGCACCGGGATCTGCTCGCGCTTGGGGCGGTCGGTGACCGCGACGCGCAGGTCCTGGTGGCTCACGGCGAGGAAACCGGCGATCTTGTCGTCCGCGTGGACGCCCTCGGCGGCCTCGACGAACGGCACCATGTTGCGGGACTTCTCCCGCACGCCGACGATCTGGCCGGGCTTGACCTGGTACGACGGGATGTCGACCTTCTTGCCGTCCACGGTGATGTGGCCGTGGTTGACGAACTGGCGCGCCGCGTAGACGGAGGCGGCCAGGCCCGCACGCAGGACGACGGTCGCCAGGCGCATCTCCAGGTCGGCGAGCATCTCCTCACCGGTGCGGCCCGTGCGCTTCTTGGCGTTGTCGTAGACCCGCGCGAGCTGCTTCTCGGTCAGGTCGTAGTACCAGCGCACCTTCTGCTTCTCGGCCTGGCGGACGGCGTAGTCGCTGCTGTTGCGACGGACGCGGCGGCCGTGCTCACCCGGCGGGTAGGGGCGCTTCTCGAAGTAGCTGACCGCCTTACGGGTCAGCGGGGTACCGGCGCGCCGGGACAACCGCACCTTCGGTCCGGTGTAGCGCATGCGTAGTCCTTTCAGAATTCCATGGGAGTCCCAGGTAAGGCTGGCCTAGATCTGGGAGGTGCTCGGGGCACCCTCCGACCGCACGGTGCCTGTGGCGGGTGCGGTCGCGCTCCCCACCGCCGCGCGTGACCCTGCGCGAACGGTGTGGGCTCGGTCTGCCGGCACGCGTTTCAGCGCACCGGGGGCACGGAGGCTCCCCGCTGCTGGTCGGCGGAGCCGAGTCGTGCGGGCAGCGGCCCGGCCCGAGGACGGGCCGGGTCGTGCGAGTCACAGCTTCCTACTGTAGAGGGTCCTGGGCGGTGCCCAGGACCCTCGGGAGGGAGTCCCTCGTTACAGCGGGGGTGCGCCCCTCGTTACGACAGGAGCGGACGGGTCACAGGTGGGGGCGGACCTCGTCGGCGGCTTCCTTGCCGTAGGAGGCCTCCATGCGCGCGAGGAGGCTCTGGGGGGTGAGCGTGTACTCCTGGGGCCCGTCGGCCTCCAGGCAGTGCACAGCGGTGGCGTTGCCGACCTGGGCGGAGCGCTCCAGGGGCAGCCCCCAGGAGTGGGCGGCAAGGAAGCCGGCGCGGAAGCAGTCGCCCATGCCCGTGGGGTCGACCAGCTTGTCGACGGAGGCTGCGGGGACGTGGATGCTGGGTTCGCCCTTGCGGTCCAGGCGGGCGCCCTTGGAACCCAGGGTCGTGATGCGGATCCCGACGCGGTCGAGGATCTGCTCGTCGCTCCAGCCGGTCTTCTGCTCGGCGAGCGCCTTCTCGTACTCGTTGGTGAACAGGATGGCGGCGCCCTCGATGAGGCTGCGCACCTCCGGACCCTCCATACGGGCCAGCTGCTGGGAGGGGTCCGCGGCGAAGGGGACGGAGCGGGAACGGCACTCCTCGCTGTGGCGCACCATCGCCGCCGGGTCGTCCGCACCGATGAGGACCAGGTCGATCCCGCCCAGGCGGTCGTAGATCGGCTTGATCTCGATGTTGCGGGCCTCGGCCATGGCACCGGGGTAGAACGAGGCGATCTGGTTCTGCTCGCGGTCCGTGGTGCACACGAAACGGGCCGTGTGGCGCAGCTCCGAGATGAGGACGGAGGAGGTGTCGACACCGTGCCGGTCCAGCCAGGCGCGGTACTCCTCGAAGTCGGCACCGGCGGCACCCACCAGGACGGGACTCAGACCCAAGGTGCCCAGACCGAAGCAGATGTTGGGGGCCACGCCGCCCCGGCGTACGTCGAGTTCGTCGACGAGGAACGACAGGGACAGATGCTCGATCTGGTCGGGGATGATCTGATCGGCGAGCCGACCGTCGAAGGACATGAGGTGGTCGGTGGCGATGGATCCGGCAACCGCGATTCTCACGGGGCGAGAGCTCCTTGCTCGGGTACGGGACGTTCGGGGCGACCTGTGTGTCGGGTGGGCAATTCAGGCCCCCCGTAAGGACTGCATCAGGTTACCCATGGCCCCCGCGCTCCCGTCTATGGCCTCCGGCACCGCAAAAAGGAGGGCGGACCGTTCGGTCCGCCCTCCCGGGGGTGTTCCGCCTGGCCGGAGCGGCCGGCCGGAAGAACCCAACGTTTTAGTTGAAGGAGTCGCCGCAGGCGCAGGAGCCGGTGGCGTTGGGGTTGTCGATGGTGAACCCCTGCTTCTCGATGGTGTCGACGAAGTCGATCGTGGCACCGATGAGGTAAGGGGAGCTCATCCGGTCGGTGACCACCTCGACGCCGCCGAAGTCGGCGACGACGTCGCCGTCGAGCTCACGCTCGTCGAAGTAGAGCTGGTAGCGCAGCCCCGAGCAACCACCGGGCTGAACTGCGACACGCAGACGCAGGTCGTCGCGGCCCTCCTGGTCGAGCAGCGCCTTGACCTTGCCGGCCGCCTCATCGGTGAGGATGATGCCCTCGGTGGTCTCGCTCTGAACCGTCATCTGTAAAGCTCCTCATAACAAAGGGTGCGGCCGCCTGGCTGCCCCGGTCGCGACCGGGCCCGACCGGGCTCAGCCGGTCCTGTCCTCTTCAACGGTTGTCAACGCCGGGAAGCTGCCCGGCATTCCTCCGTGCGGCCGCTGTGTCGTCCCCCGTCCGTCTCCGTGCGGGCCAACGCAGCGGGAAGCGGTCGGGGAACAATGTGCTCGTAAGCCCCAGGGTAATCTTCCCCGGCCCCCGATGCCATCTTCCGGACGCCCCTGTGGAGGGATGCGGCGAGGTGGACCGGGGTCCGAGCAGGTCAGAGCCCGGGTGCTCCGTAGACGGGGAACCAGCGCGAGCGATCCTTCTCCATCGGGAGGTCGCCGCCGATGGCCGCCTCGACCTGCAGTTCCAGGGCGTTGTCGCGGCGCTGTCCCCCGGCCGGGGCGAACGGGTAGAAGGTGCCGCGTTTGTACAGGTAGACCAGGCCGAGCGAACGCCCGCGGGTGTCGTTGAACCCCACCAGCGAGCACAGCAGCGAGGGGCCGTACCCGTTGACCTCGAGCGTGGAGTTGACCGCGTGCAGGTCGGTGACCAGGCCGCTGATGTCGGGATCGGGGTCGTCGCCCTGGGGAGCGTGTGCGGTGCGCACAACGATCCACGTGTAGCCGTAGTCGTCGGTGACCTGGCGTACCGGGGGACCGTCACCGGCGTCGAGCAGAGCGGTCACGTCGCTCTCGACGCTCTGGAAGTCGGCGCCCTCTGCGGCGCGGAAGGCCACCGACCCGGTCCCTGTCGGGGTGAACCCGGCCGCTGCGCGCAGGGTGATGGCGGCCGTGGGCAGACCGAACAGCGCGTCGAGGTCGGGCTTGGCGGGCTTGGACCGCCCCAGCAGGGCGCGCCAGAAACTCATGGGTGGACTCCGGTTCCGGGTCTCGGGGGTGATCAGTGTCCCTGACCGAGCTGCCGCGAGATGTCGGCCAGGCGGCTGACCCGCTGCTGGACCGGCGGGTGGGTGGCGACGAGCTGGCTGAAGCTGAAGCCCTTCTGCGACAGGGCCGGGGCGAAGAAGAAGGCGTTGAACGGCTCGGCCTGGCGCAGGTCGCGGGTGGGGATGCGGGCCATGTCGCCGGTGATCTTGGTCAGGGCGCTGCTGAGCATGGACGGCCGCCCGGTGAGGTAGGCGGCAGCCCGGTCAGCGGCGAGCTCGCGGTAGCGGGACAACGCCCGGGTGAGCAGAAAGCTCAGCACCCAGGCGACCGCACTGACCAGCACCACGAGCAGTGCCACGACCGCGGGGGCTGGGCCGTTGTTGCTGCCGCGGCCGCCGGCCATGCCGCTGAACATCGCGAAACGCAGTCCGGCCTGGGTGAGGAACCCGGCGACGATGCCGAGGAACCCTGCCACGGTCATGACCATGACGTCGCGGTGAGCGATGTGGGACAGCTCGTGCGCGACGACGGCCTCGAGCTCGGGGCCCTCCAGACGCCGCATGAGCCCGGTGGTCACGCAGATCACCGCCGTCTTCTCGCTGTGGCCCGTTGCGAAAGCGTTGGGCACGTCGGTGTCGGCGATACCCACACGGGGCTTGGACATGTCGGCCATGGCACACAGTCGGTCGACGACGGCGTGCAGCTCGGGCGCCTGCTGGGGCGATACCTCCTTGGCGCCCATGGCGAACATGGCGATCTTGTCGGAGGAGAAGAAGGAGAAGGCCGCGAAGGCGGCCACGAGGATGAGCACCAGCCAGATGTTGAGGCCCGCCGCGACCAGTCCGACCACGAAAAGGACGTAGACGACGAACAACAGAGCCATCGTCAGGACCATCCGGGCGGTGAGGCCGCGATCAGGTCTGAACTTGGATCCCGCCATTTTTGTGGACTCCTCCCCCGCGACGGCTGCTACGGCAGTGTAGTTCTCCGAGGTGAGAGGCGGGTTAAAGCGCCCGGACGCGTGTCCCGGCGTGAGCGGTCGCACAGCCGTCGGCACCGGAGNCCGCCGCGACACTGCGGTCACGGCGGCTGTTGGCGCTCGTCTGGGGCCGGGGCCTACGGACGGCACGGGCAGGACCCCTGCCGGGCGGCGGCCCGGAGCAGGGGTCAGCCGGGGATGAGCCCGTCGTCCTGGAGCATCTCCCGGACTTCCTCCATACTCGCGTCGGCGTGCGGGAGGATGAACTCGGAGGGCTTCAGGGCGTCGGGGGAGAGAGGCTCGCCGTCCTCTCGGACCCGCTCGAGGAGGTCGTGCAGGGCCTTGCGGAAGGTCGCTTCGTCGCCGGACTCGATGGCCCGCTCCAACGCTTCGTCGTAGGAGTTGAGCAGTTCCAGGTCGGCCTCGGTGAGGTCCACCTGCCCCTCACCCATGATGCGGACGATCACGAGCCCTCCTTCTGGCCGTTCCCGCCCTCGATCTGCGGGGTGGATCCGCCGTCGCTCTGGCCCAGCTCGGCCTTCATGCGCTCCAGGTCGGACTCCACACCAGTGGTGCTGGCCATTCGGTCCAGCTCGGACTGGATGTCGTCCTTGGATTCGGAACCTGTGACGTCGTCGAGCGCACCGGAGGCCAGCAGCTCGTCGACGGCCCCGGCACGTGCCTGCATCTCGCTGGTCTTGTCCTCTGCGCGCTGCACCGCCATACCGACATCACCCATCTCCTCGGAGATGCCGGAGAAGGCCTCACTGATCTGTGTCTGGGCCTGGGCGGCGGTGTAGGTGGCCTTGATGGTCTCCTTGCGGGTGCGGAAGGAGTCCACCTTGGCCTGCAGGCGCTGAGCAGCGGTGGTGAGCTTCTGCTCTTCCTGCTGGAGATTGGCGTGCTGCTCGCGCAGTCCCTCGATCTGGCTGGTGAGGCCGGAGCGGCGGGTCAGGGCCTCGCGGGCGAGGTCCTCCCGGCCCTGTTCGAGGGCGGTGCGGCCCTGGTTCTCCAGCTTTCCGGACTGCTGCTCGAGCTGCTGGATCTGGAGCTCGACCCGCTTGCGGGAGGTCGCGACGTCGGCCACCCCACGGCGGACCTTCTGCAAGAGTTCGAGCTGCTTCTGGTACGAGTAGTCGAGTGTTTCCCTGGGGTCCTCGACCGAGTCCATGGCCTTGTTGGCCTTGGACTTGAAGATCATCGAAAGTCGCTGAAACACGCTCATCGGCGTGGCCGTCCCCTTCTCGGTCCGTTCATCGGCTGTTCCCAGCGGGCGCTTTGCCCAACCCTACGCGGTCTGGCCCGCGGTCGCCATAAAGCTGTGACCGGCTACCCTGAAGGTGTGTTCCGACGTCGCTCCGCTTCCGCAGACACGGATTCGGCCGCTGCCGAATCCGCCAGCCCTGAGGCCACTGAGGCCACCCAACCTAAGGGATATACCCCCAAGAAGGGTGTCCCCACCCCAAAGCGCAAGGAATCCCAACAGGACCTGCGCCGGCCGCTGAACGCTCCGCAGACGCGCAAGGAGGCGTACCGGGCCTACCGGGACCGTCTCGACCGTCAACGAGGGCGCGAGGCCCGGCGTTCCGGCGCTCCGAAGGGGCAGGAGAGGTATTACCGGCAGCAGGACTACGGTGACGCCCGGGCCTTCGCCCGAAACTACGTCGACTCCCGGCGCAGCGTCAGCGAGTTCTTCCTGCCGTTCTCGATCGTGATCATCGCGTTGTTGTTCGTGAACAACCCGCTGTTCCAGATCGGTGTGGCCTACATCCTCTGGCCACTGATGATGATGTCGATCATCTTCGAGGGCATCATGATCGGCCGCACGGTCAAGCGCCGCGCAGCCCAGTACTTCCCCGACGACCCCACCCTGAAGGGCATCGGCTGGTACGTGGCCATGCGCCAGCTCCAGTTCCGACGCCTGCGCCTGCCCAAGCCCGAGGTCAAGGTCGGCGACGACCCGACTCCGCGCAACGCAGCACACTGATCCGAACCCACCCCATCAGTCCAGCAAGTCCGCAGTTCACGTGAGACGGGGCCGGTGCGCGCACCGGCCCCTCACTCATGTCCGGGCCCGGGTGCGGAGGACGTGCGGGCCGGTCCAGGACCTCCGCGAGCGGTTCCCACGGCGTTAGGCTCCCGTCATGGAATTCCGTTATCTGGGCAACAGCGGCCTCATGGTCAGCGAGATCTCGTACGGCAACTGGATCACGCACGGTTCGCAGGTCGAGGAGGACACCGCCAAGCAGTGCGTGCGGGCGGCCCTCGACGCAGGTATCACCACCTTCGACACAGCCGACGTCTACGCCGGAGGCCGGGCCGAGGAGGTCCTGGGGCGCGCGCTGAAGGGCGAGCGCCGCGACGGACTGGAGATCTTCTCGAAGGTCTTCATGCCCATGGGCGAGGGCAAGAACGACAAGGGGCTCTCCCGCAAGCACGTGGTACGCGGTGTCGAGGATTCCCTGCGCCGGATCGGCACCGAATACCTGGACCTCTACCAGGCCCACCGCTTCGACCACACGACCCCGCTCGAGGAGACGATGCGGGCCTTCGACGACCTTGTGCGCCAGGGCAAGGTCCTCTACGTCGGCGTCTCCGAGTGGCGGTCCGACCAGATCGAGCGGGCGCTGAAGATCGCCGACGAGATGGGCTTCGACCGTCTCGTGTCGAACCAACCGCAGTACAACATGGTCTGGCGGGTCATCGAGAGCGAGGTCGTGCCGACCAGTGAGCGCGAGGGCCTGGGGCAGATCGTGTGGTCGCCGCTGGCCGGGGGTGTGCTGACCGGCAAGTACAAGCCGGGGCAGGAGCTGCCCAGCGGGACGCGGGCCACCGATCCCGAGAGCGAGAAGTTCGTTGCGGACAAGGTCTCCGACCAGGCGCTGCTCGAGCGGGTGCAGGCGCTGGAGCCCCTGGCCGCCGAGGCCGGGCTCGACCTGGCGCAGCTCGCCCTGGCGTGGGTGTTGCAGAACCGCAACGTCTCCAGCGCGATCATCGGCGCCTCGCGGCCCGAGCAGGTGCACAAGAACGTGCAGGCGACCGGGGTGAAGCTCGACGACGGGCTGATGGCGCGCATCGACGAGGTGCTCGGTGAGAGCATCGTGCGCGACCCGGCGCTGACCAAGAGCCCGGACGACATCCGGGTCTGAGTCCGTCCCCCGTGTGGGGCGGCCGCCCGCGGGCGGCCCCGGGAAGGCACCGGGGCCGCCGTGCGCAGGGGGCAAGGACCCACCCCGCGAAGGACGATGAACCGGTACCGCGTCCCCGGGGCAGCGGTCTGCCCCGCCAGAATTGTAGCCGGCAAGGTTCCGGGAACCCGAGGCCTCTCCCAGGAGACCACCCCGTCCTTCGGTACTCACCGATTCGCGGCCGACCGGCCTTCGGGAACGCCGACCACGAGCACGAGGCGGAGGGCCCTCCGGCCAACCCCTGCCACGAGGCCGAGGCGGGCGAATTCCCGTGGGAGCCCTTGCACGTGCCTGCCCGGCACCGCCGCGGAGAGCGCGCGGACGTGAGCGCCGTGCCCGGGGGCGTGCACGGCGCTCACGGGGTCCACAACCGCGGGGCTACTCCGCCGGCTCCAGCGACATCGCGTAGACCTCGCGGCCTTCGTCCATGAGGGCGACGCGCCCCACGCCGCCGTCGGCCAGTTCTTGCCAGTTCTCGCCGAGCCAGCTCTCGGCATCTCCGCGGGAGGTGAACGACTCCGAGGGCAGGCCCTGCCCCAGTTCGTCGCCCTCGGGCCCGAAGTAGCGCCAGGTCCACGCCATGTTGACCACCCTTCGTCGGGGACACCACGGTCTCGGTCGCCGTGATCGGTGCCGAGCTTAACCAAAGCGGGGATCGGGATGCGGTTTACTGCATCGGGTGCGTATCCGTTTTCCGGGGACGGCAGGACACGCGGGCTGGCCGGCACCGCAGTGCACCTGCTCCTCCTGCAACAAAGCCCAGGCCGACCGCCGTCTGCCGTTGCGCGTGACCGTGGACGACCGTTTCCGGGTCCGCGAGAGCGGCGCGGTGGGCCCCGTACCGCCGACCTACACCGTCACCCCCAGCCCGGACGGCACCCTCGTGGAGGGCCCCGACGGCGGCAGACTCCTGATCGCACGTACGACGCCGGGCCCGCTACCGGGGGTCCCCCCGGTCGAGGCCCCAGCGGGCCGGTCCGGTTACGCCTCGGCCCCGCCCCAACAGGTCGACATGGTCGTCGTGGATGCCGCACAGCGCCCGGAGACCATCGGTGAACTGCGCCGAGCGGGGGTCATAGGTGTGACCACGGCCGTGGTCGCGGTCGGCGGGGACCACCGGGTGCGTTCGCCCGAGGAGTTCGCTCGCCGGGCCCGCCTGTGGGGCGCCCTGGTCCCGAGCGACGGCAGCGACATGTCCTGCCCGCCCTCGGTGTGGCCGGAACCGCGCCCGCAGGGCCCCCACCGCACACTGGTGACCGGCGGCGCCCGCTCGGGGAAGTCCACCGAGGCCGAGGTACGCCTGCTCGCCGAACCCCGGGTCGTGTACGCGGCCACGGGCCCCTGCCCCGACCCCGCGCAGGACCCGGAGTGGGCCGGGCGCGTACAACAGCACGTGGAACGCCGTCCGTGGTGGTGGCACACCGAGGAAACGTCCGACCTGGCGGCGCTGCTCCTGCGCGCCCGCGGCGCCGTCCTCGTCGACTGCCTCGGCACGTGGTTGGCCGCGGCGATGGACCGGCACGGGATGTGGGCCGACGAGGTCCCCGCCGAGGCCGAGGAAACGTTGGAGGCTGAGGTGCGCGCCCTGCTCGAGGCCTGGCGCGGCACCCGGGCCTACGTGGTCGCGGTGACCAACGAGGTCGGTTCGGGTGTCGTGCCGGCGACCCGGGCGGGCCGCCTCTTCCGCGACCATCTGGGCCGGCTCAACCAGTGGGTGGGAGCCGAGTCCGAGGACGTGGTGCTGGCCGCGGCGGGACGGGTGGTGGAGCTCCCGTGAATCCGGCAGTGGGGCGCCTGGCCGACGTGGTCGACGGCGCACGCATGGCGGCGGGCACGTTCACCGCGGTTCCGGTGCGGGCGGGACGCCTGGACGGCTCGGTGGCCGGGTGGGCGATGGCCTGGGCACCGTGGCTGGGCGCGCTCGTGGGTCTGGCCTGCGGGGGCACCGCCGTGTCCGGGGCATGGCTGGGCCTGGACCCGACCTTGGCGGCGCTGCTGGGTGTGGGCCTGGGGGCGCTGGCCACGCGCGGGCTGCACCTGGACGGACTCGCCGATGTCGCCGACGGTCTGGGCAGCGGGCGCAGGCCCGAGGGCGCCCTGGAGGTCATGCGTCGTTCCGACATCGGGCCGTTCGGCGTGGTGACGCTCCTCGTGGCGGTGGGCTCCCAGGCCCTCGCCCTGGGGGCACTGGTGGCGTCCTCCCCCGCGGCGGCGCTGACTGGTGCGGCACTGGCCGGGGCCGTGGGGCGGGCGGCCGTGACCGGTGCGTGCCTGCCCGCGTTCCCGTCGGCCCGCGAGGAAGGGCTCGGCGCTTTCGTGGCCGGCAGCGTGCGGCTCCCGGGTCTGGCCATGGCGGGGTGTGCACTGCTCCTGGTCTGGGGGCTCGGTTGGTTCCTCGGGCTGCCCTGGGGCCTGGGCAGCGCGGTTGCCGTGGTGGCCGGCCTCTCGGTGGGGGCGACCCTGCTCCGGCACTGCGTGCGCCGCCTCGGCGGCATCACCGGGGACGTCCTGGGAGCACTGGCGGAGTCCGCAGGCACGGCCGCGCTCGTGGTGCTGTCCGCGTTCGCCGTGTGGGTGTGAACACGGGGATCGGCCCCGACCAGGACTTTCGTTCAGCCTGCCCCCGTTCCCCCCTTCGCCGTGTCGGCATGATCACTTTTTTTCACACCGCGTTTCACTGCCGATCCCGCGGGGCAGCGCCCTCGGACCCGAGCAACTCCTTGCACGGCCCCCCACNNAGCCACCAGGGGGGACGGGCCGGTCGGCGCAGCCCCCGCGAGCTCCGTGTCAGGGCCTCGGACGGCCGGGGTGCCACGTCGCCGCCGGGCGCGCGAGGCGACTAGCATCGTTGACGTGAGCACGACGTTGTCAGTAATTACGGAGTCCCCCAGCACGCTCGACGCCGACGCCATCGTCGTCGGTTACCACTCCGGAGGCGACGCTCCGGAGCCCGCGTCGGGCGCTCATGACGTCGACGCCGCCTTCTCCGGCGGCCTCGCCTCGACCCTGTCGCTCCTGGGAGCGGGCGGCGCACCTGAGGAGGTGCACACCATTGCTTCCCTCGGAGCCGTCGCGGCCCCGGTCGTCGTCGCGGTCGGTCTCGGCCCGGCGCCCTCCGACGGCCCCGTCGACCCCGATGTCCTGTCCCGCTCCTCGGGTGCCGCGCTACGCACCCTGGCCACCCGTCCCGAGGGCGCCGGCCGCGTCGCACTGGCCCTGCCCGCCGAGAACGCGCAACAGGCCGGTGCCGTCGCCCTGGGCGCCCGGCTCGGCCTGTACACCTTCGACCGTTACCGTACCGGTGACCAGGCCCTCCGTAAGGCGGAGCGGTCCGCGGCGCTGAGCCTGGTCTCGTCCGCCACAGGTTCGGAGGCCGCTGCAGAACGCGCGGTGGTCCTGGCCGAGGCGGTCAACTACAGTCGCGATCTGGTCAACACCGCCCCCGCCGACCTCGTCCCCGAGGACTTCGCGTCGGCCGCGCAGGCCATCGCCCAGGAGTCCGAACTGCAGATCGAGGTCCTGGACGAGCAGGCGCTCACCGAGGGCGGCTACGGCGGCCTCACCGGTGTCGGCCAGGGTTCGGCCAACCCTCCGCGCCTGGTCCGGCTGGCGCACAGCCACCCGGAGGCGGACAAGACGATCGCGTTCGTCGGCAAGGGCATCACCTTCGACTCCGGCGGCCTGTCCCTCAAGCCCTCGGGGTCGATGGACTGGATGAAGTCCGACATGGCCGGCGCCGCCTCCGTGCTCGCCGCCATGCGCGCCATCGCCACCCTCGGCCTGAAGGTCAACGCCGTCGGTTACCTGGCCGTGGCCGAGAACATGCCCAGCGGCTCCGCGTCCCGCCCTTCCGACGTGCTGAACATGTACGGCGGCAAGACCGTCGAGGTGCTCAACACCGACGCCGAGGGCCGCCTCGTCATGGCCGACGCACTGGTGCGCGCCCAGGAGGACGGCCCGGACCTGGTCGTGGACATCGCCACGCTGACCGGTGCCCAGCTCGTCGCGCTCGGCACCCGTGTCTTCGCGGTCATGGGCAATGACGACGAGGCGCGCGACAGCATCGTCGCGGCCGCCGGCGCCGAGGGCGAGGCCTCCTGGGCCATGCCCCTGCCCGGCGAGCTGCGCGCCGGCCTGGACTCGTCTGTCGCCGACATCGCCAACGTCTCCGGGGAGCGCTGGGGCGGCATGCTGTCGGCCGGCGTCTTCCTCCAGGAGTTCATCGACGAGGGGGTCTCCTGGGCCCACCTCGACATCGCCGGGCCGTCGTTCAACCACGGCGGACCGCACGGGCACACCCCCAAGGGCGGCACGGGCGCGGGCACTCGCACCCTGGTCCGTATCGCCGAGGAGTACGCCCGCAAGTGACCTCGGAACGGCGGCGCCTCTGAGCCGGGGCGCCGCCTGCCCGCGGCGGCCGCGTGCGCACCGCCCTCCGGTGCGCTGCACGGTCACACCACCACCTGAATCACCAGCCACCACAACAAGGAGTTCGTTCCCGTGAGTGAGAGCGGCGGTACCTTCGACCTCGTCGTCCTTGGCGGCGGCAGCGGCGGCTACGCGGCGGCACTGCGCGCCGCCGAGCTGGACCAGAGCGTCGTCCTGATCGAGAAAGACAAGCTCGGCGGCACCTGCCTGCACCGCGGCTGCATCCCCACCAAGGCCCTCCTCCACTCGGCCGAGGTCGCCGACTCCGCCAAGGAGAGCGAGAACTTCGGCGTCAAGGCCACTTTCGAGGGCATCGACATGGGGGCCGTCCACAAGTACAAGGACAAGGTCGTCGACGGCCTGTACAAGGGCCTGTCCGGTCTGGTCAAGGCCCGCAAGATCACCTTCGTCGAGGGTGAGGGCAAGCTCACCGGCAAGGACGAGGTGACCGTCGACGGCAAGGTCTACAAGGGCAAGAACGTCCTGCTGGCCACCGGTTCCGAGCCCAAGACCCTGGGCCTGGAGATCGACGGCGAGAAGGTCATGACCAGCGACCAGGCCCTGACGATGGACCGCGTTCCCGAGTCCGCCATCGTCCTGGGCGGCGGTGTCATCGGTGTCGAGTTCGCCAGCGTGTGGCGCTCCTACGGCGCCGACGTCACCGTGGTCGAGGCCCTGAAGCACCTGGTCCCCGTCGAGGAGGAGTCCAGCTCCAAGCTCCTGGAGCGGGCCTTCCGCAAGCGCAAGATCAAGTCGGAGCTGGGCAAGCCGTTCGAGTCGGTCAAGACCACCGATTCCGGTGTGGTCGTCACCCTCGAGGGCGGTAAGACCCTGGAGGCCGAGGTCCTGCTGGTCGCCATCGGCCGCCGCCCGGTCTCCGAGGGCCTGGGCTACGAGGAGCAGGGCGTCACGCTCGACCGCGGGTTCGTGCAGGTCGACGAGAACCTGCACACGGGTGTCGGCAACATCTACGCGGTCGGCGACCTGATCCCCACCCTGCAGCTGGCCCACGTCGGTTTCGCCGAGGGCATCTTCGTGGCCGAGCACATCACCGGGCAGAACCCGCCCGCGATCGACTACGACGGTGTGCCCCGGGTCACGTACTGTGAGCCCGAGGTCGCTTCCGTGGGCCTGACCTCGCAGGTGGCCAAGGAGCGCGGCCACGACATCGTGGAGATGAACTACAACCTGGCGGGCAACGGCAAGAGCCAGATCCTGCAGACGCAGGGTGCGGTGAAGGTCATCGCCGAGAAGGACGGTCCGGTGCTGGGCGTCCACATGGTCGGCTCCCGCATGGGCGAGCTGGTCGCCGAGGGGCAGCTCATCTACAACTGGGAGGCCCTGCCCTCCGAGGTCGCGCAGCTGATCCACCCGCACCCGAGC
>NZ_ANBF01000130.1 GCF_000341025.1 Nocardiopsis salina YIM 90010 | reverse complement strand
CTGACCGCATCCCCCGGGGGCGGGTCCCGCGGGCCCGCCCCCGCACATCCGCGCTGCCCATTCGAGTCGTTGGGCAGAGACCGCGCCCAGATCCAACGAGGAACCCATGCCGACTTCCGTTTCCATGCCCGCCCTGGGTGAGAGCGTCACCGAGGGGACCGTCACACAGTGGCTGAAGAACGTGGGCGACACCGTCGAGGTGGACGAGCCGCTCCTTGAGGTCTCCACCGACAAGGTGGACACCGAGATCCCGTCCCCGGTCGCCGGCGTCCTCAGCAAGATCCTCGTCGACGAGGACGAGACCGTCGACATCGGCGCCGAGATCGCAATCATCGGCGGCGAGGGCGAGGAGGCCGACGCCCCGGCCGAGCCCGCCGCCGAGGGCGCTCCGGAGCCGGAGCCCGAACAGGCCTCCGAGCCCGAGCCGGAGTCCGAGCCCGAGCCGGAACCCGAGAAGCCGGCCGAGCCCGCACCCGCCTCGCGCCCGTCCGAGGGCCCCACCACCTCCGTGACGATGCCCGCCCTGGGTGAGAGCGTCACCGAGGGGACCGTCACACAGTGGCTGAAGAACGTGGGCGACACCGTCGAGGTGGACGAGCCGCTCCTTGAGGTCTCCACCGACAAGGTGGACACCGAGATCCCGTCCCCGGTCGCCGGCGTCCTCAGCAAGATCCTCGTCGACGAGGACGAGACCGTCGACATCGGCGCCGAGATCGCAATCATCGGCGGCGAGGGTGACGAGCCGCCCATGGACTCCGAAGCCCCGGCCCCGGCCCGTACCGAGCCGACCCCGGAGCCCAAGGAGGAGGCGCCGAAGGAGAAGGAGCCCGCGGAGGCTCCGGCCCAGGCCGCGGCCCCTGACTCCGAGGAGAAGAAGGACGGCGGCGGCCCGTCGGTGGACGTGGAGACGCTGTCGGGCACCGGGCAGGCCTCGGGCACCGACGCGGTCGGCGAGGCCTACGTGACGCCCCTGGTGCGCAAGCTGGCCAACGAGCACGGTGTGGACCTCAAGCGGGTCCAGGGCAGTGGAGTGGGCGGCCGTGTGCGCAAGCAGGACGTGCTGCGCGCGGCCGAGGAGCAGAAGTCGGCAGCGGCACCGGCCACCTCGTCCGCCCCGCGCAAGGTTGCCGCCGACACGTCGCTGCGGGGCAGGACCGAGAAGCTGTCTCGCCTGCGCCAGTCCATCGCCGACCGCATGGTCGAGTCGCAGCGCATCGCCGCGACCACCACACAGGTCGTCGAGGTCGACGTCAGCAGGATCGCGAACCTGCGCAAGCGGGTCACCGAGCGCGACGGTTCGGCCCCGGACTTCTTCGCCTTCTTCGCGCTGGCCTCGGTCGAGGCGCTGCGTGTGCACCCGAAGCTCAACGCCGTGGTCGACGGTGACAAGCAGCAGGTGACCTACCACGACGTGGAGAACCTGGCCGTGTCGGTGGACACCGAGCGCGGCCTGCTGGCCCCTGTGGTCAAGGACGCCGGTGCCCAGAACCTCACGGGCCTGGCCCGCACCGTCACCGACCTGACCGAGCGCGCCCACACCGCTGCGCTGGGCCCGGACGAGCTGACCGGCGGCACGTTCACCATCACCGAGTCCGGTGCGACCGGGGCGCTGTTCGACACCCCGATCATCAACCAGCCGCAGGTGGCGGCACTGGGCACGGGCGCCGTCGTCAAGCGTCCGGTCGTGGTCGAGGACGCCATGGGCGGCGAGGTCATCGCGGTCCGGTCGATGGTCTACCTGTCGCTGGGCCACGACCAGCGCCTGATCGACAGCGCCGACGGCGGCCGTTTCCTCCAGGCGGTCAAGGAGCGCCTGGAGGAGGGTGCGTTCGAGAGCGAGCTGGGCCTGTAGTTCCGGTCCTTCCCGACACATGCGTGCGGGGCCGGGTGCCGTTCGCGGTGCCCGGCCCCGTTGCGTCATGTGGGTACCCCTACGGTGAGCGCGGTCACGCCCGCCCCGAATTGACCTGAACTTAAGTTGAGGTCTTAGCGTGGGAACGTTGCCCACGGCAGGACAAGGACCTGATCTCATGAACGACCTACGGATCGCGGTGATCCTGGGCGCCAACCGCAACGGCCGGACCGGGCCCGCAGTGGCACGCTGGTTCCTGGAACGCGCCGCCGAGCAGGAGGACGTCGAGCTGGACGTCGTCGACGTCGCGGAGCTCGGACAAGGCGACGGCCACGGCACCCCTCTGGCGGACTTCGGCGCCCGGGTCGCGGCAGCGGAGGGTTTCGTGGTCCTCACGCCCGAGTACAACCACGGCTACCCCGGGCCGCTCAAGGCCGCGATCGACTCCGCGCGCCAGGAATGGTTCGCCAAGCCGGTCGCCTTCGTCTCCTACGGCGGGATCTCCGGCGGCCTGCGCGCGGTGGAGCAGCTGCGCGCGGTCTTCTCCGAGCTGCACGCGACCACGGTCAGGGACACGGTGAGCTTTCACGACGCCCAGGCGCTGTTCGGTCCGGACGGAACACCTGTGGGAGCCATGAAGGGTGCAGAGCAGGCTGTGGACACCCTCATGGAGCAGCTGCTCTGGTGGGCGGTCTCGCTACGGGAGGCGCGGGAGAAGCGCCCCTACCCGTCGGCCTGAGCCCTGGAGTCGTCCCGCGAACGGCGGACGGGGCGGCGCCGCGAACGGCACCGCCCCGCTTTACCCCACCAATCACCATCCCCTGATGATCCCCATCATCAAAGGTCTACAGGCGGGGCCACGACGACCGAGCGACAGCCGGTGGCCCCGGGTGACTCCGCGCTGACGCGGAGTTCCATGTCCCACCTTCAATTTAGAAGAGCGCGTGCCCCCGCGCAGGCCTTTGGCAGAAAAAGTCCGAGGAAATCTCCGGAGAGCCCGGGGACCCCGGACCACGTGAAACGGGGGCCTGCAAAAGGCGTCGACCGGGATCCCTGCACGCAGGAGCGACGAGAACACCTCGGGGCCGCGTGCTATTCCGCCGAACGCCCGGATCCCGAGCGTGCGCCATCCGACATCCTGGGACGACCCGCGCGTTCCACCGGGGCGTAAGGTGGTGTGTGTGAGTGATCTCGTTTACGCATGGCTGGGCGACACCCCAGTCCCGTTCCACCAGGGATGGGACCTGCAGAGGCGGCTCCACGAGGGCCGCGTCGCCGACCAGGTGGCCGACACCGTCCTGTTCCTCGAGCACGAACCCGTGTACACGGCAGGAAAGCGCACCGGGAGGTGGGATCGTCCCATCACCGACCCCGGCGCCCCCGTCGTGGACATCGACCGAGGCGGCAAGATCACCTGGCACGGCCCCGGCCAGCTGACGGTGTACCCCATCGTCAAGTTGCCGGATCCCGTGGACGTGATCGCCTATGTCCGGGTGCTGGAGGAGGCGGTGATCCGCACCATCGCGGAGTACGGCCTCACCGGGCACCGGACCGAGGGCCGGACCGGGGTGTGGCTCGATCCNNNGCCTGCCGGATCGCCCGCGGGGTCGGTATGCACGGACTCGCATTGAACTGCGATAATGATTTGTCGTGGTTCGACCGGATCGTCCCGTGCGGCATCTCCGACGCCGGGGTCACCTCCCTGACGGCCGAGCTGGGGCGCGACGTCACCGTCGCCGAGGTGCGTCCGCTCCTGGAACGGCAACTGGCCGACGTCCTCGGCGCGGACGGGTACAGCCACACCGACGGCGTCGAGCTGCTCACCGGCGCCACCGCCCGTGGATGACCACCACACCATGAGCCGTCCCCATCGGGACACCGCCCCCACCCGGGGCACGAGGGTCCCCGTCACGGGGCACAGAAGGGAACGGGTTCACGTTGACGATCGCTCCTGAGGGCCGCAAGTTGCTGCGCGTCGAGGCGCGCAACAGCGAGACCCCCATCGAGAAGAAGCCGCCGTGGATCAAGATCAAGGCGAAGATGGGCCCGGAATACACCGAGCTGCAGTCCTTGGTCAAGAAGGAGGGGCTGAACACGGTCTGCCAGGAGGCGGGCTGCCCCAACATCTACGAGTGCTGGGAGGACCGCGAGGCCACGTTCCTCATCGGCGGCGACCAGTGCACGCGGCGCTGTGACTTCTGCCAGATCGCCACCGGCAAGCCCAGCGCCCTTGACGTCATGGAGCCGACCAAGGTCGCCAACTCGGTCAAGACCATGGGTCTGCGCTACGCCACCGTGACCGGTGTGGCCCGTGACGACCTGGACGACGGAGGCGCCTGGCTCTACGCCGAGACGGTCCGAAAGATCCACGAGCTCAACCCGGACACCGGGGTCGAGCTGCTCATCCCGGACTTCGACGCCGACCCGGACCAGCTCGGCGAGGTCTTCGGGTCGCGCCCCGAGGTGCTCGCGCACAACATCGAGACGGTGCCGCGGATCTTCCGCCGCATCCGACCCGGGTTCCGTTACGAGCGTTCCCTGGACGTGATCACGCAGGCGCGCGCTGACGGCCTGGTGACCAAGTCCAACCTGATCTTGGGCATGGGTGAGACCCGCGAGGAGATCAGCGAGGCGATGCGCGACCTCCACGGGGCGGGCTGCGACCTGCTGACCATCACCCAGTACCTGCGGCCCTCCAAGCTGCACCATCCGATCGACCGGTGGGTGAAGCCGCAGGAGTTCGTGGACCTGGGTGAGGAGGCCGAGGAGATCGGTTTCGCGGGCGTCATGTCCGGCCCGCTGGTGCGCTCGTCCTACCGCGCCGGCCGCCTGTACCAGCAGGCCAAGGCCAAGCGCGAGGCCGAGGAGTCCACGGCCGACGCGTAACGGGTCATTCACCCGAGTCGTGACCAAGCTGGAACGGTGGCCCGCGGGCCACCGTTCCGCATCCCACGGGACGTCCACATATCCTGGGGGGTGAAGGCGCCCACACCGGCGCCGAGGCGCCGCAGTTTGACCGCGAAGAGGAGGCAAGGCGGGGCAGGAACGCACGTTCCCGTCGGCGCGGGCCGACGTTTCCCGCCTGAGAGCACGATGGCCAAGAAGCCCAAGGGTTCCGAGAAGACGACCAACGCGCAGGGCGGCGCCGAGAAGGAGCCGGGCCGCCTAAAGCAGATGGGGATGGTCGCCAAGATCGTCCGCCAGCAGAGTCCGCGGACGATCCCCCTGGCGATCGCCGTGGCGCTGGTGATCCTGGCCGTCTTCGTCGGGATCGGTATCTGGACGGGGTCGTGGATCCTGTGGCCCCTGACCGGTCTGCCCCTGGCGATCCTGGTCGGTTTCATCATGTTCACCCGCGCCGCCCAGCGTGTGCAGTACCAGATGCTGGACGGGCGTATGGGCGGCGGCATGGTGATCCTCCAGAACCTGCGCGGCAACTGGGTGGTCGAGCCCGGCGTGACTGCGAACAAGCAGATGGACGTGGTCCACCGCGTCGTGGGCCGTCCGGGTGTGGTCCTGGTGGGCGAGGGCGACCCGGGCCGACTCCGCCAGCTGATCGCCGGGGAGAAGAAGCGTGTGGCCCGTGTGGCGCACGACACCCCCATCTACGACGTGAAGGTCGGCAGCGGCGAGGACCAGGTACCGGTGTCCAAACTCCAGAAGACGCTGGTCAAGCTGCCCCGGAACCTGGACAAGGCCGGGACCGCCGAACTGAACTACCGCCTCAAGGCCCTGCCTTCGCAGACTCAGATGCCCAAGGGACCGATGCCCAAGGGCGCCAAGCTGCCGAAGGGCATGCGGGGCCAGATGGGCGGCTGAGGCTCCTTCCCGCTTCCTCTTCGGGGGCCGTACACGCTCACGAGCGTGTACGGCCCCCGTTCTTCGTGTTCACGGCCCCGCACGCTCCTGCCCCGCCTCGGACGCGTGCTCCGGTTCGTGGCTGATCAGGTCTCCGGGCTGGCAACCGAGCTCCCTGCAGAGTGCGGCCAGCGTGGAGAAGCGCACGGCCTTGGCCCTCCCGTTCTTCAGAACGGACAGATTGACCACGGTGACCCCCACCCGTGCGGCCAGGTCGGTGAGGGTCATCTGCCTCGCTGCCAGGAGTTCGTCCAGGTGGACCCTGATCCCCGTGGCTTCTTCCGGCGGCATCAGACCAGCCCGTCGACGTCGTCGCGCATCCGGCTGCCCCTGCGGAAGACCTCGGCCAGGGCCGCCAGGACCAGGGAGGCCAGCAAACCGGCCAACGGTCCCGACGTCGGGTTCAGAGAGAAACCGAAGAGGGCGGCCTGCCCGAGTTCGACCACCCCGTGCCGGAGCGCGAGGTCGCAGACCACACCGATCATCGGCAGCAGCAGGGAACCGAGGAAGGCCAGGACGGCCAGGGTGTAGACACGGCGTACGTTGACCGGAACGAAGGGGTCGCCCTCCCGGAGGCTCAGCAACACGTTCCGCACCGTGAGCGCCACGCTCAGGACGAGCGCGTGCCACAACAGGACCGGGACGGCGAGCAGGAGGCGTTGGCCCAGGCCGGGATCTTGGAAGACGAGCACCGCCTCGTCGGTGCCCTGGACGCCGACGCCGTCCGCGAGGACGGTCATCTCCGGGGCGGCGACGGCAACCTCGGACGTGTGGTGGACGGACACCTTGTTCATCCAGCCGGTGAGTACGGAGGGTACGGCGAACAGTGCCCAGGCGAGTGTGACGAGCAGTGACAGGGAGCCCAGGACGGCCACTGCCAGCAAGACCGCCCCCATGATGTCCGAGTCGGTCCGCGTCCAGCGGATCCGTATCCGTGAGGCCACGACAAACCCCTTCCATATCGCTTTTCGATATTAACGATAAACGATACACCCAAGGTACACACCCCGGACATGAACGAGGGCGGCTGCCGCGTACGGCAACCGCCCTCGTGCGTCAGGTGGGGGCCGGCCTCACTCGCAGACCACGTCGTCGTCCGCGGCCGTGGTACCGCCCAGCTCGTCGAGCTCGGCGTCACCGGTGCCGCTGCCGTCCAACCCTTCGACCGGGCCCCAGTCGGAACCCATGACGAGCTCCAGGTCACCCTCGAGCTCGGGAACCTCCTCGGTCGTGGCGGTGGTCAGCGCGGAGGCCAGCAGCTCGGCCTCGGCGTCCTGGCCGGGTCCGTGGTAGATGGTGGTGGCGTCCGGGACGCGCTCCTCCGGGTTCCCGGTGCCGGTGACCGTGAAGCCGTCCTCGTTGAGCATGGTCTCCACCTCGGTGGCCAGACCGTCCTGGCCGGTGTTGTTCAGCACCCGCAGGGACACGTCGGAGGGGTCGGCGTCCCCGCCGCCCTCGGAACCGGAGCCCTCGCCGGAACCGCCGTCACCGCCGCCGTCACCACCATCGGCCCCGGGCAGGGCCTCACCGGAGGCCAGGGCGTCGAGCAGCTCCTGGGCCGCAGGCTCCTGGAAGGTGACCTTGTTCGGGTCGGCCGGGTGGTCGTCGACCGGGACGGTGACCATGTGCATGTTCTCCAGGTCGACCTCCCGCATGGCCACGGCCAGCTCCATCATCACGTCGAGGGTGAAGCCCTGGTCCGTGACGAGGCTGTCGGTGACCGAGTCCAGGAAGTTGCGCAGCGTGCTGGGGCTGGTGAGGATCTCGCCGCTCTGTACCTCGCGCAGGATCGCACCGATCATACGCTGCTGGTTCTCGATCCGGCCCAGGTCGCTGCCGAGATCGGTGCTGTCGCGGGAACGGGCCAGCCCGAGCGCCTCCGCACCGTCCAGGCGCTGCTCCCCCGCTTCCAGATGCAGGTCGGCGTTGGGGTCGTCGACGGGCTCGGGCACACACATCTCGACGCCGCCGACGCTGTCCACGATGTTCTCGAAGCCGGCGAAATCGACGGCGACCATGTGGTCGATGTGGACTCCGGTGACGTTCTCCACGGCGTTGCCCTGGCAGTCGAGGCCGCCGTAGCGCATGGCGTGGTTGAGCTGGTCCTCACCGCCCTCGGAGCCCGGGTACTCGTCGTTGCCCTCGCACGCCGGGAGGTCGACGACGAGATCGCGCGGCAGGTTGACCATGGTCGCGCCGCCGTTGTCGGTGTCGATGCTGGCGATCATCAACACGTCGGGACGGACGCCGTTCTCCTCGTTGTAACCGGCGTCGTCCCCCGCGCGTTCATCGGTACCCAGCACCAGGACGTTGTGGATCCCGTCGACGCTCGCCGGGCGGTCGCCCCAGGCGTCGGGTTCGATCGCCTCGGTCTCGAAGCTGAGCGCGTCACCGACCGCGGCGTACGCGGTCAGGCTGCCCGCGATCACGACACCCGTGGCACCGACAGCAGCCCACTGACCCAGTGACATACCGCGTCTGAGGGACGAGAACTTTCCTGAAGCCAAGAGGGACACCTGTATTCGCTGTGGGGCTCGGGGAGAGGGTCCGCCCGGGGAAAAGGGGACACAGGGCGTCGGCGGACGTATGGGGCCGGATGGTACCGGACCCCTTCGATCCCTGTCAGATCACCACCGGACAGGGTACTGGCACTGTGTCAGCACGCGTGTTCGCCCTCTGCCTCGGCCGTTGCACCGTCGAGTTCCTCTGCGATGGCACCGTCGCCGCCGGAGTCGTCGCCGTTACCGTCGATGCCTTGCCAGTCGGCGCCGATGACCAGCTCCAGGCTCCGGTCCAGCCCCTCGGCCTCCTCGGTCTGGGCCTGGCCGATGTAGTCGGCGAGCAGCTCGGCGGAGGCCTCCTCGCCCGGTGCATGGTAGACGGTCGTGGCCTCGGGGAAGCGCTCCTCGGGGTTGCCGGTGCCGGCGACGGTGTACCCCGCCTCGGCCAGGACCGCCTCGACCTCGTTCGCCAGCCCGTCGATGTCGGTGTTGTTGAGCACGTCGAGGCTGATGTCGGAGGGCTCGGGCGTCTCCTCGGCCTCCTCGGAGCCCTCTCCCCCGCCGGATCCGCCTTCGGCCCCGGTCATGTCCTCGCCCTCGTTGATGCGGTCGAAGAGCTCGGTGGCGGCCGGTTCTTCCATGACGATGCGGTTCTCGTCGGCCGGGTGGGTGCCGTTGGGCACCGTGACGAACTGGACCCGGTCGAGGTCGACCTCGCGCATCGCCATGGCGATCTCGCTCATGTTGTCGGCACTGAGGTCCTCGTCGGTGGTGATCGAGTCGGTGACCGCGCCGATGAAGTTGGTGACGGTCGCGGGACTGGTCATGACGTCGCTGTCCAGGACCTCGCGCAGCATCGCACCCATGAACTCCTGCTGGCGTTCGATGCGCGAGAGGTCACTGCCGTCGCCCTGGCTGTAGCGCGAACGCACGAAACCGAGCGAGTCCTCCCCGTCCAGGGTCTGCCGGCCTGCCTCGAGGTCCAGGTGGGCCTGGGGGTCTTCGATGGGTTCGGGGATGCACATCTCCACCCCTCCGATGGCGTCGACCATGTCGACGAACCCGACGAAGTCCATCATGAGGAAGTGGTCCAGGTGCACACCGGTGACCTGCTCGACCGCCTTCCACTGGCATCCGATCCCGCCGAAGGTCATGGCGGAGTTGAACATGCCGCTCTGGGCCTCCATGCCCTCGTACCCCTCGACGGGGTCACAGGCGGGCAGGTCCACGAGCAGGTCGCGGGGCAGGTTCACCAAGGTGGCGGCGCCGCTGTCGATGTTGACACTGGCGATCATCATCGTGTCGGGACGCTCGCCCTCGGCCTCGCCGTAGTCGGCGTTCTCCCCCGAGCGCTCGTCCGAACCGATGACGAGGATGTTCTTGACACCCGCCACGTTGTTGGGGCGGTCCCACTCGTCGGTGTCGACCTGGGCCGTGGTGATGTTGCCCCACAGGGAGGCGTACCAGCCGTAGGCGCCCAAGCTCACGATGATCGCGAGCGCCGT
>NZ_ANBF01000129.1 GCF_000341025.1 Nocardiopsis salina YIM 90010 | reverse complement strand
CCCCCCAGCCGTAGGCGCCCAAGCTCACGATGATCGCGAGCGCCGTCACGATGGTCGCGACCCATTGGCCGGTCGACATACGGACGGCGCCCAGTGCGCCCGAGGACAGGGGGGCGGAGCGTTTTCCAGCCATGAGGAGAGGAACCTTCGAGGTGCGAGGCCTGAGGAGGTGGGGCACCGCGTCCGTGGGATCGGCGAGGCCCCAGGGAGATGTGATGGACGGATGCTAGCAGGATGCGGAGACCGGAGCGTACGTGCGCAGCAGCGATCGTCACCTGCCCGGAACCGTCCGGCACACCCGCGGCGGGGGCCGCACCGGTGCCTCCGGCGCTGGGACCTCAGTAACGCGTGGTGATGGTCCCTGCGGCGCGGTCGTGCAGGCCGCGGGTGTCGCGGTCGTAGACGACGGCGGGGATGACCAGGCACAGCAGCAGGGTGCGCACGGCCATGGAGACGAACCAGGGCCAGGAACGCTCTCCCGTGGCGATGATGCCCACGCCGACGAGACGGCGCCCGACAGAGGTGCCGAAGAGCGTGAGCAGGAGGATGTTCACGGCAGCGAAGACCACGAGGGTGGAGACCGTGGTGAAGTTGGTCAACGCGAGCGCCTCGGGCTCTCCACCGCCCTCGGCGGCCAGCGAGAGCTCCTGCCCGATGAGGCCGGCGTTGAGGGCGCCCGTCACGATGAGGGTGGCCAAGAGCCAGTCCAGGGCCAGACCCACGAGCCGGCGCATCACGCCGGGAACGGAACCGGGCCCGTTCTCCGGCAGCCCGAGGCGGCTGCCCCGGTAAAGGAAGTCGTCGTCGGGGTCGGTGGCAGCAGCGCCCGACCGGCTCTCGTCACTCATGTTCCTCACGGTATCGGCAGACCGCCGACGCCTGCGCCGGGGTGCAACGAGGGCCTGCCGGAGGCCCTTCGCCGAACATGGCCCATGCCACACCGCAGGCCGCCGACCTCCCCCGAAACGCCCCGATTCGCCCACATGGCGGGGGAAACCGCACGAACGGGGTAGGTGGTCTGCGGAAACAGCAGAGTCCGTAACATGCGAGAAACAATCGAGACATGGCGTGGAAACCGCGCCCTCCTAGCTTCGAGAACGAAGCCGGGAGGCGGATGCGATCCGATGTCGTCCGCGACGGAGCGGACCCGGCTCCACCGTCTCAGCTATCTGCACGGAGGTTCCGTTTTGTTCAGCAGCGTCGACGAGGTTCTCGCCTACATCCAGAAGGAGGACGTCAAGTTTCTCGACGTCCGATTCACGGACCTGTTCGGTGGCGTGAACCACGTTACCCTCCCCGTCGAGAACGTCGACGAGAAGACGTTCACCGAGGGCCAGATGTTCGACGGCTCCTCGATCCGCGGCTTCCAGGCCATCCACGAGTCGGACATGCTCCTGCTCCCCGACCTGAGCACGGGTGTCCTGGACCCGTTCCGCAAGCACAAGACGCTGAACATGACGTTCTTCGTGCACGACCCGATCACGCTGGACTCCTACAGCCGCGACCCGCGTAACGTCGCCCGCAAGGCTGAGGCCTTCCTGCGCGGCTCCGGCGTGGCCGACACCGCGTTCTTCGGCCCCGAGGCCGAGTTCTACATCTTCGACGACGTCAAGTTCGAGACCCGCTCGAACACGGGTTACTACGAGATCGACTCGATCGAGGGCGCCTGGAACACCGGTTCCACCATCGAAGGCGGCAACCGGGGTTACCGTCCGCGTTACAAGGGCGGTTACTTCCCCGTCGAGCCGGTCGACCACTACAGCGACCTGCGTTCGGACATGGTCCGCTCCCTCATCGACTCCGGTCTGGACGTCGAGCTGCAGCACCACGAGGTCGGCACCGCCGGCCAGGCCGAGATCGGGATCAAGTTCGGCACGCTCCTCGCCGAGGCCGACCGCGTCCAGCTGTACAAGTACATCGTCAAGAACGTCGCGAACGAGGCCGGCAAGACCGCCACGTTCATGCCCAAGCCGCTCTACGGCGACAACGGCTCCGGCATGCACTGCCACCAGAGCCTGTGGAAGGACGGCGAGCCGCTGTTCTTCGACGAGTCCGGTTACGGCCAGCTCTCCGACACCGCGCGCCACTACATCGGCGGCCTGCTCAAGCACGCCCCCGCGCTGCTGGCCTTCACCAACCCGACGGTGAACTCCTTCCACCGCCTGGTGCCGGGTTACGAGGCCCCGATCAACCTGGTCTACAGCCAGCGCAACCGTTCTGCCTGCATCCGCCTGCCGCTGACCGGGTCGAATCCGAAGGCCAAGCGCATCGAGTTCCGCGTTCCGGACCCGTCGGCCAACCCCTACCTGGCCTTCTCCGCCATGCTGATGGCCGGCATCGACGGCATCAAGAACAAGATCGAGCCGCCGGAGCCGGTCGACAAGGACCTCTACGAGCTGCCTCCCCAGGAGGCCAAGGCCATCGAGACGGTCCCGGCGTCGCTGGACGAGGCTCTGGAGGCCCTCGAGAACGACCACGAGTTCCTGCTCGAGGGCGGTGTCTTCACCAAGGACCTCATCGAGACCTACATCGACTTCAAGCGCACCGAGGAGATCGACTCCCTGCGCCTGCGCCCGCACCCGCGTGAGTTCGAGCTCTACTACGACATCTGAGGGTCCCGCGGGGCTCTGAGAGAGGCCGTCGACGGTGTTCCCGACACTGTCGACGGCCTCCCTCGTTTCCCTTGTGGGACCGAGTCCCCCTGCAGTCCTAGGTGTGTTGTTCGGTGAACACCGATCACCTGCTGCGCGGCGCCCCAGCCGGCCGGAGCAACGGAAGGCCTCCACCGAACAGACCCTAGCCGGGCAGCACGGACTCGATCCCCTTGACGACCTCCTCCGAACCGGGCTCGGTCTGCGGACCGAAGCGCGCCGCGACGGTGCCGTCCGGGGCGATGAGGAACTTCTCGAAGTTCCAGCGGACGTCCCCGGTGTGGCCCCCGGCGTCGGCGGCCCCGACCAGCCCGGTGTAGAGCGGGTGGCGGTCGTCGCCGTTGACGTCGACCTTCTCGGTCATCGGGAAGGTCGTGCCGTAGGTGGTCGAGCAGAACGTGGAGATCTCCTCGGCGGTGCCGGGCTCCTGCCCCATGAACTGGTTGCAGGGCACACCCAGGACGGTGAAGCCGCGGCCGGCGTAGCGCTGCTGCAGCTCCTCCAGGGCGGTGTACTGCGGGGTCAGCCCACACTGGGACGCCACGTTGACGACCAGGACGGCCTTGCCCCGGTGGCGGTCCAGCTCGGCCGGGCCGCCGGTGAGGGCACCGATCTCGACGTCGAGGACGGACATGTCACTCCCTTGGCTGTACGGGTGTCGGTCCCCGCAACGGTATGCCCGTCCCCTCGTCATGCCGCTGTCCGGCAAGGGATGCGGGTTCGGGCAGGCCTTCGGGGCGGGCTTAACGTGGACGAGTGGCCAGCAACGGAAGAACGAACATGACAGCAGGCGCGCTCGCCAGACGCGGTTTCAGCGACAGCCCCCGGGCCCTGCGCCTGGTGGAGGAGGCAGGGCTCGACGCGCAGGACGACCTCGCCGTCGTCGACGCGCTCGCCGGCGCCCCCGACCCCGACCAGGCACTCCTGGGCCTCCTGCGTGTGCTCGAGGCCGACACCTCCCCCGGCGAGGTTCTGGCGGCCCTGCGCGAGGAGCCCGAATTGCGGGCACGGCTGTGCCACGTCATGGGCACGAGCACCGCCCTGACCGACCACCTCGTGCGCCACCCCGGCGACTGGCGGGAACTGCGCGGCCCGGACGCAGCGCGCTCCCCCGCCCCGGAGGAGCTGCGCCGCGGCTTTCTGCACACCGTGGGTGCCGACCCGGACGCGGAGGCACCGACCGCCGCCGAGTTCGAGGACGGATCCTCCGACACCCTCCGACACGCCCTGCGTGTGGCCTACCGGCGCCGGCTCCTGCGCCTGGCCGGGCGCGATCTGACCGGCACGGCCGGCGTACAGGAGACCTCCGCGGAGCTGGCCGACCTCGCCGCCGCGATGCTGGACGCGTCCCTTGCAGTGGCCCGCCACCACCACCCCGAGGACGCGGCCCTGTGCCGGATCGCGGTCATCGGCATGGGCAAGTGCGGGGGCCGCGAGCTCAACTACGTCAGCGACGTGGACGTGGTGTTCGTCGCCGAGCCGACCGTGGACTCCGAGGGTGTCGCGATCGCCGAGAGCGTGGCAATGGCGGCGGCCACCCGCCTGGCCACCGCGATGATGCGGGTGCCGACCGAGACCGATGCCGAGGGGACCCTGTGGGAGGTCGACCCGGCGCTGCGTCCGGAAGGGCGCAACGGCCCCCTGGTGCGTCCGCTGTCGAGCCACCTGGCCTACTACGAGCGCTGGGCCAAGACGTGGGAGTTCCAGGCGCTGCTCAAGGCCCGGCCGATCGCGGGCGACCTGCAGCTGGGCCTGGACTACATGGAGGCGATCACCCCGATGGTGTGGGAGGCCTCCGCGCGCAAGGACTTCGTGGAAGACGTGCAAGCCATGCGGCGTCGTGTGGTCCAGCACATCCCCGCCGGACAGGACGAGCGCGAGTTGAAACTGGGCCCGGGCGGCCTGCGCGACATCGAGTTCTCCGTTCAGCTGCTCCAGCTCGTACACGGCCGTGCCGACGACCGGCTGCGTTCGGCCAACACGTTGGAGGCGCTCACCGCCCTGTCGGAGTACGGGTACGTGGGGCGCACTGACGCGGCGGGCCTGGCCGAGGCCTACCGTTTCCTGCGCCGGGCCGAGCACATCCTGCAACTGGACCGGTTGCGGCGCACCCATCTGATGCCGGATCCGGGAACACAGGAGGGCCCCGCACAGCTGCGGCGGCTGGGCCGGGCGCTGGGGTTCACCGCCAACCCGGTCACCGAGCTGACCGAGGCGCGCAAGCAGGTGTCGGCAAAGGTGCGGCGCCTGCACGAGAAGCTCTTCTACCGTCCACTGCTCAACGCGGTCGCGCAGCTGCCCGGAGACGAGGCGCGTCTGTCGCCCGACCAGGCCCGAGTCCGCCTGGAGGCGCTGGGTTTCGCGGACCCGGCGGGGGCGCTGCGCCACCTGGAGTCGCTGACGTCGGGGTTGTCGCGGCGGGCGTCGATCCAACGCACCCTGCTTCCGGTGATGCTGGGCTGGTTCGCCGACTCCCCCGACCCGGACGCGGGGTTGCTGGGGTTCCGGCAGGTCAGCGATGCGTTGGGCACGACCCCCTGGTATCTGCGCCTGTTGCGCGACGACGTGCGGGTGGCCGAGCGCATGGCGTGGTTGCTCGGCACGAGCCGCTACGTGACCGAGCTTCTCCTGCGGGCCCCGGACGCAGTGGCGCTGCTGGACGACGACGAGGATCTGCTGCGCCGCAGGCCCGAGGTACTCACTGCAGAGGCCGACGCTGCGCTGAGGCGGTACGACACGGACGAGGAGTCGGTGTCGGCGGTGCGGGCGCTGCGCCGACGCGAGCTGCTGCGCACGGCCGCGGCCGACCTGCTCGGCGTGTCGTCGGTGACAGAGGTCGGCGAGGCACTCACCGACATCGCCGAGGTCACGATCGACGCGGCCCTGCGGGTGGCACGCGCCCGCGTGGTGGCGGCCGACGGGGGCCGGGAGCTCACCCGGGTGTGTGTGGTGGCGATGGGCCGGTTCGGCGGTGGGGAGCTGACCTACGCCAGCGACGCCGACGTGATGTACGTGCACGATCCGCTCCCCGGTGTGGATACGGGCTCGGCCACCCAGCAGGCGATGGCTGTCGTGCGGGAGCTGGCACGGTTGCTGGAGGTCCCGGCCGCCGAGCCGCCGCTGAAGGTCGACACCGACCTGCGCCCGGAGGGCCGCAGCGGCCCGATGGTGCGAACCCTGGAGTCGTACGCCGCCTACTACGGGCGCTGGTCGCAGGTGTGGGAGAGCCAGGCGCTGCTGCGGGCCCGGCCGATCGCCGGCGACCGCGAACTCGGCACGGACTTCCTCGCACTGGTGGACCCGCTCCGTTACCCCGAAGGCGGTCCGGACGGCTCGGCGGTGCTGGAGATCCGCAAGCTCAAGGCCCGGATGGAGGCCGAGCGGCTGCCGCGCGGGGCCGACCCGACCCTGCACACGAAGCTCGGGCGCGGCGGGCTCTCGGACGTGGAGTGGGTCGTCCAGCTGTTGCAGCTGCGGCATGCCCACGAGTACCCCGACCTGCGCACGACCCGGACGTTGGCGGCCCTGGACCTGGTGGTGGCGCACGGGTTGGTCGCGGCCGACGACGGCGCGGTGCTCGAGCACGCCTGGAAGTTGGCCTCGCGCGTGCGCGGGATGATCATGCTGGTGCGCGGCCGGGGCGGGGACTCGCTCCCCTCCGACCTGCGGGTTCGCGGTGCGCTGGCCGAGGCGATGGGCTTCGGTTCCGGCTCCGATGACGAGGCCGGGGACGAGGAGGACGGTGAGGAAGCGGATCCGGCTTCGGATGCCGAGGGCGCCGACCCCGAGGGCCCGTCGGAGCAGCTCACCGACGAGTACCTGCGGTCGACGCGGCGGGCGCGGGCCGTGATGGAGCGCGTCTTCTACGACGACTGAGGGTGGCGCCCCCGTGTGTGCGGGGGCGCCACCGTTGCGGCCCCGACGTCAGTCGCCGGTGTGCAGAGCCACGGCGCCGTCGGCGGGCACGGTGGCCTGCACCTGTCCGTCGGAGACGGTGACGGTGCCCGGCCCCGCGGCGTTGGGGTAGTCGCCGTCGGGCAGGGAGGTCTCGGCGTCGAGCTCCCATTCGCTGTCGGTGGCGTTGAAGGCCGCGAAGCCGTCCTCACCGCGGTCGAAGGCCACCCGGGACTCGCCGTCGCGGTAGCGCTCCTCCAGACCGGTGCCGGCCGTGGCGGTGCGGAACTCGGCCATGCCTGCGACCGCCTCGTTCCGGTGGTCGCAGGTCCACTCCGAGGTGTTGTCGCAGTCGGCTTCCTCGGTGATCCACCCGGCGGGGTTGCCGTCCTCCTCGCCGGTGCTAGGCGGGCCCTCGGCGATATTGCCCTCGAAGTCGTAGCCCGACATCACCACGGGTGTGCCGTAGGGGTGGGCGAGCAGGAACGCTGTGGCCAGGTGGTAGCGGTCTCCGTCCTCGTAGGTGAGGATCGGCTCGTAACGCTGGCTGTCGTGGTTGTCGACGAAGACCACGGCCTCCTCGGAGGTCAGGCCTCCGTGGTCGGGCATCTCGGTGAGACCGGCGATGTCACCGTCGGCGAAGCTGTGCGACAGGGCGCGGTGGTGGTCGAAGTTGGTGATCTGGCCGTGGTCGGTGTAATCGGTGTAGGGGATCGTCTCGTCACCGATGACCTCGTGGTAGACGTGCGGCTGCCCGCCCCAGCCGGGGACGTCGTCGAGCTGGGAGAAGATCGCGTCGACGTGCTCGACCTGCACGTGCTTGGTGGCGTCGACGCGGAACCCGGCCACACCCATGCCGATGAGGCCGTTGAGGTACTGCACGAGCCGATCCTGGACGTATTCGGAGCCGGTGTCCAGGTCGGCCAGCTGAACGAGCTCGCACTCCTGGATCTGCTCCCGGTCGTCCCAGTCGGTGATCTCGTCGAAGCAGGGTCCGAAGTCGTCGTGCCCGTAGCCGTACTCGCCGTCACCGTACAGGTCGGGGTACTCGTACTTGCTCCACTCGGTGCCGTTGCTGCCGGTTCCGGACTCCGGGCCGGTCATGTGGTTGATCACGGCGTCGACGTAGATGCGCACACCGTTGTCAGCACATGTGTCGACCATGTCCTGGAAGTCGTCGACGGTGCCGCGCCGGGTGTTGTCGAGCTGGTAGGAGACGGGCTGGTAATCCTGCCACCAGGGGTAGTTTCCGCCCTCGCTGTGTTCTTCGACGACGTGTTCCTGGGGCGGGGAGACCTGTACCCCGGTGAAGCCCTCGGGGCCGAGGAAGTCGGTGCACTCCTGGGCGACGGAGTCCCAGGTCCATTGGAAGAGGTGGACGATCGTTCCGTCCTCGGGGGCCTGCTGCGCCTGCGGGGGTTGTGCTGCCGCGGCCGGCTGCGTCTCGGTCGGGGTGGAGGCCCCAGAGGCAGCGAGCAGTCCGGCCCCGAGCACCAGGGCGCCGGCGACCGCGCCGATCCGGAGGGTTGTCATCGTGCGCTCCTTAACAGGGGGTGCGTCGAAGGCGGTACCACCCTCGACGACGTTACCTTGCAGAACTTGCAAGACTTTGCGCGCGAGTGACGAAGGTAACAGACGAGTGCGGCCGTGTGAACGGGTGCCCACGGAGGAAAATTCACGCAAGTGAACGCAAGAAAGCGGGGGCGGCACGGACCTGCGAGTCCGTGCCGCCCCCGTTCCGGAACCGGCGCGCGGCGTGCGGGCACCGCGCGGGCGTGCATCACCAGAAGACGGCGAGACCGATGTTGAGGACACCGAGCAGACCGGCGGCCGCGGCCAGCTTCGTGGCCGGGTTGCGCTTGTCGACGAAACCGACGACGACGATCGCCAGGGCGATCACGAGCTTGACGCCGATCTTCATGTGGTTGACGTCGTCGAGGTCGCCCATCTCGTAGACACCGACGAGGGCGATGCCGCTGACGAGCTGCAGGAGGGCGCTGTGCAGCAGGACCTTGACCGACTTGGCGTTGTCGGTCATCAGCTGCATGAGGGCACCGGCGAGGATGCCGGCCAGGCCGATCATGTGCAGGAAGAGAAGGAAGGATGCGAGGATGCTCATGCGCCCAGACTACTACTGCTTGTAGTTGTTCAGTCCGTTTTGTCGACACACTGACGTAACGAAGCGCATGCACCTCCGGAACGGGTCAGTGGGCCAGGAAGAACGTCCTCTGGCGCCAGAGCAACCACGCCAGCAGGAGCACGAGCCCCGCGCCCGCCACGCGCAGCGCGTTCTGGCCGTCGACCGCGCCCGCTGCCTTGGCGACCACGGTCTCCTCGGCCACCGCGACGCCCTCGGTGGCACACGCGGTCGGCTCGGCCTCACGTTCCAGGAGCAGGCACGCTGTGCTCCCGAGCTGCCTTCCGGGACGGACGTCCTCGTTCAGGCGGGCCGTCACGGTGTACTCGGTCTCCTCGCCGGGCGGGACGTCGACCACCCAGTTGGCGATGCTGTCCTCGACCACACCGTCACGCCCGGCGGAGACGATCTCCATGTCGTCGGGCACGTGCTGGGCGAGCAGGGCCTGCTCCATCGACGCTCGGTCGCTGTTGACCACTGTGATGCGGAACCGGACCTCCTCCCCCGGTTCGACCGGCCCCTCGACACCGTTGAGCGAGACCCCCACGAGCGGTTCCCCCTGCCCCTCCGCGGGTTCGGCCGCCGCCGGCGCCGAGGCCGCCACCATGAGCCCCGCCGCGCCCGCTCCGACACGGCCCACCACGGCCCACCAGACTCTCCGCACGATCCGAGTCATCCTGCGCCTCCTGTCCCTGAACACTCGAACAGGACAAGACAACTATGAGTGGGCGAACGATCCCGGTCGGTGACACGCATCACCAGGAGAAGTCTCCGGCCACCGGCGGCCTTTGTCCGTATTCGGCCACCTGCGCGGGCGCCGTCCACCCCCGTGCACCCTCGGAACGTGCCATGCTTCTACGGTCGGGCCCTCGACCCCCTGGAGGCAGCGTGCGCACTCTGACCTATTCCGTGGCGGTCTCACTGGACGGCTTCGTCTGCGCCCCCGACGGTTCCTTCGACTTCTTCGACCCGGACGCGGAGTCGGGCGAGCTCGGGGACAACGGGAGGTTCCACGTCGAGGAGTACCCGGAGCTGCTGCCCACGCACGTGCGGGCACATCTGGGCGTTGACGTACCCGACCGGCACTTCGACACCGTGCTCCAGGGCCGCGGTTCCTACCAGGTCGCGCTCGACATCGGGGTGACCAGCCCCTACTCGCACATGCGCGAGTACGTCTTCTCACGCACGTTGCCCGCGGACATCGACCAGAACGTCACGGTGGTGGCCGAGGACCCCGTGGGAGCTGTCCGCGCTCTCAAGGCAGAGGCAGGGCCCCTGGGCGTCTGCCTGGTCGGCGGCCCCGCAATCGCCGGACTCCTGCTGCCGGAGATCGACGAGCTCATGATCAAGCGCTACCCCGTCGTCGCCGGGTCGGGGAAGGCGTTCTTCGAGGGCGCGGACTTCGACCCGGCCTCCTTCGAGCGGGTGGAGAGCACCGTCTTCGAGCAAGGGAGCGACTACACGCTGTTCCGCCGCGCCCGTGGAGTGACAGGGGCGGGGTGACGGGTCAGACGGTCCAGCGGTTGGTCATCGGCAGGCGGCGGTCGCGACTGAGGTTACGGGCGCTGATCTTGGTACCCGGAGCGCTCTGGCGCCGCTTGTACTCGGCACGGTCGACCATGCGGATGACCCGCCGCACCAGGTCCGGGTCGAAGCCCGCGAACACGAGCTCGGCCTCGCCCTCGTCGGTACCCACGTAGGCGTCCAGGACGGCGTCGAGCACCGCGTAGTCCGGCAGGGAGTCGGTGTCGAACTGGTCCGGACCCAGCTCGGCGCTGGGGGGTTTCGCGATGGAGTTCTCCGGGATCGGCGGTACGTGCCCGCCGCGTTCGGCGTCTGCGTTGCGCCACTCGGCGAGCTCCCACACTAGCGTCTTCCAGCAGTCCTTGAGGGGTGCGAACCCGCCCACGGAGTCGCCGTACAGGGTCGAGTACCCGGTGGCCGCCTCGCTCTTGTTGCCGGTGGCCAGCACCAGATGCCCCTCCTGGTTGGACAGGCTCATCAGGAACGTGCCCCGCACCCGCGCCTGCAGGTTCTCCGCGGCGAGCCCGTGCAGTGGGCTGGCGGCCTGCTCGGCGGCGGCCTCGAAGGACTCCACCATCGGGCCGATCTCGACCGTGCGCACCGGGAACCCCTGCCGACGGGCCAGTTCCTCGGCGTCGGAGACCGAGTGGGCGCTGGAGTGCTCACCCGGCATGAGCACCCCGTGCACCAGGTCCGGGCCGAGCGCGTCCACCGCCACCGTGGCCGCGAGTGCGGAGTCGATGCCGCCGGAGACCCCCACGAGCACCGAGGAGAACCCGTTCTTGAGCACGTAGCTGCGCAGCCCGGTGACCAGGGCGCGGTAGACCTCGCCGACGTCGGAACGCGGATCCGGCCTGGGGGTGACCGTGTTGGCACGCGGCGGGTACGGCGCCACCGGGTCCTCGGAGACGGTCCGGCGGCGCACCCGCAGACCATGGACGAGGTCCGGCGCGGGGTCGGAGCGCCGGCCGGCCGCGGGGAGCTCGAGGTCGGCGACCAGCAGCTCCTCGGTGAACTGCGGGGCCCGCGCCACCAGCTCGCCCTCGGCGTCGACCACCAGCGAATCGCCCTCGAAGACCAGGTCGTCCTGGCCTCCGACCATGTTCACGTAGGCCAGGGCGGCATTGATGCGTCGGGACCGCGCCTGGCACAGGTCCAGGCGCACGTCGTCCTTGTCGCGCTCGTAGGGCGAACCGTTGAGCACCGCGAGCAGGTCGGCTCCCACGGTGCCGGCGGCGTCCACGGGCCCGCCCTCCTGCCAGAGGTCCTCGCACACCGCCAGCGCCACGTCCACACCGCGCACACGCAGGAGCCCCAGGGTGTCGCCGGGCACGAAATTGCGGAACTCGTCGAAGACCCCGTAGTTGGGCAGGTGGTGCTTGGCCGAGGTGAGCACGACCTCGCCGCGGTGCAGCACCGCGACGGCGTTCTGCGGCGCACCGGAGGGTTGGCCGGTGCGGGACGGCACGCCCTCGCGGCGGGACAGGAAACCCACCACGACCGGCAGCTCCCCCAGACCCTCGTGGTCGAGGTCCCGGGCCAGGGCTCGGGTCGCCTTCACCGATGCCGACACGAAGGAGTCCCGTAGGGCGAGGTCCTCCACGGGATAACCGGTGAGGACCATCTCGGGGAACAGGACCAGGTGCACCCCCTCCCCCGCGGCCCGACGGGTGTGCTGGACGACCAGGGCCCTGTTGCCCTCGAGGTCGCCGACGACGGGATCGACCTGCGCGAGTGCGATGCGGAGCTGTCTCACGCGCCCGACACTAGCCCGGCCGTGTTACGCCGAGGGGTCAACGAAACGGGCGTGTGGGCGGGCTTCCGGCGCGCCCCGGAAGGAGCCGGCGGCGATTCGCCCCGAGGAGGGCGAGTGAGGCACCCTTACCGCAGGCCATCCCGTGTGGGGAGGAGCCGAGAATCAGACGGACCGGAGCTGCGGTTCGGAAACCCGGCGGAAATATCCACACGGCACACTGGTGATGGGACACGACGTCCGGCCGGTCCGCGCGCCCGTGGACCACCCGCCCGGACCGACCGGCATCGAGGAAGGTTGAACGTGAATCGTCAGCAGGAATTCGTGCTCCGCACACTTGAGGAGCGCGACATCCGGTTCGTACGGCTGTGGTTCACCGACGTGCTCGGGTACCTCAAGTCCGTGGCGATCGCGCCCGCAGAGCTGGAGGCCGCCTTCTCGGAGGGCATCGGCTTCGACGGATCGGCCATCGAGGGATTCGCGCGCGTCTACGAGGCCGACATGCTCGCCCAGCCCGACCCTTCGACGTTCCAGCCCCTGCCCTGGCGCAACGAGCCGCACGGGACCGCGCGCATGTACTGCGACATCCTGATGCCCGACGGTTCGCCCTCGCCCGCCGATCCGCGGCACGTGCTCAAGCGCCAGCTCGGCAAGGCCTCCGACCTCGGGTTCACGTTCTACACGCACCCCGAGATCGAGTTCTACCTGCTCAAGAAGATGCCCGAGCACGGGGAATTCCCCGAGCCCAACGACCTGGGCGGGTACTTCGACCACACGCCGCACAACAGCGCGCACGACTTCCGTCGCAACGCCATCAACATGCTCGAGGCGATGGGCATCTCGGTGGAGTTCAGCCACCACGAGGGCGGTCCCGGCCAGCAGGAGATCGACCTGCGCTACGCCGACGCGCTCACCACCGCCGACAACATCATGACCTTCCGGCTCGTGATGAAGGAGGTGGCGATGGAGCAGGGGGTCTACGCGACCTTCATGCCCAAGCCCTTCACCGAGTACCCCGGCTCGGGCATGCACACGCACCTGTCGCTGTTCGAGGGCGACCGGAACGCCTTCTACGAGCCGGGCGCCGACTACCAGCTCTCCAAGGTCGGGCGCGGCTTCATCGCGGGCCTCCTGCGGCACGCCGACGAGATCGCGGCCGTGACCAACCAGTGGGTGAACTCCTACAAGCGGCTGTGGGACGACCCCGCCGCCTCCGCCGGCGCGGGCGGCGAGGCCCCTGCCTACATCTGCTGGGGCCACAACAACCGCTCCGCTCTGGTGCGGGTGCCGATGTACAAGCCGGGCAAGTCCAACTCGAGCCGGATCGAGATCCGCTCCCTGGACTCCTCGTGCAACCCCTACCTCGCCTACGCGGTGATCCTGGCCGCGGGCCTCAAGGGCATCGAGGAGGGGTACGAGCTGCCCCCGGGCGCCGAGGACGACGTGTGGGCCCTGACCGACGCCGAGCGGCGTGCGATGGGCATCCGCCCGCTGCCGCAGAGCCTGGACGAGGCGCTGCGCATCATGGAGAACAGCGAGCTGGTCGCCGAGACGCTGGGCGAGCACGTCTTCGACTTCTTCCTGCGCAACAAGAAGGCGGAGTGGAACTCCTACCGCCGCCAGGTGACCCCGTACGAGCTGCAGCGGTATCTGCCGACCCTGTAAGGAGCAGCGCACACCCCGGCCTCGGCCCCCGTCCGGAGGACGGGGGCCGACCTGTGTCCGGGGGCCTTGTCATGAACCCGGCATTCCTGCCCGAACGCCCCGTTGGAGAGCGATGGGCCATGAGAGAACAAACAGTTGCCCTGGCCCCAAGGACTAACGCCAGCATCGAGGACAACGTCGACTGCGGCGACGGGTAGGCCTGAACAGCCACCGGGAAGGTGTGTTGGACGCCACAGTCCAAGTTCTCGTCCAGGCGCCCCCTGTCCTCCGGATGACAGAAAGCCGCCCACGCCGACGTACAGCACAGTGCCATCACCCGAACAGGCACATTTCGAACGACCTGGGGGGGCGAACCGCCCGATATTGAGTGTGGACGCCTAGTTCTCACATTGGACACAACGAAGACATTCCACCGGACAGTTCGAAGAGCGCGAATCACACCCCTTCGCCTGCTATATCCTTGATCTCCCCTTCTCCTATCGATCCCCAGGGAGGAACGATGAGCGACGGCACCGGCGCCAATCCCATCGAGTCAATGCAGGGCGGTGAGTACGCGGAAGCGCTCGCGACCGCCATGGCCGGCCTCGCTGACATGTTCGACATGCTCGTGGACGACGCGGCCACGGACGCCGGCCACGATGACGTTGCTTCTGGGTTCCGCAGTTTCAAGGAAAATCATTCCCAGGATTTCATCGACGTGCAGAACCATGGCCTCGACATCGCAGACCATATTCAGGACGGCGCGGCACACACTGCAGAGACGGATGTGGAGAGCCAGGAGGACTTCGAGCGCCCCTGGGAGGCCCTGGAAGAACTCAAGTCCTGACCTCCAGCCCTCACCGAAACCCCCACAGAAATCTTTACATGGATGAGGCCAGGGCCCTCTCCCAGATGTTCGGTCAGACCACGGACGACCTCCAAGGCGGCTATGGCCTGTCGACCAACCTGGCTCTTTCCACGGGTTCGTACGCGAACTACTGGGGCGACTCAGGGGATGATCACGCCCTGACCGACGCTCAGATGTATCCGCTCGTGGATGTGGCATCGCGAAACAAGGATGCCAACTACTTCATGCTCACAGGCACCCATCACAACCCCGAGCTCGGTGTCGACATCGACGACAGTCAGCGTGAACAGGCCTTCGAAGGGCTCTTCACGCACCGGTGGAATGACGAGGGTGAGACCGTCAGCCAGTTCACCGACTGGCTCTCCGAAGACCTCGACAGCGACGACTATCAAGAGTCAAGTCGCGCTGGACGTGGATTCGCAGGATTCATGGAAACCATCACTGACGATGATATGCCGGAAAAGCTGATGAACACGGGAACTCATCTCAAGGAGGGCGGCAATGAATACCAGAATGCCTCTTTCACGCAATACAATATTGAGCTTGCACACAGCCTGAGCGACATGTTTGATGCACATGTTTACAGCTTCGCCAATGGCGACGTTTACGACACGAACGATCAATTCACGCAAGGCATCGGGCAATACCGCCATAGCGATGGATTCATCCAAATGGGCACCGAAGAACGAGCTACATTCATGCAGTTCTTGATGGGCAATGATGAAACTGCAGTCGAGGCAGCAGAAACCGTTGATCTTTATCATCAGATGGAATCTGCTACCTTTCTGGGCGGCGGAGCCAGCGCCGAGACCTCGCGCGGATCTGGCACACTCCAAGGCCTGTTTGATCATTCGCTTAAGATGGAATCGGAGAGTCGATACCAGGACCTTGGCGAGCAAGTCGATCGAGAGGAAGAAGTTACAGGAATTTTCGTAACTGAGGCTGGAAATCTCTCAGAGAAAATTCCAGTTGTCGGTACGGCACTCTCCAAGGGCATTGAACACGGGAAAGATGGAATCGTCGAAGCCATCGTCGACGGCGAATTTGACAAGACAGAATGGTCAGTGCGGAGTGGAAACCTGAACTGGCTCGACGGCCCTTTCGAGACTTTCATGCGTTATAGCGAGGTGACCTGGTGCGCCACAGTTGAGAACGCATGGGATTTCGTCACGGCCTACGTCGACGAGTTCGAGGACACCTACGAGACCCAGGCCGAGTACCTCGAGAGCATCGAGGACTACGTCGACTGCGGCGACGGGCGCATCTGACCCGGTCGGCCACGCACGGCGTGGCCGACCGCACGCCCCCGCGGGAATGCATACGGGAGGGGGTATGTTGGCGCCGGTGAGGTGATGACCGATGGAGCTGAGGCCGGAGATGGTCGGCGACGCCCTGACCCGCCTGCGACGGGCGCAGGGGCAGTTGGCCGGCGTGATCGACATGATGGAGCAGGGCGAGGACTGCACCGAGGTGTTGCAGCAGCTCGCGGCGGTCTCGCGCGCCCTTGACCGGGCCGGGTTCAAGATCGTCTCCAGCGGTCTGCGCCACTGCAACGCCGCACGTGAACGCGGCGAGGAGCCGGAGATGACCGAGCAGCAGCTGGAGAAGCTCTTCCTCGCTCTGGCCTGACCGGGCCGGCGCCGGAGTCCCCCTCTGTGCACCATATACCCCCGGGGGTTCTTATGCCCTCCGGATACCCCCAGGGGTTCAAAACGACCACGAAGGAGCGCGAGCATGATCCTGACCCAGTACTACCTCGACTGCCTCTCGCAGGCCTCGTACCTCATCGGCGACGAGACCACCGGGAAGGCCGTCGTGGTCGACCCGCGCATCGACGTGGACGAGTACCTCGACGACGCACGCGACCAGGGCCTCGACGTCGTGGGGGTGATCAACACCCACCTGCACGCGGACTTCATCTCCGGGCACTTCGAGATCGCCGAACGCACCGGCGCCTGGATCGGCTACGGGGAGACCGCCGAGGCGGAGTTCGCCTTCCGGGGTCTGGCCGAGGGCGAGCGCATCACGCTGGGCGAGGTCGAGGTGGAGGTCCTGCACACCCCCGGCCACACGCCCGAGTCCATCAGCCTCGTCGTGTACGAGCGCGGCGGCGACGCAGTGCCCTACGGGGTACTGACCGGCGACGCCCTGTTCATCGGCGACGTGGGCCGCCCCGACCTGGCTGCCTCGTTCGGGCACTCCCCCGAGAAGCTCGCGCCGATGCTCTACGACTCGGTGCACAACAAGCTCATGGCCCTGCCCGACGCCACCCGGCTCTTCCCCGGGCACGGCGCCGGTTCGGCGTGCGGCAAGAACATCTCGACCGAGCGGCAGTCCACCATCGGCGACCAGCGGCGCACCAACTACGCGGTGCAGCCGATGAGCGAGGCGGAGTTCGTGGAGCTTGTACGGGAGGGCCAGGAGGCGATCCCGGCCTACTTCTCCTACGACGCCGCCCGCAACCGACAGGACCGCGCCCCGGTCGACGTCGAGGCACTGGCCCGGCCGTTGGCCCCGGAGGAGTTCCTGCGCCTGCGGGCCGAGGGTGCGGTGGTCGTCGACGCCCGTGACCACCAGTCCTTCTCCGCCGGTCACCTGCGCGGTGCGCTCAACGTGGGCACTGACGGGCGCTTCGCCGAGACCTCCGGGATGATGGTCGAGCCGGGGTCGCAGATCCTGGTGGTGGCCGCCGCCGGGCAGGAGCAGGAGGCCGTGACCCGCCTGGCCCGCGTGGGGTTGGACACCGTCGCCGGGTACCTGGAGCGCCCCGAGGCCGTCATGGCCTCGGTTCCCGACGAGGTGGAGCGCGCCCCGCGTGTGGAGGCCGCCGAGCTCGCCCGCATGCTCGAGGGCGAGGACGCACCCGTGGTGGTGGACGTGCGCGGTTCGGCCGAACGCGAGGGCGGGTTCATCGAGGGTGCGGTGCACATCCCGCTGGCCCACCTGCCCGAACGCGGTGGGGAGCTGCCCACCGACCGGCCGGTCGTCGTGCACTGCGCCGGCGGGTACCGCTCCAGCGTCGCCGCCAGCCACCTGCGCGCGCAGGGGCATTCGCAGGTGGCCGACCTCGTGGGCGGGTTCCACGCTTACCGCATGCTCGCCGCCTGACCCGTTCGTGATCCGGGGGAACGTGTACCCTCGGATACCCCCCGGGGTTCCAGAGCCCGTACACGTCCCCCGCCCGCCTTTCCAGCCCGTCTATCCAAAACCGGAGTTCTCGCATGACCAGCAGCAACACCGACGTCCCTTCCGTGCGCGCCCTCCTCGAGCAAGACCCCGACGCCCTCGTGGTCGACGTGCGCACGCCCGCCGAGTACGAGAGCTCCCACATCGACGGCTCCGTGAACCTGCCCCTGGGCCAGGCCGACCCGCACCTGGAGCATCTCGCCGCCGGCGCCCGCGGCCCGATGGTCCTCGTCTGCCAGGCCGGGCCCCGTGCCGAGCAGTTCCGAGACCGGCTCGCCGGAGCCGGGTTCGCCGACGCCTCCGTGATGACCGGCGGCATGAACGCCTGGGAGGCTGACGGCGCACCGGTCGTACGCGGCAAGGAGCGCTGGGCCCTGGAACGCCAGGTACGCCTGGTGGCCGGCAGCATCGTCCTCGTGTCGGTGCTGCTGAGCCTGGTGTGGCAGCCGGCGGTGTGGGTGGCCGCCTTCATCGGCGCCGGGCTGACCTTCGCGGCGGTGACGAACACGTGCGGGATGGCGATGGCGTTGTCCAAGCTCCCCTACAACCAGCCGCGCAACGCCGTGGACGTGGAGGCCTCGGTGGCCCGGCTGACCACCGCCGACGGCTCCTCGCGCCGCTGAGCGCCCGGTGGCCCCATTCGCTCAGGGCGAGGCCACCGACAGCAGGGGTGCGACGAGCGCGGCCAGGGCCAACCCCGCGAGCTGGCGGGGCGCGAGCCGCTCACCGAGCAGCGCCACCCCGAGCAGGACGGGGATCACGGGGTACAGCGCGACCACCACGACGACCGCCCCGACCAGCGCCCCGTGGGTGGCCAGCACGTAGGCG
>NZ_ANBF01000128.1 GCF_000341025.1 Nocardiopsis salina YIM 90010 | reverse complement strand
AGGACCAGGAGCGAGGCCGCCTGTCCCACCAGCAGGGCCGCGGCGGTGCCGCCGGGGCCGATGTGGGCGAGCGCATGGAGTTGGAGCCCGAACCCCGCACCCGCGACCACGCCGAGGGCGGCGCCGCGTGCCGTGGTGGACCCGGTTCCGGGGCCGGGCCGCCCCGCTGAGGTCAGCAGCCAGATCGCGGGCAGGAGCCCGGCCAGGGCCAGCAGGGTCACGTGTCCGGGGCGTTCGCCGAGCAGCAGGACCGCTCCGAGCATGGGCAGGGAGACCGAGAACAGGCCCGAGAGCGGGATCACCACCGAGACCCCGCCCCGGCGCACCCCCTCGTAGAGCGCGCAGACGCCGATGCCCGCGCCGACGCCCGAGACCGTGGCCCACGCCAGTTCGGGACCGCTCGGCCGGGCGGTGTCGGTGCACAGCGCGGCCGCGGCGAAGAAGGCGGCGCCCCCGAGCTGGGAGTACACGGCCACACGCAGGCCCGATCCCCGCTTGGCGAGGACGCCGTTGAGGAAGTGGGAGAGCCCGAACAGCACGGCGGCCGCCAAGGCCATCGTCGAGGACATGCACACCTCCGGAAGTCGTGGATGGTCGACGGACCCGCCAGGAGCGGGGCCCGGATCCCGGCGGCGGTCCGGGCCCCGCTCCCATGCTGTGCCGGTCAGACCATTGACGTCCATCGCACAGTTGTGCACGGAACCTGTGACCATGGGTGCATATTGGATCGCAGAATCGACCTACTGCGCGCGGTCGTGCGCTGCGGTGCGGGGACCGACGGGGAACGTGCTGGAGCAGGTGCTGCATGAGCGGATCGCTCCGGCCCTGGGCACCGGGTGACCCCGGCCTGCCGTTCCGGTCAGGTGAGACCGAGGCCGCGGGCCCGGACCGCGGCGGCGTTGCGGTTGGTGACGCCGAGTTTGGACATCAGGTTGCTCATGTGCACGCTCACCGTCTTCGGGGAGATGAACAGCGCCTCCCCGATCTCCCAGTTGGTCCCGCCCGCGGCCAGATGCACGAGGACTTCCTGCTCACGAAGGGTCAGACCGGCCGGGGCGTCGCCCGGGTCGCCGAGTGCGGCCGACCTCCGAGTACGCGGACCGCTTCACCCCGAACGTGTTCCGGGACCGCGACCGCGCTCACCCCGTTCGCCGCCGCCCCCGGAGGAACGCGGCAGCCAGATGAGCACGACGACGAGCCCGACGAGCCCGAACGCCAACGAGACCAGCGCCGCCAGGTGCATGCCCGAGACGAACGCCTCCTTGGCCGGGGCGACGAGCACCCGCCCCGCATCACCGAGCTCCCGGACCAGGGTCATGGTCGCCTCGATCGACTCCCCCGCCGTCCGGGCCCGCTCCTCGGGTACTCCTTCCTCGGCGGCGACACGCTGCAGCTCCGGCGAGAGGGCCGACCGGTAGTGCACGGAGATGACCGCGCCCAGCACCGCCACCCCCAGCGCGGTGGCGATCTGGCGGGCGGTGTTCTGCACGGCCGAGGCCGCGCCGGCCTTGCCCGGGGGAACCGAGGACACGATCGCGTCGGTGGCAGGGGTGAGCACCGTCGCCATCGCCGCCGCCTGCACGAAGAAGAACAGCATGATCAGCGGGATCGGAGTGTCCTGCTGAATCACCGCGAAGAAGACGAACGAACAGCACACGGCGACGATGCCGCCGGCCGCCACGGAACGCGGGCCAGCCTTGCGCACCAGGGTCGGGCTCAGCGGCGCGAAGATCATCTGCCCCACCGCCGAGGGGAGCACGAGCAGACCGGCCACGAGCGGGCTGAACTCGCGCACGCTCTGCCAGTAGAAACTCATGAAGAAGATGATCCCGGCCATGCTGAAGAACAGCAGCAGGATCACGGCGATGGAGACGCTGAACCGCGGGTCGCGGAAGAAGCGCACGTCGAGCGAGGGGTCGTCCACCCGTTTCTCGTGCAGCACGAAGAGTGTGAGCACCCCGAGCCCGCCCAACAGCGCCACGACCACGTCGGGATCGGTCAGCGAGGCCCGCTCCCCCGCGGTGATGACACCGTAGATGAGCAGCACCAGGCCCGGGATCGACAGCAGGACCCCGACCAGGTCCAGGCGTCCGGGGTTCTCGTCGCGCGACTCCGGGATGAGCACGAAGATCAGCGACAGCCCCACCAGGACGAAGGGCACGTTGATGAGGAAGATCGAACCCCACCAGAAGTTCTCCAGCAGCAGGCCGCCGGCTGTGGGACCGATCGCCAGAGCCAGCCCGACCGCCCCGGCCCAGATCCCGATGGCGCGAGGGCGCTCGTCGGACGGGAACACGTCGGTGATGATCGACAGCGTCTGCGGCATGACCATCGCCGCCCCGAACCCCATCGCGGCGCGAGCTGCGATGAGCTGTTCGGGGCTCTGGGAGTAGGCCGACAGCGCCGAGGCCACACCGAACACGAACAACCCGGAGGCGAGCAGTCGCCGCCGCCCCCACCGGTCGCCGAGCACCCCGAAGGTGAACAGCAGCCCGGCGAAGACCAGGGTGTAGGAGTTGATCGCCCACGCCAGCTGGGCCTGGCTCGCACCCACCCCCTGTTCGGGGTCGGAGAGCACACGCAGCGCCACGTTGAGGATCGTGTTGTCGGCCACGAGTACCAGCAGACAGATGATGAGCACGGTGAGCGCTCCCCACCTGCGGCGATGAGCTGTCTCTCGGTCCACGTCACCGTCCCTCGATCTGCGTGAATGCCCTGTGACCCTACCCGGGGCTGCACCGACCGGTATGCCGCGAGAGCACCACCGCTGCCCCACGGGACACGTCCGTCACACATCCGCGGGCGCACGCGCTGCGGGGATGAACCGAAGCGGTATCGGGGTTCCACCCGACAGGGAGCGCCCGGAACGCACCGTGCGATGATGCGGTCACCGCGTTCCGCGCGGCCACAACAATCGTCCACAACGCCCGGGGACACCCACGAGGTGCCTCGAGGACACGTAAGGAACGATCACACATGAACACCACATCCCAGGCCCCCTCGAGAGGAACCGCCCTCTACGGCGGGGTCACGAACCGGCGTGTGACCGTGCGCGACCTGGCCTCGGCCAAGGGGCACGGGGAACGCTGGCCCATGCTGACCTCCTACGACGCGATGAGCGCCCGGATCTTCGACGAGTCGGGCATCCCCGTCCTTCTCGTGGGCGACTCGGCCGCCAATGTCGTCTACGGCTACGACACGACCGTGCCCGTCTCGGTCGACGAGCTCCTGCCCCTGGTGGCGGGGGTTGCCCGGTCCACCCAGCGCGCCATGGTCGTGGCCGACCTCCCCTTCGGCTCCTACGAGGGTTCGCCCCAGCAGGCCTTGGAGACCGCGACCCGCTTCATGAAGGAGGGCCGGGCCCAGGCGGTCAAGCTCGAGGGCGGCACGGAGGTCGCTCCGCAGGTCGAGCTGCTGGTCAGGGCCGGGGTTCCGGTCATGGCGCACGTGGGGCTGACCCCGCAGTCGGTCAACACCCTCGGCGGGTTCCGGGTGCAGGGCCGAGGTGAGGCCGCCGACCAGCTGCTCGAGGACGCCCGGTCGATGGAGCGCGCGGGTGCGTTCGCGGTCGTGCTGGAGGCCGTCCCGGCCGACCTGGGCGCACGCGTGACCGAGGAGCTGGGTGTCCCGACGGTCGGTATAGGCGCGGGCGCATCGACCGACGCGCAGGTGCTGGTGTGGCAGGACATGGCCGGTCTGAGCGACTGGACCCCGAAGTTCGTCAAGACCTTCACCGATCTGCGTGCGTCGCTGCGCGATGCGGCCGAGACCTACGCCGAGGAGGTCCGGGAGGGCAGCTTCCCCGAGGACCAGCACTCCTACAGCGGTTGAGGTCCCCGATGCGAACACAGGGGCGGGGCGAGTGTGCCCCGCCCCTGCCGCGTGCCCGTACCCGTGACGGGGCATCGGACGGGCAGGGCCGGCAGGACGCGCACCTCCTGTGACTCAGGCAACAATCCGAACGATACTCGGTAGTACAGTGACTCGAGACCGAGCAGCGGCCGGTGCACGGGCCCCGGGCGCCGCGGGAACGCCCTCAGGAAGGGACGAAGCACATGCGTATCTCGACGCAGCTCCAGTACGACGGCGACCCGAAAGCGGCCGCCGACTCCGTGGTCGCACTCGAGAAGGCCGGCCTCGACACCGTCTGGGTCGCCGAGGCCTACGGTTTCGACAGCCCCACCCTCATGGGCTACATCGCCGCACGCACCGAGCGGGTGCGCATCGCGGCCGGGATCCTGCCCCTGTACAGCCGCACCCCCACTCTCATCGCGATGACAGCCGCGGGCCTGGACAACATCTCCGGCGGGCGCGCGGTCCTGGGGCTGGGCGCGAGCGGACCGCAGGTCATCGAGGGTTTCCACGGGATCCCCTACAGCAAGCCGCTGACCCGCACCCGCGAGACCATCGAGATCTGCCGCAAGGTCTGGGCCCGCGAGGAGCGCCTGACCCACGACGGCAAGGCCTTCCAGCTCCCGCTGCCCACCGACCAGGGCACGGGCCTGGGCAAACCCCTGAAGATCATCAACCATCCCGTGCGCGCCGAGATCCCCATCCACGTGGCCGCCCTGGGCGTGAAGAACGTGGCGATGACCGCCGAGATCGCCGACGGTTGGCTCCCGCACCTGTTCATCCCGGAGCTGGCCGACCGCGTCTGGGCCGAGCCGCTGGCCGCGGGCAAGGCCGAGCGCGACCCGTCCCTGGGCGAGCTGGAGGTCACCGCCGGCGGCATGCTCGCAATCGGCGAGGGCGAGGACACCAAGAAGCTCCTGGACTTCATGCGCCCGATGATCGCCCTGTACGTCGGCGGGATGGGCGCCAAGGGCAAGAACTTCTACAACACGGTGGCCCAGCGGTACGGCTTCGAGGAGGCGGCCGCCAAGATCCAGGACCTCTACCTCGACGGCAAGAAGGACGAGGCCGCGGCAGCGGTGCCGGAGGAGTTCGTGGAGCTGACCAACATGGTCGGCCCGGAGTCCTACGTGCGCGAGCGCGTTGAGGCCTTCCGCGCCGCCGGTGTCACCCAGCTGAACGTCACCCCCGTCGGCGAGAACCCGGCCGCGCTGGTGGAGAAGGTCAAGGGCTGGGTGAGCTGACCGACCCGGCCACCCGGTGTGTGCCCCGTCCCCGGTCCCGGGGGCGGGGCACACGTGCGAGCGGCCCGGACCGCATCCCTCAGAGACCGGTGATGCGGATCCCGGCGTGGGTCTTGTAGCGGCGGTTGACGGCGATGATGTTGGCGGTGAGCGCCTCGACCTGGTGGGCGTTGCGCAGGCGTCCGCCGAAGACACCCCGCACACCCGGGATGCGGTCGGCGAGCTCGCGCACCGTGTCGGTGGCGGCGCGGTCCTCACCGAGGACGAGCACGTCGAGCTCGACCTCGTCGACGTCCGGGTCGAGCAGCAGGCGCGCGGAGACGTGGTGGAAGGCGGCGGTGACACGGCTGTCGACCAGGATCTGCTCGGCCTGCTGGGCGGCGCTGCCCTCCTCGACCTCCAGTGGAAAGGGCCCGCGCTCGTCGAAGCCGAGGGGGTTCACGCAGTCCACGACGATCTTGCCGGCCAGGGGCTCGACCAACCCCTGCAGCAGCTCGCGGTGGCCGTCCCACGGGACGGCGACGATCACGATGTCGCCCGCGGCCGCGGCGGCCGTGTTGTCGAGGCCGCGCACGTCGATCGCGGAGGACTCGCCCTCCACGAGCTCGGCTGCGGCCTGCTGCGCACGTTCGGGCTTGCGGGAACCCAGGTAGACGGTGTTGCCGGCCAGGGCCAGGCGGCGGGCCAGACCCCGGCCCTGGTCACCGGTACCGCCGAGGACCGCGACGGACGCCGCGGCGACGTCGGCCCGGGGGCTGTCTTCGGTCGTAGTCATGACGCGATCCTGCCACGGGCGTCCCCGAGCGGCATCCAGCGGCCCGGACCCTCACGAGTCGCGCTCGGCCTCGTCCTGCTCGTCCCACTGCTCGTTGCGGCGGGCGGCGATGTCCAACGCGTTCGCCGCCGTCGCCTCGTCCGGGTAGGGACCCATGCGCTGCTTGTTGGGACATCCGGCGCCGTGCTCGACCCGGTTGTGCTTGAGGCAGTACCACCAGTCGCCGTCCAGTACGTCACCCATGTCGGCCTCCTGTTGCATGGCTGTCGGGTTCCCCGGGCGGAGCATGCCCGCCGGGGGCCGTCCGAAGCCTCTCACGCCACACTCGCGAGAGCCCCGCGGCCGCCGCACACGAACTACAATTCGTGTCCATGACTACTCCGCTGGTACCTGGGCGCATCTCGCCACAACGTTCGGTCCCCTCGCACATCGTCCGGCCGGAGTACGTAGGCCGCAAACGGCCCGTCGAGGGGGTCCTCGGCGACATCCAGACCCCGGAGACCATCGAGCGCATCCGCGAGGCCGGCCGCATCGCCGGTCAGGCCCTGCAGGAGATCGGCAAGAACGTCCGCCCTGGCGTGACCACCGACGAGCTCGACCGCATCGGCCACGAGTTCCTGCTGGACCACGGCGCCTACCCGAGCACCCTGGGGTACAAGGGCTACCCGAAGTCGCTGTGCTCCTCCCTCAACGAGGTCATCTGCCACGGCATCCCCGACGACACCGTTCTCTCCGACGGCGACATCGTCAACATCGACATCACCGCTTACAAGGACGGTGTACACGGCGACACCAACGCCACGTTCCTGTGCGGCGACGTCTCCGAGGAGCACCGCCTGCTGGTGGAGCGCACCGAGGAGGCCACCATGCGGGCCATCAAGGCGTGCCGCCCCGGCCGGCAGCTCAACGTGATCGGCCGGGTCATCGAGTCCTACGCCAAGCGGTTCGGTTACGGCGTCGTGCGCGACTTCACCGGCCACGGCGTGGGTCCGGAGTTCCACTCGGGCCTGGTGGTGCCGCACTACGACGATCCGCGTGCGACCACGGTCATGGAACCGGGCATGACCTTCACGATCGAACCCATGATCACCCTGGGCGGCGTTGAGTACGACCTGTGGGACGACGGGTGGACCGCCGTGACCGCCGACCGCAAGTGGACCGCGCAGTTCGAGCACACGCTGGTCATCACCGAGTCCGGCGCGGACATCCTCACGCTGCCCTGACAACCCCGCTCGCACCTTCCGGCCCCGGCTCTGCCCGGGGCCGTTCGTGTCCACGGGGCCGGAACCGGCCGGTTCGCAGGATCCATGGTCTTCACGCGCACGCCCGCGTAGGGTCGTGCGCGTGAAGATCCTCATCTCCGCCGACATGGAGGGCGCCACCGGCGTCACCGGGCCCGCCGACTGCGAGCCGGGCACGGAAGAGTGGCAGCGCTGCCGGTCCATGTTCACCAGCGACGTCAATGCCGCGATCGGGGGGCTCCTCGACGGCGGGGCGAGCGAGGTGTTCGTCAACGAGGCGCACGCGACCATGCGCAACCTGCTCCTGGAGGGGTTGGACGAGCGCGCCACGATGATCACCGGCCGCCACAAGGAGCTCTCCATGGTCGAGGGGGTCCAGGCCAGCGATGTCGACGGCATCGTGTTCCTGGGCTACCACTGCGGCGCCGGCGAGGACGGCGTGCTCGCCCACACCTACCTGCCCAACGCCATCACCGGTGTGTGGCTCGACGGGGCGCCCGCGAGCGAGGGGCACCTGAACGCGGCCGTGGTCGCCGAGTTCGGCACCCCGGTCGTGCTGGTCACCGGCGACGACCGCGCGTGCGAGGACGCCGAGACCTACGCACCGGACGCCCGCAAGGTCGCGGTCAAGGACCATGTGAGCCGCTACGCCGCCCGCTGCCGTCCGCCCGCGCGCACGGCCGCCGCGATCGGCGCGGCCGCCCGCAGCGCGATGGACCTGGCCGGGGCGGTGGAGCCCGCCGCGCCGCGCCCGATGCTGCTGGAGGTCGAGACCGACTCCGCACACCTGGCCCAGGCCGCCGCGCTCGTGCCGGGTGTGGAACGCACCGGGGTCCGCACCGTTCGGTACGAGGCCCCGAACGCCTACGAGATGATCCGCTGTTTCAAGGCGCTGGCCACGCTCGTCTCGCAGGCGATGGAAGAGCGCTACGGGTAGGACTGGGGTCCGGGCCCGCGGAGGGGACCGCCCCGGCCGACCGTGGGTGGTGAACCGAATGCGCCCGGACCGAGTCCGACCAGAGCGTAGGACCCCGGTACCGGCGGCAGTGCACCCGCCGCCCGGGGTGGATCCGTCTGAGAGCGAGGCCGAGCCGTGGGCCACCCATCTGCAATCGTGACCGACCCGGAGACCGGACTGCGCGACGCCGGGAACGAGGCCGTCGACCTGGCTCGGGATCTGATCCGGCGCGACTCGACCAACAACGGCGGGGGCGACGGCGACGAACGCGGGGTCGCCGAGTTCGCCGCCGAGGCGCTGAGCATCGGCGGCCATGTCCCCCAGGTCCTGGAGTCGGCGCCCCGCCGCGCCAACACGGTGCTGCGCGTCCCGGGAACCGACCCCGACGCCCCAGCTCTGCTGGTGCACGGGCACCTGGATGTGGTCCCGGCGGCCGCCGCAGACTGGACGGTCCCGCCGTTCTCCGGGGAGATCGCGAACTGCCCGGTCACCGGTGAAGCCGCCCTGTGGGGGCGCGGCGCCGTGGACATGAAGAACACCGTCGCGCAGGTCATCGCGGTCGTGCGCCGCTGGGCCCGGTACGGCCTGCGTCCGCGGCGCGACGTGGTGATCGCACTGGTGGCAGACGAGGAGGACAGCGCCCACTACGGCGCGGACTTCCTGGTGCGCGAACACCCCGACCTGTTCGAGGGCTGCACGGTCGGCATCGGCGAGGGCGGCGGGGAGACCATCCACGCCGCTACGGAGTCGGGCCGCCCGGTGCGCCTGTACCCGGTGGGGGCGGCCGAGCGCGGCAGCGCCTGGCTGGACCTGCGCGCGCAGGGCACGGCCGGGCACGGCTCGCGGCCCCCGCGCGACAACGCGGTCACGTCCCTGGCCGAAGCGGTCTCGCGCATCGACCGGCACGAGTGGCCCCTGCACCTGACCCCGGTCACCCGTGCGGCCATCGATGCGATCGCGCGCGCCCTGGAGGTGGAACGCGTCCAGGGCGACACCGACACCTACACCGCCGTCGCCGAACTGGTGGGGCGCTTCGGACGGGCGGCCCCGCTCATCGGCCCGACGGTACGCAACAGCGCAGCCCCGACCATGCTCTCGGCCGGGTACAAGGTCAACGTGGTGCCGGGCGAGGCGGTCGGCGGTGTGGACGGCCGTGTGCTGCCGGGCGCGGAGGAGCAGTTCGCGCGGGCCATGGACGAGCTCACCGGGGAGCGTGTGGGCTGGGACTTCGCACACCACTCCCCGCCGGTGTCGGCCCCCGTGGACTCCCCCGACTTCGCGGCGCTGCGAGAGGCGTTGGTGGCACACGACCCGGACGCGTACGTCGTCCCTGTGTGCCTGGCCGGGGGGACCGACGCGAAGGTCTTCGCGCGCCTGGGCATCGAGTGCNGGAGGGACTACGGGAGCCTGTTGCACGGGGTCGACGAGCGGGTGCCGTTGGAGGGTCTGCGGTTCGGGGTGCGCGCCCTGGACACGTTCCTGCGTTCATGAACCGGGCGGGACCGAGAGGGCGGCCCGCGCCCGGAGGGGGTGCGGGCCCGGCGAAGGGTGAGGGATGGGCGAGACGACGGCCGGTGCCCAGGCGAGACCGGCACACGGACGGACGGTGCGACAGGCTCCGGTGGGTGTGCCGGTGCTGGAACGACCTCCCCGGTTGTCGGAGGGCTCCCGCGTGCGTCTGGTGGCGCCGTGCAGCCCGGTACCGCCGGGACAGTTGGAGGCTGCTGCTTCCGTGCTGTCCGGGTGGGGCCTGCGGGTGAGCCTGGGTGCTCACGTGCGCGATCGGCACCCGGCCCTGCCCTACCTGGCCGGACACGACGCCGACCGGGCCGCGGACCTGCAGGAGGCCTGGTGCGATCCGGACGTGGACGCGGTCCTGTGCGCCCGCGGCGGGGACGGAGCGCACCGCACACTCGATCTGCTGGACTTCGGGGCGATGCGGGAGGCCGGCCCCAAGGTGCTGGTGGGCTTCAGCGACATCACCGCGCTGCACGAGGCCTTCGCGGTGGAGCTGGGTGTGGCCACGGTGCACGGACCGGTGGTGGGGACCAAGTACTTCGTGGGTGACGCGGTCGCCCAGCACGAACTGCACACGACGCTGTTCGCTCCGGAAACGCGCACGGTGCTGACCTCCCCGGGTGCGCACGCCCTGGTGCCGGGCCGTGTCGAAGGGGTGACCTTCGGCGGGAACCTGAGCCTGCTCAACGACGGTCTCGCCACGCCGCACAGCCGTCCGTCCGCAGCCGGCGGGATCCTGGTGCTGGAGGACATCAACGAGGACGTGGCCCGCCTGGACCGCATGCTCACGCACCTGATCCGTTCCGGGTGGATGCACGGGGTGTCCGGGATCGTGCTCGGGACGTGGACCGACTGCCCGCCGGACCTGGGCACGATCGCGGAGTTGATGCGTGACCGCCTGGGGCCGTTGGGGATTCCGGTGCTGTGGGGGCTGGAGTTCGGACACTGTGCGGCCCAGATCACCGTTCCGCTCGGTGTTCCGGCGCAATTGGACGCCGAGGACGGCGTGGTGCGCCTGATCGAGCCCGCCCTGGCCTGAGCCGGTCGATCCCGCGTGCTTGACATGAAGCGTTCTGCCTAGCGCACCCTGAACGGGGCCCGTTCGTCCCGGGCCCGGTCGCCCCGGGCGGGGTTACACTGCACGGCATGGTTCGTGAACCGCTGAGCGCAGACCAGATCGAGCGCGGCCGTGCCCTGGGCGCCCTGCTGCGGCAGGCGCGCGCCGAACGCACGATGGTGGAGGTGGCCCGCTGCGCGGGCATTTCGGTCGAGACCCTCCGCAAGATCGAGGGCGGGCGGATCCCCAGCGCCGGGTTCTTCACCGTCGCGGCCATCGCACACACTCTCGGGGTGTCGCTGGACGAGCTCGCACAGCGGGCCGGGACAGCAGTACCCTCCCCCGCACCGGACCGACCACCGCAGGTAGCGGTCTGACGTCTCCCGCGTCTCTCCCATAACGTTGGGGCACAGGCGCAAGAAGGGGGACCGCAACCATGACCGAACAGCCGCTACGAGCCGACGACTCCGAACTGCGGGGGCTGCTCGACGGACGGTGGGCCCACGTGCGCGAGCGTGCACGGGACCTGCTCCAGGGCGAGGACTTCGCCCCCGTCAACGGGCTGTCGATGGAGGACCATCGGGCCCTGACCACCGAGCGGCTCGCCAAGCTGGCCGAGACGGGGATGCAGACCTACGGGTTCCCGGAGGAGGTCGGCGGTTCCGGTGACGTGGGCGCCTCCGTGGTGGCCTTCGAGATGCTGGTCACGGACCTCTCTCTCATGGTCAAGATGGGCGTGCAGTGGGGCCTGTTCGGCGGGGCGATCAACGCCCTGGGCACCGAACGCCACCACCACGAGTACCTGCCGGGAGCGATGTCGCTGGACATCCCCGGGTGCTTCGCGATGACCGAGACCGGGCACGGCTCGGACGTGCAAAGCCTGCGCACGACCGCGACCTACGACCCGAAGACCGAGGAGTTCGTGGTCCACACGCCCGACGAGTCGGCGCGCAAGGACTACATCGGCAACGCCGCCCGCGACGGACGCATGGCAGTGGTCTTCGCCCAACTGCACTCCGCGGGGATCGACCACGGCGTTCACGCGCTCATGGTCCCCATCAGGAACGACGACGGCAGCGCGGCCCCGGGCGTGACCATCGAGGACTGCGGCCCCAAGGCCGGGCTCAACGGCGTCGACAACGGCCGCTTGTGGTTCGACCAGGTGCGGGTGCCGCGCACCAACCTGCTCAACCGGTACGGCGACGTGGGCCCGGACGGCGCCTACACCAGCCCGATCGAGAGCAAGAACCGGCGTTTCTTCACGATGCTGGGCACACTGATCCGCGGACGCATCAGTGTGGCCGGCGGCGCGGGCAGTGCGGCCAAGGCCGCACTGAGCATCGCGGTGCGCTACGCCGACACCCGCCGCCAGTTCACCCGACCGGCCGCCGACGGCGAGCCCGAGCGCGAGGTGCGGATCCTGGACTACCTGGCACACCAGCGCAAGCTCCTGCCTGCGCTGGCCCGCTCCTACGCGCTGCACTTCGCCCAGGAGGAACTGGTCACCCGGCTGCACGAGCTGTACGGGGACCAGGAGCGCGACCCGCACGACCAGCGGGAGCTGGAGTCGCGTGCGGCCGGGCTCAAGGCGATGTCGACCTGGCACGCCACCGAGACCATCCAGACCGCCCGCGAGGCTTGCGGTGGCGCCGGGTACCTGGCCGAGAACCGGATCCCGCAGCTCAAGGCCGACTCCGACATCTTCACCACGTTCGAGGGTGACAACACGGTCCTGCTGCAGCAGCTCACGAAGGGGCTCCTCACCAACTTCCAGGACGCGTTCGGCGACCTCGACCAGATGGGCCTGGCCCGGTTCATGGCGAACAAGGTCTTCGAAACGGTCATCGAGCGCACGGCCGCGGTCCCGCTGAGCGAACGGCTCGTGGCAGCCGCGCCGGGCCGGGGCGGCAACACGAGCCTGTACAACCGCGGTTGGCAGCTGGAGTTGATGGAGGACCGCGAGAAGCACGTCGTGGAGGGCCTGGCCTCGCGCATCCGCCGTGCGAGGAAGGACGGCAGCGACGGATTCGAGGTCTTCAACCACGCCCAGGACCACGTGCTGCGAGCCGGCCGGGTGCACATGGAACGCGTGGTGCTGGAGGCTTTCGTGGCCGGCATCGACCGGTGCGGCGACACCTCCACGGCCAAGCTCCTCAACCGGGTGTGCGACCTCTACGTGATGTCGGTGATCGAGGACGACCGGGCCTGGTTCCTGGAGCACGAGCGCCTGTCCACAGCGCGTGCCAAGGCCGTGACCGCCGCCGTCAACGAACTGTGCCGGGGCCTGCGCCCGTACGCGGTGCAACTGGTGGACGCCTTCGGGCTGCGCGACGAGTGGCTGGCCGCGCCCATCGCTCTGGGCCGCGAGCACGACCGTCAGGGTGACCCGGTCCCCGCGCGCAGCCAGGGCTGAGGCCCGCCGCCTGCCCGCGGTCGGGCCCGCTCCGGGTTCAGGATGAGCCGGGGCGGCCTTCGGGGTGGTGCTTCGGGTGGTCGAAATGGTTGTTCTGTGGTGTTGCCTCGGGGGTGGTGGTTCGTCGGGGGTCGGGATCGTAGCCCGGCCGGGCCGTTTCGCAACCCGCGTCGGCGCCACCCCCGGTCTCGTTCTCTTGTCGGGAGGGTGCGGGTGTGGTGGTGGGTCGGTCCCTGGCGCCTCGGGGTGTGCGTTCCGGCCCTGTTGGCCGGGCTGACCCGACCCGCATCGACGAACCCCTGTTCACCCCCGAGGCCCCTGGCAGCCCAAAGGAACGGGGGTCCACTGCCACCCCTTGGGGTGGCCGCATTGCGACCAACGTTTGCGGCGTGCGGGCGGTGGCTCGCTCCTGCGACGGCGAACTGCTCGGACCCGCGCACTCCCGGCGGGGCATTGAGTGTCAGGGGTGACGGGTGTGCGGGCGGCCCCCGGGCCCCGGACTCGTGGTGGCTCACGAGGGGGTGCTCATGGGGCCGGTTGCTTGTGGGGCCGGGGGTGGCGGGTGTCCGGTTCTGCGGCGTTGTTAGTGCTCTTACTGTCACTACAGGCCGGTGTCGGTGCCCGTAAGAGCACTAACAACCAGAGGGCCGGTTCCTGAAAGGCCGGCGGGTCGGGGCGGGGATCGTGGCAGAGCGGGGCGGGTGGCTCGATGTGGCTCTGGCTGTCCCGGCGCAGTCGGAGGATGCTGCTGCCCCGGTTGGCCCTGGTGGAGTCGGTGGCCCCCGCTCGACCCGCCGGGTGCCGGTCTAGTTGGTCCCGGTCTCGC
>NZ_ANBF01000127.1 GCF_000341025.1 Nocardiopsis salina YIM 90010 | reverse complement strand
TGATCAGTGCTGATGTCTCACAACCCCGACTTTGAAACAGCCCTGCCGGGTACGCGACGCGATGGCCTTCTGGGCCGAGCGCAACCTCTGATTCCGGCGACCTCGCCACTGCCCGGACCGCGTGCGGTCCGGGCGGTTCACATTCCGGCCCGACAACCACGAAGAAAGCGGCAGGGAAAAACCTCCGCCACCGGCGCTTCGGCAAGAATTCGGGGAGACGCCGAACGGGCCGGGTGGAGAACACGGGCCTGAACTTCCGCCCCACTCTCGGCGACACCCAGTCACCGAAACATCACCGAACTTGCGATCCTGACCTGCCCATATACGAGGCGCATCCGTGCACTCACCAACGGAAGCTGCGAACCCGGCACAGCACGGACCGAGGCCGCGCCGAATTGGAGACAAAGCTCTCACGCCGTTCTTTCCGAGTGAATCAGGTCTTACAATGATCTCGTTCAGAACTGTGAGAGGTGATTCGTGCATCTACTCCCGTCCGATACAGAAAAACTGCTTTTGTCGGTCGCCGGAATGATCGCCCGGGACCGCCGCGGCCGTGGGGTCGAGCTCAACCATCCCGAATCGGTGGCCCTGCTCTCGTGCTGGGTGATCGAGCGAGCGCGCGAGGGCGCCACCGTCGCCGAGCTGATGAACGAGGGCCGCACCGTGCTCCGGCGCGAGGAGGTCATGGACGGCGTTCCGGAGATGATCCCGAACGTGCAGGTGGAGGCCACCTTCCCCGACGGGCGCAAGCTCGTCACGATCACGGAGCCGATCCAATGATCCCCGGTGAGATCCGCACACGTTCCACCCCGCTCGACCTCAACGAGGACCGTGAACACCTGTCCCTCGTGGTGGTCAACACCGGGGACCGCCCCGTCCAGGTGGGCTCCCATCTGCACTTCCCCGACGCCAACCCCGTGCTGGACTTCGACCGCGAACGGGCCCGGGGATTCCGTCTCGCCGCCCCCGCCGGTACCTCGGTGCGGCTGGAACCCGGGGTGAGCCGCACCGTACACCTGGTCGCGCTGGGCGGGCGGCGCCACGTCCCCGGCCTGCAACTGGCCGACCCGAGCGAACTCTCCGGTACCGGGCAACGTCCGCCGCGCCCCGTGGTCCCGTTCGGCACTCCCGGCACCGACGTCCCGGAACCGCTCCGGGCCTCCGGCGCACCCGTACGGGTCAGCGGGGCCGGGGCGCACGATGGCGATCCGGCCGAAGTCGTGCCGACGGAGGACCGGCCCGCCGGCTCCACCGACCAGGACATCGACCCCGAAGGGACGGAGGAGCACCCGTGAGCCACATCGACCGCCGTGAGTACGCCCAGCTGTACGGGCCCACGGTCGGGGACCAGATCCGCCTCGCCGACACCGACCTGTGGATCGAGGTCGAACAGGACCTCACCGCCGGCGGCGACGAGACCGTCTTCGGCGGCGGCAAGACCATCCGGGAGTCGATGGGCCAGGGCACGACCACACGGTCCCAGGGCGCCCTCGACCTGGTGGTCACCAACGCGGTGGTCCTGGACCACTGGGGCATCGTCCGCGGTGACGTGGGTGTCCGGGACGGGCACATCGTCGCCGTCGGCAAGTCCGGGAACCCGGACACCATGGACGGGGTGCACCCGGATCTGCTGGTCGGTCCCGGCACCGACGTGATCGCCGGTGAGGGCAGGATCCTCACCGCGGGTGCGGTCGACACCCACGTGCACTTCCTCAGCGAGATCGAGATGCACGAGGCGCTCACCACCGGTACCACCACGGTGATCGGCGGCGGGACCGGCCCCACCGAGGGGTCGAAGGCCACGACGGTGACGCCGGGCGCCCACGCGCTGACGATGATGCACCGTGCCCTGGACCGTTTCCCGCTGAACGTGCTGCTGTTCAGCAAGGGCAGCACCGTGTCCCGGGAGTCGCTCGCCGAGGACGCCCTGGCCGGCGCCGGCGGGTACAAGGTGCACGAGGACTGGGGCGCCACCCCGGCCGCGATCGACGCGGCGCTGCGCGGCGCAGACGAGTTCGGCCTCCAGGTGGCGCTGCACGCCGACTCGCTCAACGAGACCGGGTACGTCCAGCACACACTGGACGCGATCGCCGGGCGCGGGATCCACGTGTTCCACGCCGAGGGAGCCGGCGGCGGCCACGCGCCGGACATCATCGTCACGGCCAGTGAGGCGAACGTGCTCCCGGCGTCCACCAACCCGACCCTGCCGCACACGGTGAACACGGTGGACGAGCACCTGGACATGCTCCTGGTGGTGCACCACCTGAACCCCAGGGTCCCCGAGGACCTCGCCTTCGCCGAGTCCCGGATCCGAGCCTCCACGATGGCGGCCGAGGACGTCCTCCAGGACATGGGCGCCATCTCGATCACCTCCACCGACGCCCAGGCCATGGGCCGTATCGGGGAGCTCATCTGCCGCACGTGGCAGGTGGCGCACGTGATGAAGAACCGGTTCGGCCGCTTGTCCTCCGACCTTCCGGCCGACAACGCCCGTGCGCGCAGGTACGTCGCCAAGTACACGGTCTGCCCTGCGGCGGCGCACGGCGTCGACCACGTGATCGGGTCCGTGGAGGCAGGCAAGATGGCCGACCTCGTGCTGTGGGACCCCGCCTTCTTCGGGATCCGTCCCACCGCGGTGATCAAGAGCGGTGCGGTCGTCGCGGCCCCGCTGGGTGACCCGAACGGGGCCGTTCCGGCACCGCAGCCGGTACTGATGCGCCCGGCACTGGCCGCGCGTGCGTCGTCCGCGGCCGACCTCGCGGTCAGTTTCGTGTCGCCGATGGCGATCGAGGACGGCCTGGCCGAGCGTCTGGACCTGCGGCGCCGTCTGGTGGGGGTGCGGCCGACCCGGCACCTCACCAAGGCGGACATGCCCAACAACACGGCGCTGCCGCGCATCGACGTGGACCCTGAGACGTTCGCGATCAGCATCGACGGCGAACCGGTCCGTCCCCAGCCAGCCGCCCAGGTGCCGCTCGCGCAGCGGTACACGATGTTCTAGGACACCGTGTGACCACACGACTGGGCACCCTGCTGCTGGCGGACGCACGTCTGCCGGTGGGAGGCCACACGTACTCGGCCGGGCTCGAACCTGCGCTGGCCGACGGCCTCGCGGTCGAACGGATCCCGGACTACATCGCGGCACGCCTGCGCACGGTGGGGCTGACGGAGACGGCCGCCTCGGTGCTCGCACACAGGGCGGCTGGGGGCACGTCCGCCCCCGGCGGCCCCGGTGTCGACCCGGAGGCGCTGGCCGACGGGCACGAGGCGCTCCTGGCACGGTCGCCGAGCGCTCCCCTGCGCGACATCTCGGGGCTGCTCGGGCGCGGGCTGGTGCGTCTGGCCTCCCACCTCTGGCCCGAGCACCCGGCGGTCGAGGCCCTGCGCAACCTGGACCGCTCTCCGCAGCGGCCGGTCGCGCTCGGGGTCGTCGCCGCGGTCATGGGTTCGTCGGAGGACGAGACGGCCCGGGTGGCCCTGTACGACGACGCCCAGACGGTGGCCTCGGCCGCCCTCAAACTCGCCCCCGTCGACCCGGTGGACGCCGCCGGGTGGGTCCTCGGATCCGAGGCGGTGATCGCGGAGGTCGCCGCCGAGGCGCTCGCGGTCCGCGGCGCCGACGACATGCCGGCCCGGACCGCACCACAGATCGAGGGTTGGTCCCTCGAACAACAGAACAGGACCAGGAGGATCTTCGTTGCCTGAACAGCAGAACACCGACACCGCCCCCGCCACCGCGTCCGAGGGACGCCGGGCCATGCGCCTGGGTGTCGCGGGGCCGGTCGGCACCGGCAAGAGCACCCTGATCGCGACCCTGTGCCGGGAGCTCGCCGAACAGGTGAGCATGGCGGTGGTCACCAACGACATCTACACCGACGAGGACGCCCGGCTGCTGCGCGCGGCCGGTGTGCTTCCGGTGGAGCGCATCCAGGCTGTGGAGACCGGGGCCTGCCCCCACACCGCGATCCGTGACGACGTCACCCCGACCCTGCTCGCGGTGGAGGACATGGAGGCGGAGTTCGCCCCGCTGGACCTGGTCGTGGTGGAGAGCGGCGGCGACAACCTCACCGCCACGTTCAGCCCGGCGCTGGCCGACGCCCAGATCTTCTGTCTCGACGTGGCCGGCGGCGGCGACGTGGCCCGCAAGGGAGGGCCCGGGATCGAACGGGCGGACCTGCTCGTTGTGAACAAGACCGACCTTGCCCCTCACGTGGGTGTCGACGCCGAACGCATGGTCGCCGACGCCAAGGAGTCCCGGGGCGGTCTCCCCGTGCTGGCGCTGAGCCAGCAGGACGACGTGTCGGTCAAGGCCCTGGCGTCCTGGGTCCTGCGGGTACTGGACGACCACCGGGCAGGGATCCATGTGCCGCGCGATCCCGGTCCGATGGCGCCGCACACGCACGCCGACGGCACGACCCACACCCACGAGGGTGCGGACCACGGTCACGAGCACGGGTGAGCGGTCGTCGATCAACGAATCGATTCCGGCCCGCATCACCGTGGAGCGCGTGGGCGGCCGGGTGCGCCTGACCGATCTGTCCGGCGGCACGTACCTGCGCGCCCAGCCGCTCGGGGTGCGCGGTGACACCGCACGCGTGGCCCTGGTGGGCACCTACGCGCTGTTGCTGACCGGGGACCACCTGCGGATGGAGATCACGGTCGGCCGGGGTGTGTGGCTGGAGTTGGTCGAACCGTCCGGGGTCGTCGCTTACGACACCCGGGGTGCCGGTCCCGCGAGTTGGCGGGCCGACCTCCGGGTGGGCGACGGCGGCTGTCTGGTGTGGCGGAGCGCCCCGTTCGTGGTCTCGGCCGGGGCCGACGTAACCAGGCGGACCCGGGTCGACGTGGCCGGCAGCGGCCGCGCGCTGGTCCACGAGACGCTGGTGCTCGGCCGGAGCTACGAGGCCGCCGGCGGTCCACTGCGATCGTCGGTGGAGGGCCGCGTCGACGGGCGGCCCGTGCTGGTGGAGGACCTGGACCTGCGCGGTCCGGGCTCGGCCGAGGTCCCGGGGGTCATGGGCGGGCACCGGGTCCTGGCCTCCACCTTCCTGCTCGGTGCCCGGCCGGAACGTGCGTCGGGCCCCGGGGAGACCCTGCTGCACGGCCCCGGCGCCCTCGCACGGGCGCTGGCCGGCCAGGCGCACGAGGCGGAATCCGCGGTCGCCGGTACCTGGGAGAACTGGAAGGCGGCCTTTGCCGACCCGTCCGGGTATGAAGGCCGCGCCGGTGGGCCGAGCGCAACCTCTGACCGGCGTCAGGGGGCGAAGCCGGTGCGACACTCCAGCAGGAACAGGGTGTCGTCCCCGGTGGCGAACTCCCGCACCGTCGTGAACCCCTGGTCCCGGTAGTGACGGGCGAGCTCCGGGCCGACGCAGCTCAACCGGAGCCACGCCCGCCCCTGGTGGGCGGCCTGGCGTGCGGCCCAGCGGGAGATGACGGCGCCCGGGCGCAGACCCCGGTACTCGGGGTGCGTGACGGTGGAGAAGAGGTGGAGCGCGTCGTCACCGGCGCGTTCCGCCTCGGCCCAGCCCTCGGTGGCCGGGCGGTCGAGCACCGTCGTGCAGCCGACGACGTCCTCCGGTTCGGCGGAGTTCCCGGGGTCGGTGCACAGGAGCCACATGAACCCGTGCCGGGCCTGACCGGCGAGGTCGTCGGCGTCCTCCCTGAGGGACGGCAGGCCGCGGTGCTCCAGCCAGGAGCAGCGCGCACGGATCATGTCGGCCACGGCGGCGGTGTCGGCGGCGGTCGCCTTGCGCATGCGGAACATGTCCTGCTCTCCAGGCGGGCCCGGCCCGCGGGGAAGGCCGCCGTTCGGGGGAATCGGTGCGACACGAGGAGTGGTTCCCCGCACCCGTGGGTTCACTCGCCCGGGAATGAGGCCTTGACCCTCACGCCGCGTGAGGCCACAGGCTGAACCCATGAGCAACGGAACCGGCCTTTTCCCAGCCTTCAGCATGAGCCCCGTGCCGACCCGACCCCCGGCGCCGCACCGCCGGAGCTCTTCAACGGCCTCTACGGCATGCCCGCCTTCGCCACCGTGGAGACGGCCGACCTCGACTGGTCCGCCGAGTTCTGGACGGAGGATCTGGGGTTCTTCGACTTCTTCTCCGTTCCGGGGCAGATCATCCACTTGCGGAGGTGGGCGTTCCGGGACGTCCTCCTGGTCCCCGAGCGCGAACCCGGTGCAGTGGGCGGCACCACCGGGGTGACGCTGAGCTTTTCCTGCGTGCTCGACCAGGTCGAGGAGATCGCGCAGGCCTGCGAGAAGCTGCGCCCCGCGTGCACGTCCGGCCCGGCGAAGACCCCGTGGAACACCGTCGAAGCCAACGCCCGCCGCCACGGATTGGACCCCGACACCGCGACCTGGGGATGATGGTGGAACCACCTCACGGCGAAGGAGCCGCCACCATGGACACCCCGCCCCAGCCGATGCACCCGGTTCGGCCGCGCCCCGCGTCACGCCTGCCGCGCGCCATCGTGCTGTGCCTGCTCGCGAGCGCCCTGCTCGGCGCGTTCACCGAGTGGCCGGTGTGGGCGTGTGTCGCGGTCGCGGTGCCGGCGAGCGCTCTGCTGTCCGGGCTCGTCACCGGGTATCTGCGCGGCGAACCGCGCGAACCGAGGCCGACCGAGGGGCCCGGGGCCTGATCCCGGCCCCGGACCCGGTCCGGTCACTCCGAGCGCAGCCCGTCCGGGCGCATCGTGCGCAGCAGGAGCGGCACGGTGACCAGCGTCGCCACGAGGACCGCACCGGCGCCCGCCGCGACCAGGAGCGCGATCTCACCCGCGTCGGTATCCATCGGCAACTCGGCCGCGCCGACCAGGAGCGCGCCCAGGGCCAGGCCGAACACACACGCGGTCACCACACCGAGAGCCACGGGCACCGCCGTCTGCCACAGCACCGATGCCACGAGCGTCCTGCGCCGGGTGCCGAACGCGGTGAGGACGGCATGCACCCGGCGGCGTTCGCGAACCTGTTCCACCGTCCCGACCGTCACCCCCGCCACGACCATGAGCAGGCAGGCGATCGCGCCGGCGAGCAGCATGAGTTTCATGTTGTCGAGCGCCGAGTGGGTGGCGTGGAGGGGTAGCGGATCGACGTGGGCGGTGGGGTCCACCGTGCCGGCGGCGGCCAGCATCTGTTCGCGGGCGTCCGGGTGGCTGTCGTCCAACCGCAACAGGACCGCGCGTTCCACCTCCTCGTCGACCTCGGCACCGGCCTGCGCCACGGCCTCGGGTGTTGCGAGCAGCGCCTCCTCACCGAAGCGCACCCCGGCCACCCCCGACTCCAACACGGTGAGGTCCGGAACGGTCCAGGGCGTGGACGGCTCTCGGTCACCGATCCCCACCTCGGACCCCGGTTCCATCCCGGCCCCTGCGGTGGCGAAGACGTCACCGGGCTCACAGGGTGGCAGGTCCGTGATCCGCTCCAGTGACGCACAGCCGGCGACCAGGATCCGACCGACCTCGCCGGAACCGGTCTCCGCGTGGATCTCCTGCACGAGCACGGCCTCCTCGACCGCGCTCTCACTCTCGAAGACCGCCTCGGGGTCACCCACTCGCGGTTCGCCGCTCAGGTTCACCTGCTCGTAGGGGTCCTCGTCCGGGGTCATCCCCACCGACAGTTCCTGCTCCGGGTCCGCCCCTTCCCTCTCGGTCGACTCGGCCCCGTTGAGCAGGGTCAGGAGTGCGATCGCCCCGGCAACGGTCACGACGATCCCGTTCACCGCACGGGTCGGACCGCCGCCCCCGGACGCCATGCGGCGGCGGGCGATCTGGAGGGAGAGCGGGCTCGACGGCAGCATCCGCACGGTCCGGTCGAGCAGCCACGGGAGCACGGCCGTCGTTCCGAGGAGCACCATGAGGAGGCCGACCGAGACCAGGACCACCCAGTTGACCGTCGTGGTCCCGAACACGTACGGCCCGAGCCCGGCGTAGAGCAGGGCTCCGCCGATCACCGGCAGCAGGAGCCTCCACCACAGCCGAGGGCGGCTGCGTTCGGCGCTGCGCACGACGCCGAGCGGCTCCGCGGCCACACCGCGCACGGCGAGCAGCACCACCCACAAGGCGATCAGCGGGACGAGCACCAGGACCAGGGCGGCGAGCGCGGGCACCGGCACCACGTCGGAGGCGAACACACCGTCGTCGATGGGTACGAGCTCCGCGAACGGGCGCCCCGCCAGGAAGAGCATCCCACCGAGCAGCATCCCGAGCAGGACCCCGACCAGGGTCTCCCCCACCGCGATCCGACGGGTGGAGACGCGGTCGGCGCCCATGAGCCTCACCGCCGCCAATCTGCGGTCCCGTGCCTGCCCGCCGAACCGCACGGCGGCGCTGAGGAAGACCACCACCGGGGTCAGCATCACGACCGTGCCGACCACGCCCAGCAGCAGGACGACCGGCCCGCCGAGGTCGTAGGGCTCCCCGCCTCCGCCGAAGGAGTCCAGTCGCACCACCGAAGCGCCGTCGTGTTCCAGGCCCTCGTGTCCCAGGTAGTAGACGAGCTCGTGGGGTCCGCTCAGACCTTCCTGCTCGATCTGGCCCACCACGGGGTGGTCGAGCCGGCGTTGCAGCGCCTCGTTCTCCGGGTCGTCGAGCCGTTCGGCCAGAGCGGGCGAGACCACCATCTCCCCGGGATCCGGTACTTCGTCGACGCCGGGCGGTGCGGGTGCCCGTTCCCCCTCGGCCTCGACCACCCACCCCGTGACGAGGGTGCCCCGGTGGTCGGCGTTGACCAGCGAGCCCCCGACCAGCGCGGTGTCGTCGCCCGGCGGCGGGTCCTCGAGCCCGTCGACGTTGTACGGGGAGGTCGAGCGCTCGTCGATGCGGTCCAGGATCGTCGGCAGCGACGCGGCCAGGAGCAGCATGGCCGTGGCCACACCGACGCCGACCGCGGTCAGGCAGGTACGGACGATGTTCTCGCGACCGCCGGTCAGGGACAGGCGGACCCCGATCATCAGGTCGTTCCACGACGAGGGCCTCACCGTGCACCCCCGGCGACGTCGAGGGTACGCCCGTCGCGCACGATGACCTCGCGGTCGGCGTAGGCGGCCACACGGGCTTCGTGTGTCACCAGGAGCACCGAGCTGCCGTTCTCACGTGCGGTGTCGGTGAGCAGGCGCAGCACCTTCTCCCCGTTGAGCGAGTCGAGCGCACCGGTGGGTTCGTCGGCGAAGACGACCCGGGGCCGTGTGACGAGGGCACGGGCGGCCGCGACCCGCTGGCCCTGTCCGCCGGAGCACGCACCGGGACGTCTGCGGGCCACGTCCGCCACGTCCAGGTGCTCCATGAGCCGCAGGGCCTCGCGTTCGGCCGCCCGGCGCCTCTGTCCGCCGAGCCGGAGGGGCAGCGCAACGTTCTCGACGCAGGAGAGTTCCGGGACGAGTTGGCCGAACTGGAAGAGGAACCCGAACTCGGTGCGGCGCAGTGCACTGAGCCGGGTGTCGGCTGCCCGGGCGAGGTCGGTGCCGGCGTAGTCGACGCGTCCGGCATCGGGACGGACGATCCCGGCGAGGCAGTGCAGGAACGTCGACTTGCCCGAGCCCGAAGGGCCCATGAGCGCGACGATCTCACCCTCCGCGAGGGTCAGGGAGGCCGCAGTCAGTGCCTGGGTGGGGCCGAAGGCCTTGCTGAGCCCGTATGCGGAGAGCAGCGGTCCCCGCGCCCCCGGGCCGACGGTCTCCGCTCGTGAGGTGGGCTGTGTCATCGGCCGCGGACCTCCCCGGACAGCTCGTTCAGGCGTGCCGCGGTCAGTTCGAGCCAGCGCAGGTCGGCCTCGAGGTGGAAGAGCGCGTGGTCGCAGATGAGCTGGTCGCCGAGATCGCCGTCGGCCTTGCGGCGAGTGAGCTCGCGCATCTGCCGCAGGTGTTCGGCCCGTTGCACGTCGAGGATCTCGTCGGCGGGGCGGCCGGTGAGCAGGGCGAGCACGACCTTGGTGTACAGGGCACTCTGGAGGTAGGGCTCCGGGCTCTCGGGGCGGCCCAGCCACTGTTCGACGTCGGTGACGCCGGCGTCGGTGACGGCGTAGCGCTTGCGCTCGGGACCGCCCCCGGCCTCGGTGGCGGCGACCTCGACGAGGCCGTTCTTGAGGAGCCGGGACAAGGTCGCGTACACCTGTCCGTAAGCGAGCGGGCGCTTGGTCGCGAAGTGTTCGTCGTAGGCGCGTTTGAGGTCGTAACCGTGCTGGGGCCGGCTCTCGAGCAGCCCCAGGAACGTGGGTCCCAGTGCAGACATGCCTCTGACTATACACACGAAGTATACTCGCGATGTATAGATGCCCGGGAAGAGGCGATCGCCCCCGCACACGACCGGAGGGCGTCGGACCGCGGTCCGACGCCCTCCGGTTCCGGGCGCACCCGGCGGCGGGGGGGTGTGAGTCAGCCGACAGGCTCGGCCGGGGGCCGGCCGCGACCGTCGTCGTCCGGGGCTCCGCTGTGCCCGGAGGCGGTGATCCCCGGGTCCTCGGCCTCGGGGTCGTGGGCCTGTGTGGCGCTCGCGGCCACCACGGCCGTGGTCCGTTCGTGCTCGCGCAGCCAGCGCACCAGGGAGATCGCGACCAGGGTCAGCACGGCGATCAACGGGAACGCCGTCACGACCGACAGGGTCTGCAACGCGTCCGTGCCACCGGCCGACATCACCGACACCGCGACCACGGCCAGGAGCATGGCCCACAGCACGCGGTTGGCACGAGCCGGCTCGGTCTCGTTGGGCAGATCCTTGGAGGTGGCCGAACCCATGATGTAGGAGGCCGAGTCCAGCGTCGTGGCCAGGAAGATCAGCAGCAGCGCCAGGAACAGGGCCGTGATGAGACCGCTGAGCGGGAACGCCTCCAGCGTCGCGAAGATCGCGGGTACAGCGCCTTCCGCTTCCAGGGTGTCAGCGATCGGTGCGGTGCCCTGCAGCTCGAAGGCCATACCGGAGTTGCCCAGCAACGAGAAGGCCAGCCAGCAGCCGAGGCTGCCGAACCCGCACATGCCGATGATGATCTGCCGCACGGTGCGGCCCTTGGAGATCTTCGCGCAGAACATGCCGACGAACGGGCCGTAGGAGATCCACCAGCCCCAGTAGAAGACCGTCCAGGCCTCCTCGAACCCGGAACCGCCGATCGGATCCATGTAAGTGCTCATGCGCACGATGTTCTGCGCGAGCATGCCGACGCTGTTGGTGAAGGTGTCCAGAATGAACACCGCCGGCCCCACGACGAGGACGAGCAGCCCCAGGGCGGCGGCAAGGTACAGGTTGAGGTTGGCCAGTCTCTTGAGGCCGTGGTGCAGACCGAAGAAGACACTGACGCCGAACAGCAGGGTCCAGAGGCCGATGACCACGGCGTTCAGGCCTGCGGTCGCCTCGACCCCGAGCATGCGGGAAGCGCCCTCGGAGATCGCGGGCACGGCCAGTCCGAGCGAGGTACCGGCGGCACCGATCATGCCGAGGACGAAGAGGACGTCGATGAGGTGGCCCGCCCAACCGTCGACGCGGTCGCCGAGGACGCCGCGGCAGGCCTCGCTGAGCCGCAGCCGGCGGACCTTGCGCACGTGGTACGCGTAGGCGAGCGCGAGGGAGGCGACGCAGAAGACCGCCCAGGCGGTCAGGCCCCAGTGGAACAGCGGGTAGGTGGACGCCCACTCCGCTGCTTCGGTGCCGCGGGGCTCGAGCCCGTAGGGCGGCTCGGTGAAGTAGTGCGCCCACTCGATGATGCCCCAGTACATGAGGCCGCCGCCGATCGCAGCGGTGAAGAGCATGGCGAGCCAGGTGGGGGTGGAGAACTCGGGCCGGTCCTCCGGCTTGCCCATCTTGATGTTGCCGAAGCGGCTGCATGCGAGCCACACCAGCAGGGCGGCCAGGCCCAGGACGAACCAGATGTAGACCCAACCGAAGTCGGACTCGAGTCGCGATAACACGCTCCCGAGTACCCGTTCACCCATCTCCGGGGCGAGAACGAACGGTGCGGTGAAGCCGACCACGAGGATCAGCGATGGCCAGAAGACTTTGGGATCGATGTTCCAACGGATGACTCAAGTCACCTCCGACGCCGGGGTCACAACTTCCCCAGTGCTACTCCCTTGCGCTTGACTAATCAACCAGTCAGCCATCGCATCGTTGCGATCCTGAGTGGACGGTCAAGATCCGGACACGGAGAAAATCCCCCAGTTCCAGGGGTTGAGCCATCGCAACACCCCCGTGGTGCGCCGTTCATAACGAAGCGGCAAACCACTTCCGTTGCGATAATCGCTACGGCCCTGCTACGTTCGCTGCCGTGAACGGCGAAGCAACCGACGATGTGCGCGACAGGGCCCGCACGGCGATCCACAGATCGGGGATCTCCCAGCGGGAGTTCGCGGACCGGCTCGGCATCGACCCCACCAAACTGTCCAAGTCCCTGACGGGTCGGCGGAGGTTCACCCCGGAGGAACTCGCGGCCATCGCCCACGAGGCCGGCGTGACCGTGAACTGGCTGCTCAACGGCGACGACGACGCGGTCACGGTGGCGGCGGCACCGCGGGACACAGCGGTGGCGCGTCCGGCGGGCGCAGCCGACCGTCCCCTGGCCGTGAAAGAACACAACCGAAGACTGCAGATCATCGAGGCCGCCTGGACGCTCATCGCCGAGCGCGGGTTCCACTCGGTGCGGGTGGCCCAGGTCGCCCGGGCGTGCGGGACCTCCAGCGCGACCGTGCACTACCACTTCCCGACCCTCAACCACCTGCTCGAGGAGGCGTTGCGCCACTCGGTCAAGCAGGCCTTCGACCGCCAGGTCGCCGGGCTCCACGAGATCGAGGACGCACACGAGCGCCTGCTCAGCCTGATCGAGCTCCAGCTGCCCGCCTCGGAGCGGCTCCAGCTCGAGTGGTCGATCTGGATGCAGGTGTGGACCTCAGCGGCGCTCGACCCCGAGATGCGCGAGATCCACGCGGACTCCTACCGCCGCTGGCACGAGACCATCGCCCGCACCCTCACCGAGGGCATCGAGACCGGGGTCTTCGCCGACGAGGGCGCCGAGGAGATGACCAAACGGCTGACCGCACTGATCGACGGCATGGGCATTCAGGTCATGACCGGGATGCCCGGGCGCTCCGTCGAGCACATGCGGCGCACACTGCACGAACTCATCGAGCGCGAGTTCCTGGAGCGGGACTGAAGCCGGACCGGAACGGGACCTGCTCGGTCCCGGAACAGTTCCGGTCTGCCCCAGCGCGACCGCCCGACACACCCGACACTCCCAGACCACGACCCCGGCGGGGACCCGCCCGGGGGCGATCAGCCACGCCCAGAGAAAGGCGAGATCCGTCGTGAGCGACACCCTGAACCAGAACGTCATCCTCACCACGGCCCTGACAGGGGCCGGCGACACCGTGGGGCGCAGCGAGCACGTGCCCGTGACGCCCGCACAGATCGCGGCCTCGGCCGTGGAGGCGGCCGAGGCCGGCGCGAGCGTGGTGCACATCCACGTGCGCGACCCCGAGACCGGCGCCCCCTCGCGCGACAACGCCCTCTACCGCGAGGTCGTCGACCGCATCCGCCAGACGGGCATCGACGTGGTCATCAACCTGACCGCCGGCATGGGCGGCGACCTGGTCATCGGGCAGGACGACCCGCTGAAGTTCGAGGAGGGCACCGACCTGGTCAACGGTCTCGACCGCCTGCCGCACGTCGAGCAGATCCTCCCCGACATCTGCACCCTCGACTGCGGAACCCTCAACTTCGGCGACGGCAGCAGCGTCTACATCTCCACGCCGGACATGCTGCGCGCCGGCGCCGAGCGCATCCAGGAGCTGGGTGTGCGACCCGAGCTGGAGATCTTCGACACCGGCCAGCTGTGGTTCGCCAAGACGATGCACGCCGAGGGGCTCATCGACGACCCGTCGCTGTTCCAGCTGTGCACGGGCATCCCCTACGGCGCCCCGTCCGACCCTGCGGTGCTGCAGTCGATGGTGAACATGCTGCCCGAGGGCGCCCAGTGGGCCAGCTTCTCGATCGGCCGCAAGCAGATGCCGTGGCTGGCGCAGTCCGTGCTCATGGGCGGCCACGCCCGCGTGGGTCTGGAGGACAACCTCTACCTCAGCAAGGGCGTGAAGGCCACCAACGGCCAGCTCACCGAGAAGGCCGTGAACATCATCGAGCAGCTCGGCGCCCGCGTGGCCACCCCCGACGAGGCGCGCAAGCAGCTGAACCTGCGCAGCCTGAACGCCTGATCCGCGACCGACGCACCCCGAGAGGCCCGACATGACACAGATCGCCAAGACCTCCCCCGAGTCCGTGCGCACGGTCGCCTGCATCGGCGCCGGCGTGATCGGCGGGGGCTGGGTCGCCCACTTCCTCGGCCGCGGTTACCAGGTGGTGGCCTGGGACCCGGCACCCGACGCCGAGCAGAAACTGCGTTCGCTGGTGGACTCCGCCTGGCCGGCGCTCGAGCGGCTCGGCCTGGCCGAGGGCGCCTCGACCGAAAACCTGACGGTCGCCCCGACGCTGGCCGGAGCGGTCGCCGACGCCGACTTCGTGCAGGAGAGTGCACCCGAGCGCCTGGACCTCAAGGCCGACCTGCTGGCGGAGATCGACGCGGCCCTCCCGGAGGGGGTCGTGGTGGGCTCTTCCACGTCCGGATACAGCATGTCCGAAATGCAGGTGAAGGCGGCCGACCCGTCGCGCCTGGTCGTCGGGCACCCGTTCAACCCGCCGTACCTGGTTCCGCTTGTCGAGGTCGTGGGCGGTGAGAAGAGCGAGCAGTGGGCCGTGGAGTGGGCCTCGGAGTTCTACCGCCTGGCCGGCAAATCCGTCATCACGATGGACCAGGAGCTTCCCGGTTTCATCGGCAACCGGATCCAGGAGGCCGCGTGGCGCGAGGCGCTGCACATGGTCGCCGAGGGTGAGGCGACCGTGGCGCAGATCGACCAGGCCATGACCGACGGGCCGGGCCTGCGGTGGGCCTTCCACGGTCCGTGCACCACGTTCCACCTGGCCGGTGGCGAGGGCGGCATGGCACACATGCTCGACCATTTCGGCCCGTCCCTGAAGGCCCCTTGGACCCGCCTGGAAGCGCCCGAGCTCACCCCCGAGCTGCGGGACCGGATGGTGGAGCAGACCGACGAGGTCGTGGACGGGCGTTCCACTGCCGAGCTCATCGCCCAGCGCGACCGCCGCATGATCGCGATCATGCGCGCGCTCGAGGAGGTCGAGCGCGAGGAGGGGCGGGCATGAGCACGACCCTGAGCGAACGGGTGCGCCCGGAGTGGATCGATTACAACGGCCACCTGACCGAGGGCGGGTACGTGTTCGTCTTCGGTTACGCCACGGACGCGCTCATGGAGCACGTCGGGCTGGGGCCCGAGTACCGCGAGGCATCCGGGTGCTCGCTGTACACGGTGGAGGCGCACGTGCGGTACCTCGACGAGGTGGGCGCCGACGCGGAGCTGCAGGTGTCGACCCTGGTCGTGGGCGCGGGCGCGAAGAAGCTGCGCCTGTGCCACGAGATGCGGGTGGACGGCACCTTGGTGGCGACCGAGGAGATCCTGGCTCTGCACGTCGACCAGGAACAGGGGCGGGCCGTGGCCTTCCCCGACCAGGTCGCCGAACGCATCGCGGCCGAGCTGGAGCAGGCGCCGGAGTACGCCGGGCATTCCATCTCCGGCTGAGCCGTATGGTCTGCAGCTGCCCTGCGCCCGATGGGCGGAGGGGGCGGTCAGCTCGCGAGCTGGTCGTCCGTCCAGGGTCTGTTCGGTGGACGCCTTCCGTCACCTCGACCGACCACTGCGCCGTAAGGCGTCGGTCGAGGGTGGTGGCGGGTGACGGTGTGGGCCGGTGTTGGTCGAACAGGCCCTAGCGGCGCAGGGCACGCCAGGCCGCGATCCAGCGCTGGCACTCGGCCTCGTCCTCGCCCACGCAGGCGGTGATGAAGGCCAACAGCATGACGTAGCGGGGCAGTCGCTCGCTCTCGAGCGCGGCATGGAAGGCAGACGCACTGACCGTGCCTCCGCTGCGGTACTCCAGCTCCTGGTACGTGGGGCCTCCGGCCCAGGCGAGGCAGCGCCGCATGATGAGCGTGAACTCGGCGGGTGTGCGCGCGTGCAGGGGGTCGGGACGGGCCACCGAGGCCAGGGATCGGTTGGGCCCGGTCGGTTCGAGGACGCCCGTGGGGGACAAAGGTGAGGCTCCCTTCGCGAAACTGCTTCGGGTTTCGGTGGTGCCCTCCGATGTTCCGGGCAGGGGGCACCGGGGCGAGAAGATCGCCTGGAGCGGGGTGGACCGGGCCGGGTGCAGAAGATCCCCGGCTGTTCGTCCTGAGTGGAATCTACCGGACGTTTCAGACCCGCGAAAGCTTCCTACCTCCGGGGCACGGGCATCCCCGCCCCCAACGAGAGGGGGAACGCGCACATTTCATGTTCGGCGCCGACGCTGTTCTGCGTGTGACGGCGCAGCGACCGGGAAAAACGTCCGGGGGGTACTCCTCCAGCTCCGCTGTCCCCGCTCGGGCGGACTTTTGTTCAGATCACGCTCTCAGGGCGCCATAACTGACCGACCGAAACTGTTTTTCATCCTTGACCGGAATCCGGTTGCCAGGTCACCACGGTCGCGTCGTCGCTGCGTTTGCCACGGGGGAACCGCAGCCCGTCCGGGTCGGCGGACTCCAAGGACCTGACCTGGTCGATCAGGGCGCGTGGGCTGCGGCCGAGCGCCATGCCGGCCGCGGAGTCCCAGTCGTGGGCGCCGAACACGTCGACGGCACGAGAGGCCCCGTCGGTCATCGCCACGAACCCGCATACCCCCTCGATCGGGACTGAACCGGCCAGGGCCGCGTCGGCCGCGCGGGGGTCGGAGCCGGCCGTCCAGAAACCCCCGTCGACATTGCGGTGGGCCCGGATCTCGTGGCGGCGCCGGTCTTCTTCTTCCACGCGGGCGGGTGTTCCCGGTTCGGTCTCGTAAGGGGCCCGGGCCAGCTCGGCACGCAAGTCGTCCAGGCGGGTCTCCGCGAACAAGCGTGCGCCCCCGGATCCGGTCACGACCAGCACGGAGTCGGAGAGCACCAGGTACTCGAGCCGGTCCCCGTGGACCCGGACCACGACGGCGGTGGCCGAGGGGCTCTCCTGCCGGGTGAGGTCGCAGGTCTCGGCGTGCAGGGAGGAAGCCTGCTCGACAGCCCCGGCCAGGGCCTCTCGGAGCGGAGATCCGGGTTCCGATCCGTCGTCTGCCGCGGGCCCGGACCCGGCGTCTGCCGCTGCGAGCAGCAGTCCCCCGAGCCGTCTGGTGTACCAGGCCACGCCGTGCACGCACCCATTGCCGGGCCGACCGCTCACACCGTCGAGGAGGACGGCGGTGCGGTCGGTGGCGGCGGCGAAGTCCTCGTTCTCCCGGTCGCTGCTCCCGGGCCGGGTCGCGATACGGAACGGCACGGCACATCCCTTCCCCGCGGGCGGCGGCTCCGCCCGTCGGGTTCATCCTGCCGCAGGCCCCCGCATGCACGCGGGGCCGGGGGCGATGCCCCCGGCCCCTGGGTGTCGGTGCGGTCAGTGCACGACGACGGTGGCGTGGATGTCCAGGTGTCCGTTCTCCCAGAGCCAGTCCATCGCGGCCAGGCTCACCCGGGCGCAGCCCTTGGAGGCGGGTTCGGCGGGCACGCTCGGGTAGCCGTGCACCGCGATGCCGCCGTTGAAGTACTTGGGCTTGTACAGCGAGCCGTAGGGGCCCGGGTCCCAGGCGTCGACCTCGCGGAAGACGTCGTAGGTGCCCGTGGGCGTGGTCGCCACACGCTCGCTCCCGTCGTCGCCCTCGTAGGGCTCGCCGGAACCGGTGGAGGTGTGGATGGTGCGCTGCACCTCGCCGTCGGAGACGACCAGGAGCAGTTGGTTGTCGAGGTCGATCTCCACGACCGCACCCTCGGACGTGGTGGCCGAGGGCACCACGCCGTCCTCGAGGGCCTCGAGGGTGGCGGGGCCCACAATCCCGTCACGGTCGAGGCCGGCCGCCTTCTGGAGCGCGATCACGGCGTGCTCGGTGTGCAGGCCGAACTCGCCGTCGGCACCGTCGATCCAGTACCCGAGCTCGGCCAGGCGCTCCTGGAGCGCCTCGACCTGGTCGCCGCTGTCACCGGAGCGCAGCTCCTCGGTGATACCGGTCTCGGCGGGCGCCTGCGACACGGCCGGGGCCGAGGAAGCGGGCGCGGAAGGGACCGCGGCGGTCGCGGGGGCAGGCGCTGCGGTGGCGGGTGCGGGTACCAGAGCCGTGCCGACCGCCAGGACACCGGCGGTGGCCACGGCGATCAGGGCGGACCTGGCGGAGAACCTGTCGGGGATCCGTACGGGGGATGACAGAGGGGTAGCCATGTCCACCATTGTGCCCCGAAGGCGGGATCCGCGCGCCCCCGGGACGGAATCCGTGCCGCCGGGTGCCGCACCACCCACGCGCGCGGCGCCCGGCCACCGGCCCTCAGCTCAGCGCCCGTCCCCCGTACACGCACCTGCGCATGAGCGCGTCCAGCGGCCCGGGCCGCCCGGTACTTCCGAGCCAGGACGCCAGTGCCAGGGACACGCACCAGGCCAGGGCGGCGGCGACCAGCGCACCGAACCCGCCCACGGTGGTTCCGAGCCCCACCAGGTCGGGGTGCAGGACCACGGCGACCAGCACCGAGTTGAGGATGTAGAAGGTCAGCGACCGCTCCCCCATCGCGGCGACGGCCCGGGTGGCGGCGCCCTTGCGGCGTTCCAACCGGAGCGCGAGCAGAGTGAAGGCCGCCGCGTACCCGGCGCCGCCGAACACCCCGGTCAGCACCTGCAGGGCGAGCAGCAGACCTCCTTCGACCACGCCCGGGGCGAGAACACCGAGCGCCATGAGCGCCGACGGAACCGCGCCGGCCACCGACACCGCGACGCCGACGACGGCGATGCGCACCAGGAGCGGACGGTGCGCCCGGGGGTCGTCCAGGATGCGGGCGCGTCCGGCCCGGTACCCGAGCAGGACCAGCAGGAACAGCGGGTAGGCCACACCGATGAACACGGGTCCGAAAGGCAGGCCGAACAGCCGCTCGAACCAGTCCATCGGCGTGAGGTAGCCCGGGACCGCGAAGGACTCCTCGGCACCCTCCATCTCCATGCCGAGCTGCCCACCGATCGTGAAGAGCGGCACGGTGACCGCGTAGAAGACCGCGAACACCACGGCAGCCCGCACAATGGCCCGGTTCGACCTCAGCAGCAGCCACCCGGTGACCAGGGCCGCCAGGCCGTAGGAGGTGAGGATCTCCCCGGGGAAGACGAACAGTGCGTGCACGAACCCGAAGAGCAGCAGGAACCAGCCGCGGCGGCGCAGCAGGCGCCGGATCTCACGGTGGCCGGTCCCCCGGTCGGCCTGGCGGCTCACCATCCACGCCATCCCGTACCCGAACAGGATCGCGAACATCGGGAAGGCGCGGTTGTCGAGGAACAGGTGGGTCAGGGCCGAGGCGGTGCGATCGAGCGCCCCCTCCCCCGAGGCGTCGGTGCCGAATCCGACACCCGCGTACACGCCTGCGTAGGCCATGGCGATGAGCAGCAGCATGAACCCGCGCGCGAGGTCGGGAGCGAGTACACGTTCCTTCCGTGCCCGGGCGTCCGGTGTGGACATCTGGTCTCCTCGGATCGTGGGTCGGTCAGGACCAGACTGCCGCGGGCGGGCCCGGACACGGATCGGCCGATCGGTCGGGGCGGGTCCTCCGACCAGCCAGGTCCGCGCCGGGCTCACGCGGTCACACGTCGGCTGCGCTCGCGAAGAACCAGGCGATGGACAGCGCACCGGGGTCGACCACATCGGCTGCGCGTTCGCCCAGGTAGCTGGCGCGTCCCTTGCGGGCGACCATCCCGCCGGTGCTCTCGGCACCGGCGTGGGCGGCCTCGGCGGCCTCGCCCAGCGCTTCGCGCCACCCGTCCGTTGCACTGCCGGCCAGCGCCTGCACGGCCGGGACCATCGCGTCGACCATGGTCTTCTGACCGACCTGCGCGCCGCCCAGCCGCTGGACCGCGGCCGTTGCGGTGTCGAAGACCGAGGCCAGGTCGGCGACGGTCCAGGGTGCCTCTGGACCGTGGGCCACCCGGCCGAACCAGAGCCCGAACAGGGGCCCGCTGGTGCCGCCCGAGGCGAGGAAGGTGTCGGAGACCGTCTTGAATACCTCGGCCGGGTGGGCGGCGTCGATACCGTCCAGGGCCGAGCGCGCACGCCCGAGGGAGGTGTCGATGTTCCAGCCGAAATCGCCGTCGCCGGCCCTGCGGTCGAGGTCGGTGAGGTCGTCGGCGCCCCGGGAGATCCGGTCGGCGAAGGCGAGGAACCAGGCCTTCGTGTCCGGTCCGCTCAGCCGGGCGGCGTCACCTGTGTCGGTCATGTGCTCCCTCTTCCCGTCGTGGATCAGCCCGTCGTGGATCAACGCAGCGCCGTCGTGAGCACCGGTGCGTCCCAGAGTTCGGCCAGCTCGTCGTTCAGGGCGGTGAGTGTGATGGAGACGCCCTTCATGTCGAGCGAGGTCACGTAGGGGCCGACCAGGGTGCGTTCGAGTCGCAGGCCCTGCCCCTCCAGACAGCGGCGCAGCTCGAGCGCGGCCACCGACAGTTCGAGGCCGTGTGTGGCGCCGAGCCCGTTGACCACGGCCAGCACCGGTGCGCCGCGGCCGAGACCGAGCGATTCCACGAGCGGGGAGGTCAGGCTCTCCACGAGGTCGGCGGCCTCAGCGGCCGGACGTGTCTCGATCCCGCGCTCGCCGTGGATGCCCACACCGAACTCGATCTCGCCCTCCTCCAGCTCGAACGAGCGCAGCCCGGTGAGCGGGTTGACGGGCGCCTGGAAGGACATCCCGAGCGTGGCCGAGCGGGACACGACCTCCCGGCCCAGATCGCGGACGCGTTCGACGGGCGCACCGGCCTCGGCCGCCGCCCCGCACACCTTTTCGGTGACCACGACCGCGGCGGTCCCGCGCCGTCCGGGCCCGCCCTCGTCCTCGCTGCGGGTGGCGAGGTCGTCGTCGACCAGCACGGTCTCGACGGTGTGGGTCTTCGACAGCAGATCGGCAGCGATGTTGAAGTTCAGCACGTCGCCCGTGTAGTTCTTGATGACCAGGACGGTGCCGCGCCCGGTGTCGGCCGCCTCGATCGCGGCGCGCACCTGCAGGGCGTTGGGGCTGGCGAAGACGTCCCCGGGCACGGCGGCGTCGAGCATGCCGCGTCCGACGAACCCGGTGTGCAGCGGCTCGTGCCCCGAGCCCCCGCCCGAGACCAGCGCGACCTTGTCCCGTGCCGGGTCGGCGCGGGTGACGAAGTCCGGATCGCGGTGGAGGCGGACGAGGTCGCCGTCGGAGACCTCCAGCCCTTCCAACGCCTGCCGCACCAAATTCTCCCGCGCGTTCATGACGTGACCGCCCATCCGGCGCCTCCCTCCTGGTTCGTGGCCTCGGTGGCCCGGACATCCGGGTGGCATACCCAGTCCCCCGGCCGGTGTCCCGCCCCGCGCTCCACCGGAGAGATGCGCCTCGGCCGGGAGAGAGCGGTGCCTACGAGGTTCCCGGGCAAGGGCCCCCGCGGCAAGACGCCGTGCACAGCCTGTGGACAACGGCGAACCCCGCCGCCGCACCACCCTGGCCCGCCGCATCGGGGTGGTCGTGGTCATCGACCACGGAGCCGTGGCCTTCGACGGCGGGCTCGACGGGTTGCGTTCACGCGATCCGGGCGCGGACATGGAGACGGCGGTGGCGGGCCTGTACCGGTAGGGCACCGCGCAACCGTGACCTCCGAACCCTCTCACCGCCACGCGCCCGGTTGATACCGATCCGGTGACGAGACGTGCTCGGGACGAACCGGACGGATCGGCCGGTCCCTCCCACCCGATATGGCTTGGGCGATGTGGATCGGTGTCTTCTTCGGTGTCCTGTCCTGTGTCTCCTACGCGGCGGCGGCAGTGGCCCAGCGCAGGCTCGCCGTCCGCCTGACCGGACAGAGCGAGGGCCGTCTGGCTGCGTTGTTGCGGCACCCGCTGTGGTGGATCTCGATCGTCTTCAACGCGGGACGTGCGGTCTTCCAAGTTGCATCGGTCGCCTTCGCCCCGCTGACGGTCGTGCAGCCGCTGGGTGTGCTGACCCTGGTCATCGGGGTCCCGTGGTCGGCGCGGTTGGGCGGACGCCGGGTCACCCGCCGCGAGTGGCGCGGGGCGGGGCTGACCGTGATCGCCCTCGGGCTGCTGCTCGCAGTGACGGTCACCTCGGGTGAGGGCGGGGTGCTCGACCCCGCCGACACCTTGGTGCTGTCCGCAGGCACCGCCGCGCTGCTGTCCACGACAGCGTGGGCATCGCACCGGTTCGCCTCCGCGGCGTGGCGCTGTTACCTTCTGTCGGCCGGGGCCGGGGTGGCGTTCGGGGTCTCGGCCGCCACCGCCAAGACCGCCGTTCTGGTGGTACCGGATCAGGGTTGGGCCGGACTGCTGGACCCGTCGCTCCCGGCCACCGCAGCCATCGCGGTCTCCGGCCTGTTCCTGGCCCAGGGCGCCTACCAGGGCATGGACCTGGGCGCCCCGCTCGGCATCACGACCCTGGTCAACCCGATCGCGGCATCCGTGGTCGGGGTCACCTTCATGGGTGAGGCCTACGCGGGCGGATGGATCGGCATTGCGGTCGCCGTGGTGTGCGGGATCGGCGCCGCGTACGGAACCCGTCTCCTCACAGTCGGCGACACCCCGCAACCCCGCCGCTCCGAGCCCGGAACCGAACCGGAAGCTGCGTCCGTCCCTTGACGGACCAGCGAAAATGAAGTGTTCCTCATGTGCGCTTCATCCTGTGTGCTTCTCGGTCGGAAAGGATTCCGGTCATGAGATCACACGTCGTCCTCGTCGTCGCCGGGGCCCTGGCCGTACTGGCCACCGGGGTCCTGCTGTGGTTCCTGTGGGACGGGGAGGCCCGGGTCTCCCCGCCCGTGGAGGTCGTGGTCGGCGAGTCACCTGAGACCGCACCGGCCCCACCCACGGAGGAGGACTCCGTGGCACCGCCGCCCCCGGTCGTGGACCGCGACGGCGACGGGGTTCGAGACGAGGAGGAGGCGCGCGAGGCCGAGCCGAGCCCGACACCGTCCCCGAGCACACCACCTCAGGCACCGCCACCCGGCACGGGCGGTGACGACGACTGTGCCGACGAGGACGACGACGGGGACGACGACTGCGACGAGGACGACGATGACGACTGACAGATCGCGCGGTACCGAGGCCACCACCGAGCACCTCGGCTCGCACCGGGCCGCCGCGGTCGGCCGGGGTTCGGGGCACACGCTCCTGTACCCGACCGTCGTCATGCGCGAGCCCATGCCGGAGCCTCCGCAGCGCCGCCGGGTCTCGGCGCGTCTGGTGATCACCGTGTGGGTGGCTTCCCTCATGGGGCTCGTGCTGGTGCTCGTCAACCTCGTCACGTGGAGTGCCCTGACCTCGCGCACCGACGAACGGGTCGACCAGGCCCTGTCGCAGGAGATCGGCGAGTTCGAGGAGTTCGCAGCGGTCGGCACCGACCCCGAGACCGGCAACGACTTCACCGACGTCGGCGAGCTCATGCGGGTGCACCTGGAACGCCAGTACCCCGACGAACAGGAGATCCTGTTCGGCTGGGTCGACGAGCCCTCGGCGGTCCCGGGCGGCGGCAGCGCACCTGGCACGGAGACCGACTCGGGGCGGTTCCGACAGGGTTCCGAACCACCGCTGGACCTGTCGGCCGACCCCGATGCGGCTGGACAGATCCTGGACTCCCCCGATGCCCGAGGCAACCTCGACACAGAGGAGGGCCCGGTCGAGTGGGAGAAGATCCGCGTGCATCCGCCGGACGGCCAGGACGGTTCCGCGGGCTGGTTCGTCATCGGTTACTTCACCGCCGAGGACCGGGAGACCGTCACCTCGACCATGGCCACGGTCATGTTGGTCAGCCTGCTCGGCCTGGTGTGCGCGGCAACTGCCGCCTGGTGGGTCGCCGGTCGCATCCTGCACCCGGCCCGTCAAGTACAACAGGCGGCGGCGCAGATCACCGAGGAGGACCTCACCCGGCGCATCGACGTGACCGGGGGACGCGACGACATCGCCGCCCTCGCCGAGCAGTTCAACAGCATGCTCGACCGCCTGGAGGGCGCCTTCACCGAGCAGCGCCGGTTCGTCGACGACGCCGGGCACGAGCTGCGCACCCCCATCACGATCGTGCGCGGACACCTCGAGCTCATGGGCGACGACCCCGAGGAACGCCGCGAGGTCGTGCGGCTCGTCACCGACGAACTCGACCGAATGGGCCGGATCGTCGAGGACCTCCTACTGCTCGCCAAGGCCCAGCAGCCCGACTTCGTCCACCCGGCCACGGTCTCGTTGGCGGAGCTGACCAGCGACATCGACGCCAAGGTCCGCGGCCTGGGCGACCGCGACTGGCGCCTGGAAGCGATCGGCGACGCCACCTGGCACCTGGACCCGCAGCGCATCACCCAGGCGATGGTGCAGCTCGCCGCCAACGCGGTGCGCCACACGCAGCCGGGCGGCACAATCCGTATCGGGTCGACCGTGCACCAGGGCGGCGCGCTGTTCTGGATCACCGACGACGGCCCCGGGATCCCCCACGCCGAGCAGGGCCGCATCTTCCAGCGGTTCTCCCGCGGTGGCGGCACACCCCGGGCCGAACGCGGCGCGGGTCTGGGTCTCGCCATCGTCCGTGCCATCGCCGAGGCCCACCACGGGCGCGTGGACCTGCGTTCGGCGCCCGGGGCCGGTTCGACGTTCACCCTGGTCGTGCCCGACACCAACCCGTCCGGAAGGGAGCACGTGTGAGCCGCATCCTCATCGTGGAGGACGAGGAGCGCATCGCCTCGTTCGTCCGCAAGGGCCTGACCGCCAGCGGGTTCATCACGACCGTGGTGGGCACCGGGGCGGAGGCGGTCGACTACACCGTCACCGGCGGTTTCGACCTGGTGCTGCTCGATCTCGGGCTGCCCGACACTGACGGTTTCGACGTGCTGCGCCGGATCCGGTCGCTGCGCGCGGACGTGCCCGTGGTGATCCTGACCGCCCGCGACGGCGTGCACGACACGGTGACGGGCCTGGAGATCGGCGCGGACGACTACGTCACCAAACCGTTCCGGTTCGAGGAGCTCCTCGCGCGTGTACGCCTGCGTATGCGTACCGAGCGCACCACCGACCTGACCGTGATCGAAGCGGGCGGGCTCTCCCTCGACCTGCGCACCCGCCGGGTATCCGTACAGGAGCGGACGGTGGACCTGACCGCACGCGAGTTCGCGCTGCTGGAACTGCTCATGCGGCACGAGGGCCAGGTGCTCTCGCGCCAGCAGATGCTCTCGCACGTGTGGGGTTACGACCACGACCCGGGTTCGAACGTGGTGGACGTGTTCGTGCGGGCGCTGCGGCGCAAGGTCGGGGCCGATCGCATCCGCACCGTGCGCGGCATGGGCTACCGCCTCACCGGGTGAGGAACGCGGCCGGAATCCCCTCCGACCCCGGCCGATGACGCAGGTGACAAGACCGCCCGGAAAAGATGAAGGTCCTCTCATGTGGAGCTCATGGGCCACTCACCGGGCGTTCGCAGGATGGTGGTCATGATCTGGTTCGCTCTGGCGGTCGACCTGACCGCGATCTTCGTTCTGTCCTACGTCCTGTACTTCCGGCGCCACGGTCGGCGGGACCTCGTACTCGCCTACGTCGCCCTGAACGTGGGCATCTTCTCCGTCGTGGCGATGCTGACCGCGAAGGAGGTCGGCCTCGCCGTCGGGTTCGGCCTGTTCGGCGTGTTGTCGATCCTGCGGCTGCGGTCGGACACGATCAGCCAGGGCGAGATCGGCTACTACTTCACCGCGATCGCCCTCGGCCTCATCAACGCGGTGGCCGCGACCGCACCCTGGACGATGCTGGGCCTGAACGTCCTCATGCTCGGCGTGATGTACGTGGCCGACCACCCCGGCCTGCTTTCGCGGTCACGGCGCCGGGTCGTGACCCTCGACGTGGTGATCGAGGACGGAGAGGCGCTGCGCCAGGAGCTGGAACGCCGGCTGCGCGGCAAGGTCCAACACGTGCTCGTCATGGAGGTCGACTACGTTCGCGACCTGATGGTGGTGGATGCCCGCTACCAGGAACCCCGCTCCACGCCGGCGCCCGCGACCGGCGCCACCCTGCCCCTCTCGCTCCCGGCCTGGATGGGCGGTCGATGAACACCGGACTGCTCGGGGACCTCTCCCCCACCCCGCTCTCCCTCGACGAGATCAACACCCGCGCTTCCCTGGTCACCCGGGTCTGCCGAAAGTACCTGGTCCCCGCCCGGGCCCTGCCCGCGATCCTGGCCGAGAACGGCGAGGAACTCGGGGTGCTCACCATCGGCGGCGCGAGCTCCTTCCGTTACTCCTCCACCTACTTCGACACACCCGACCTGCGCACCTTCCGCGATCACCGGCAGGGGCGGCGCCGCCGCTACAAGGCGCGCGTACGCTCCTACGTCGACACCGACACCCGGTTGTTCGAGCTCAAGCTCAAGGGGGTGCGGGGTCTGACGGACAAGGTCCGGGTCGACCACGAGGGACCGACCCACGTGCTGCCCCGCACCTCCCGGGCCTTCCTCGACAAGACGCTGGGTGAGTACGGGCTGGGAGCCCCGGAGACGGTGGCGCCGACAGCCGTCACCGACTACCGGCGCACCACCCTGGTCACGCTCTCCGGCACCGAGCGATTGACCCTGGACACGGAGCTGGTGGGGCGCAGGGGCGGCCGCGAGGTGCGGATGCGCCCCGGGGTGGTGCTTCTGGAGGTCAAGACCCGCGACGGGCTCACCTCGACCGAACGCCGTCTGCACGCACACGGGTTCCGGGAGATCTCGTTCAGCAAATACGCGGCGACCGTGGCCGCGCTCGAACCTCGGATGCGCGGGAACCGGTGGGCACGGGCCGCCGCCTCCTGCCTGGAACCGGCCGGACCGGCCGAACGGAGCCCCGCCGCGTGTTTCACGTGAAACCCGGTTCACGCCGCAGGCCCGGCACGCAGGAGGACCACCGTCCCGTATCCGATCGGGACGGTGGCCCGGACGCGGAGAACGCCTCCCGCCACGAAGGGCGCCCCGCGACGGCAACGGTCTTCCCGCTGTGCGGCCGCTCACGCGCGAGCGGCTCCGGTCAATCGCCAGGACGCAGGTCCACCCGGCGCAGCAGCTGGGCATTGAGCGCCACGATGATCGTGGACATGCTCATGAGCACCGCACCGACAGCGGGCGCGAGCACGAACCCGATCGGGGCGAGCACACCCGCTGCCAGCGGCACCGCGGCGATGTTGTACCCCGCCGCCCAGACGAGGTTCTGCACCATCTTCCGGTAGCCCGCCCGGGACAGGGTGCGCACAGACAGGACCCCGCGCGGGTCGTCGGAGGCCAGCACCACCCCGGCGGACTCGATGGCCACGTCCGTTCCTGCGCCGATCGCAATACCGATGTCGGCGCGGGCCAGGGCGGGCGCGTCGTTGACCCCGTCGCCGACCATCGCGACCCGGTTCCCACGTTCCTGCAGGTCGCGGACGACGGCGTCCTTCTGGTCGGGCAGAACTTGCGCGAAGACCTCGTCCAGGCCCAGGCGGGCAGCGACGGCGTCGGCGACGTTGCGGGCGTCGCCGGTGACCATGGCCACTCGCACCCCCTGTTCCTGGAGCTGCTGGACGGCGGAGGCCGATTCGGGGCGCACCTCGTCGGCAAGCGCCAGAGCACCCACGACCGCACCGTCGTCGACGACGTGCAGCACGGTGGAGCCCTGCGAGCGCCAGGTGTCGGTGCGTTCGACGAGGTCGGCGGGTTCGGTCACACCCATCGACTCCAGCAGGGACGGGCCGCCGACATGCACGGTGCGCCCGTCGACGGTCGCGCTCACCCCGCGTCCGGTCAGGGACCGGAAACCGCTCGCCCGCGGGACGTCGCCGGCCTCACCCGCGGCGCGGAACACTGCCCGGGCCAGCGGATGCTCGGAATCGGACTCGACCGCCCCTGCCAGGGCGAGTACGGCGTCCTCGGTGTGGCCACCGACGGCGGCGGTGCCGTTGACGGCCGGGGCCCCCTTGGTGAGGGTTCCCGTCTTGTCGAAGAGCACGGTGTCCACGAGGCGCGTGCGTTCGAGCGCCAGACGGTCCTTGACCAGGATCCCGTTGCGCGCGGACATGGTCGTGGAGATCGCTATCACCAGCGGGATCGCGAGCCCGAGGGCGTGGGGGCAGGCGATGACGAGCACGGTGACGGTGCGTTCGACGGCCGACCCGGCCTCCCCGAGTGAGGTCCACACGATCGAGGTGATGACGGCGGCGCCGAGCGCGAACCAGAACAGGAGCGCCGCGGCGCGGTCCGCCAGGGCCTGGGAACGGGAGCGTGAACTCTGGGCCTCGCTCACCAGCCGCTGGATCCCGGCGAGGGTCGTGTCCTCGCCGACGGCGTCGATGCGCACACGCACGGTGGAGTCTGTGGCCACGGTCCCGGCGACGACGCGATCGCCGTCGGTGCGGGTGACGGTGGTGGACTCGCCGGTGATCATGGATTCGTCGAAGGCGGCGCGCCCGCTGACGACGGTGCCGTCGGCGGGGACACGGCCGCCGGAGCGCACCAGGACGGTGTCGCCCAGCTGCAGGTCGGCGACGGCGACCTCGGTGGCCTCACCGTCGTCGCCGAGGCGTTCGGCCCGGTCGGGCAGGAGCGCGGCGAGCGCTTCCAGGGCCCCGGAGGCCTGCCCGAGAGCGCGCATCTCGAGCCAGTGGCCGAGGAGCATGACGACCACCAGCAGGACGAGCTCCCACCAGAAGTCGAGCTGCATTCCGACGACCCCGAAGCTCGCGAGGAGGCTGGAGCCGAACGCGACCGTGATGGCCATCGCGACCAGGGTCATCATCCCGGGCCTGCGGTCCTTGACCTCGGGCCACACTCCGGCGAGGAACGGCCAACCGCCGTAGAGGTAGACCACGGTGCCCAGCACCGGCGGCACCCACTCGAGGGAGCCGGGCACCTCGTAGCCCAGCCACCCGGCGATCATGTGGCTGGTGAGGACCACCGGCAGGGCGAGCACGAGGCTCCACCAGAACCGCACGCGGAAAATCGCGGCGTGGTCCCCGTGCCCTCCGTGCCCGTGGCCCCCGTGCCCCGAGTGGTCGGCACCCCCGTGTTCTCCGTGGTCGTGGGCCTGGTGTGTCCCGTGTTCGCCTGCGCTCATGGGTGTCTCCCTCCGGCGTCAATGTACCCATAGGGGGTATCCGGCGAGCGGACGTCGACCTGGTCCGGCGCGCCGCCACCTGAAGCAATATACCCCCATGGGGTATTCCATCCACAAGCCCCGAACACAGAGAAGTGCCCGCCCGGCCCTGGGGCCGGACGGGCACCACTGCTACGTCACGTGTCAGTTCTCGATGAGCTCGTTCTCCGGTCTGCGCCCGTACCAGGGCCACCACTCCACGGTCCGCCCGTGCGGGATCATCCGGTCCAGCCGGATGGTCAACCGCAGCGCCAGACCGCCGGCGACCATCCCGGTGGCCAGGTCGGAGAACCAGTGGAACTGCAGGTAGATCGAGACCATCGACTGGATCAGGGCGATGACCACGATCGCGTACGCCAGACACCGGATCACGTGCGGCCGAGCCGCTCCGAACCGGATGATGAGGAACAGAACCAACCCGTAGATGAGGATGGCGTTCGCACCGTGCCCCGACGGGAACGCCACGTTGCCGGGCCCGGAGAAGAACTCCGCCACCCCGTACTTGGCGTGGCCCCGGTTGATGGCCAGCTTCATCATCGACACGAGCGACATCATGCCCACGACGCCGACCGCGCCGAGAACGATCGGTCGCCAACTGCGGTGCCAGTACGCCAGCTGGAGCGCCACCACCCCCAGGACCGGCAGCGCGCTGTAACGCGACGCCAGGTTGTCCAGGGAGTAGATGAGCGGCTCGCGCACGTGGTCCCACAGTGGCCGCTCGAAGCTGTTCAGGAAGTGGTCGACCGGGTGGAGCGGCCCGGCGGCCAGCATGGTCATGACGATGAGCCCCACGGCCAGGACGATCGCGATGCGGTCCGAGGCCATGCCCCACGCGATCTCGCTGACGCTGGGCCACTTGACCGTGCGCACGATCGGGGGCCCGGGTGCGAACTCATTGGTCCGCACGACCGGGATGGGTCCGCTGTAGGGCCCCGGGGCGGGGCGGCGTCTGGCCCCGTCACGTGGTCGGCTGGTTTGTGGGGACCGCGAATGTCGGGTCCGCGAAGAATGCGTCATGTACTCGGTGCTGTCTCACACGTCGTGGGCTGGCCTGTGGCGCAAGCGTGTGGGGGACGGGCTGGCCGCGGCTTTCGATCCTGGTCTGACGTCCTCGGGGTGGCCGACTGCGCTGGAATGCGGGCCGAACACCCGTTCCCTCTTCTTCGACGGCCGGACCCGGCGACAGGTTCACGTCGTTCGTGACTCCCCGTCGCCCTGCCCCTCCGAGGCCTTCTCTGGTGCCGAGTCGCGCCCGCGTGCGCACCTGGCACACCTGTCGTGCCGTACGCGCAGCTCAAGGCGTTCTCGCCTGTTGCATCGCCGTAGCGTTGATCACATTTCGCACGGCATTGTGTGGATATTGCCGACAGTCGAGACTACCCGGACCCTCCGCTCCGGGGCGGCGTCGTGCGCCACACCCCGCCCGCCACCCTCCGCGGGCGGACCGGGAAGCACCGCACCACGGCACCATGTTGACCACCACGATACCTTTCCGTGATGCTTTCGTGAGCGCAGTACACCCGGACGTCTCTTCACCACACCGCCGTGTGGCAGTCTTCAGAGAGCTTGTACGACACTCACCCAACCGGCCCCCGCGTCGACCGCGGGCGGACCGAGCGACGGAAGGGACCTGGATGGTCGACCTCCCACAGTTGCCGGAGGACCCCTCGAAACTGGCCCGAGAGCCGTTGCGGGAGCAGATCCGGCAGGTTCTGGTCGAGGGGTTGCTGTCCGGCCGGTGGAAACCGGGTGAGCGCATCGTCGAACGCCGTGTGGCCACGGAGCTCAAGGTCAGCCAGGCACCGGTCCGTGAGGCCCTCCGGGAGCTGGAGACCCTGCGCCTCATCGAGACCGTGCCGAACAAGGGCGCACGTGTACGCGCCTTCGGTGTGCAGGACATGGCGGAGATCTACCCCGTCCGCGCCGGTCTAGAGCTGGTCGCGGCACAGTTGGCCGCCGGCACCCTCGCCACCGACCCCGCCCCGCTCGAGCGCGAGGTCGAAGCACTGCAGTGCGCGACGGCGCGCGGTGACGTCGCCGAGCAGATCCGGCACAGCGTGGAGTTCCACCGCGAGGTCGTGCGCGCCGCCGACAACAGCGTGCTCATGCACACCTGGGAGTCGTTGGGCGTGGAGGTGTGGACCGCTCTGTCCGTGCGCTGGCTCGACATGGAGCTGCACGCCAAGGCGGTCGATCACGCCCAGATCGCCGAGGCCTTCCGGAACCGCGACCCGGAGGTCGGACAGATGCTCAGCGACCACGTCCTCAACTACGTCGAGGCGGCCATGCGCTCCACGGAGAAGGCGCAGTGACCTGAGACACCCACCCGCTGACCTGCCCGGTCACCTGAAAATCGGGCATCTGTCGTAAACTCGTATTGATCGATCATCGATCAGTCATTAGAGTGTGCGCGACACACGTCACACTGAATAGGGCACCGGAGACCGGGAAGCAATGCGGTCACGGGTCCGGTCGAGACAAGAGCACACCGGCCCGCGCTCGCCGCGTCGGGGAAGACACCGGCCACGGTTCCCACGGCGCGTGCCCGCACCAGCCACATCGTGCCGCCTCCATCTGAGCCAGGCGGCGGCACACGCCACGGCCACGTACGACCGCGGGCCACGGCGAACCTGGCCCCCCCGGCCCACAGGACGGGGCACCAGGTCTTCTCGTACGAAGAAAGGCACACCATGGCTGACACGGCCAAGCCGAAGGGCGGCTCCGCCAAGGCCTCCGGGTCCCGGCGGCGCAACAGCCGCAAGGACACCTCCGGCATCGCCAACGAGAACCCAGACGCCCTCCTCGACCTCTACCGGCGGATGCTGTTCATCCGGCGGTTCGAGGAGCGCACCTCCCAGGCCTACACACAGGCCAGGATCGGTGGTTACTGCCACCTCAACCTCGGCGAGGAAGCCACCGTCGTCGGCCTGATGTCGGCCCTGCGAGAGACCGACTACCTCTACACCAACTACCGCGACCACGGTTACGCCATCGAGAAGGGCATGGACCCCAAGCGGGTCATGGCCGAGCTCTACGGCCGCAAGGACGGTGTCGCCAAGGGGTGGGGCGGCTCCATGCACATGTACGACACCGAGACCCGGATGCTCGGCGGATACGGCATCGTCGGCGGGCAGCTGCCCCTGGCCGCCGGTGCGGCGCTCGCCGTCTCCTACCGGGAGACCGACGACGTCGTTATGTGCCAGATGGGCGACGGCACCACCAACATCGGCGCCTGGCACGAGACGCTCAACATCGCCAAGCTCTGGAACCTGCCGATCGTGTTCGTTGTGGTCAACAACTTCACCGGCATGGGCACCACCGTCGACATGTCCTCCGCCGAGCCCGATCTGTACAAGCGCGGCTCCGCGTTCCGCATCGAGGGCGAGCGCGTCGACGGCCGCGACGTCCTGGCCGTGCGCGACGCCGCCACCCGGCTGGTCGAGCGTGCCCGCGAGGAGCAGACGCCGTTCCTGCTGGAGGCCTGGAGCTACCGCATGAAGGGCCACTCCGTCGTGGACCCGGCCAAGTACCGCACGCAGGAGCAGAAGGACGAGGCCCGGGCCAAGGAGAACGACCCGGTCGCGATCTTCGGCGATCAGCTCACCAAGGCCGACGTGCTCAGTGAGGAGGGCCGCGAGGAGATCGCCGCCTCCGTCAAGGAGCGTGTCGCCGAGGCCGCCGACTTCGCGGAGAACAGCCCCCACCCGGACGTCTCCACGCTCTTCGACTACACGTACGCCACCCCGGTGCCCAACGAGTCGCGGCGCATGCCGGCCGACCCGGTGTTCGCGGACTAGGAGAGAGAACAACACATGTCTGTGATCACTTATCGCCAGGCTCTACGGGACACGCTCCGCGCCGAGATGGTCCGTGACGACAACGTCTACGTCATCGGCGAGGAGATCGGTCTCTTCGAGGGCTCCTACAAGATCACCGAGGGCCTGCTCAACGAGTTCGGCCCCAAGCGGGTGCGCGACACCCCCATCGCCGAGGAGGGCTTCGTCGGCGCGGCCGTCGGTTCGGCCATGCTCGGTCTGCGCCCGGTCGTCGAGCTGATGACGATCAACTTCTCGCTCATCGCGATCGACCAGATCATCAACCACGCCGCCAAGATCTACGGCATGTTCGGCGGCCAGACCAGCGTGCCGATGGTCATCCGCACCCCGGGCGGCGGCGGACAGCAGCTCGGTGCGACCCACTCGCAGAACATCGAGCTGTTCTACTCCTTCATCCCCGGCCTCAAGGTGATGGCGCCCAGCACACCTGCCGAGGCCTCCTCGATGCTGCGCGCGGCCATCCGTGACGACGACCCGGTGCTGTTCCTGGAGAACCTGGGCCTGTACAACTCCAAGGGCGAGGTCCCCGACGACTACGCCGAGGCCGAGAACGACGACGTCGCCACCATCGGCCGCGCCGGGGTCGCACGCGAGGGCTCCGACATCACCCTCATCGGTTACTCCCGCATGGCGACTGTGGCCAACCAGGTCGCCGAGAAGCTGCAGGAAGAGGAGGACATCAGCGTCGAGGTCGTCGACCTGCGCAGCCTCCGCCCCCTCGACCGCCAGACCTTCGTGGACTCGGTGAAGAAGACCGGTTCCGCGGTGATCTGCGAGGACGACTGGCTGACCTACGGCATCGGTGCCGAGATCGCCGCGTCGATCCAGGAGGGCGCCTTCGACTACCTGGACGCCCCGGTGCGCCGGGTCGCCATGGCCGAGGTGCCCATGCCGTACGCCAAGCCGCTGGAGACCGCCGCGCTGCCGGGCGTGGAGTCGATCAGCACCGCCATCAAGGAGACCCTGAGCGCCGTCGGCAAACGGGTCGGGTAGAGGGAGTACCAATGAGCGAGATCCACATGCCGCGCCTCTCCGACACCATGGAGGAAGGCGTCATCAGCAGCTGGGTCAAGAAGGTCGGCGACAAGGTCGAATCCGGTGACGTGCTGCTCGAGATCGAGACCGACAAGGCCGTCATGGAGTACGAGGCCTTCGACGACGGCTACCTGATCAAGCAGAACGTCTCCGAGGGCGACACCGTCCCGATCGGTGAGGTCATCGGCATCCTGGGCGACTCCCCGGACGCTGTGCCCGAGGAGTCCGGCGGCGGCGCCGCGCCCTCCGAGGAGGCCGAGGAGACCGAGGAGACCGGCTCGTCCGAGGAGAAGGCCGAGGAGGCCGAGGCCGAGGAGCCGGCCGAGGGCAAGGCGGAGACCGAGGCGGCCCCGGCCCCGAGCGGGTCCGGCCCGGCCGAGCGCCCGCGCACCTCGCCGCTGGCCCGGCGCCTGGCCAAGGAGTACGGCCTGGACATCAACTCGATCCAGGGTTCCGGGCCCAAGGGCCGTATCGTGCGCGCCGACATCGAGGCGGCCGCCAAGGAGGGTCAGCCCGCCCAGGAGCAGGCCCCGGCCGCCGCGCAGGAGAGCAAGCCGGCGCCCGCCGCCCCGGCCGCGAGCCAGTCGTTCGACGACGGCCGCGACTCGGAGGAGCTCAAGGTCAGCAACGTGCGCAAGGTCATCGCGCGCCGCCTGACCGAGAGCAAGCAGACCGTGCCGCACTTCTACCTGCGCCGCACGATCGACGCGGAGGCGCTCAAGGCGTTCCGTTCGCAGATCAACGGCCAGCTGGCCGACACCGGCGTGAAGGTCAGCTTCAACGACCTCATCGTCAAGGCCTGCGCGACGGCACTGAAGCTGCACCCGGCCGTCAACGCCTCCTGGGTCGACGACAAGCTGCTGCAGCACAACCGCATCAACGTGGGTGTCGCCGTGGCCGTGGACGCCGGCCTGGTCGTTCCGGTCCTGCACGACACCGACAAGGCGACGCTGTCGGACATCGCCACGAACACGCGTGAGCTGGCCGGCAAGGCCCGTGACGGCAAGCTCAAGCCGCAGGAGATGAGCGGCGGCACGTTCAGCGTGT
>NZ_ANBF01000126.1 GCF_000341025.1 Nocardiopsis salina YIM 90010 | reverse complement strand
CAAGCTAAAGCCGCAGGAGATGAGCGGCGGCACGTTCAGCGTGTCCAACCTGGGCATGTTCGGCGTGGACAGCTTCTCGGCGGTCATCAACCCGCCGGAGGCCGCGATCCTGGCCGTCGGTGCGATGCGCCAGGAGCCGGTCGTGGTCGACGGCGAGGTCGAGGTGCGCAACCGCATCTCGCTGGAGCTGTCGGTCGACCACCGCGCCGTTGACGGTGCCGTGGGTGCCGCGTACCTGAAGGAGCTCGCGGAGATCCTCGAGCAGCCGATGCGCATCATCCTGTAGGTCCTGCCTGCGCATACTCCGGCGCCCCGGCCGCTGCGGCCGGGGCGTCCGTCGTGTCAGGGGCTGGGCACGTCAGATCAGGGGGACGTGGAAGTAGGAGGTCCGGCGGTGGAAGAGCCCGTCGGGTGAGGGTGTGAAGAAGTCGGCGAACTCCGCGCTCGCCGCGCTTCCGTCCTTGAGCGTCCCCTCGAAGGTGCCCCGGACGGCCACGGCCCCGTCCCCCTCCACCAGTTGGGTGATCTCGTGGCGGCCGTCGGCGATCACACGTTCCCCGCCGAAGAACGCCTCGATGCTCTCGCGGCCGACCATGGGTTCGTACCCGGGACGGCGGTACACGGCGTCCGGGGCGAACAGGGCGATGAGCCCGGGGACATCGTTGGCGTCGACCAGCGTGTAGTACCGGCGCACTCTCTCTGCGAATTCCGACATGCACGCTTCTTACCCCACGAAACGCCCACACCTCCTGACCGCCGGCAAACGGGACGGACCAGCCACGGTCCGACAACGGAACGTCACCCGGCCCGCTCCAGGACCCGGTCGGCCAGTTCCCCGTCACGCGCGACATGTGTGAGCCCGGAGGCGAAGGCGGCCATGCTGTCCCCCGGGACGAGCCGGCCGAGCTCCGCCTCGTCCCGGGGCAGCCCGACACGTCCGGCCCCCTTACGGGTGAGTTCGTCGGTGAAGGGACGCAACCACGGCCAGACGGCCTGTGCTTCACGGCAGAAGATCGACGCACCGGTCGGCCCCACGCCGGAGAACCCCTTCAGCCCGGACAGCAGCTCGGAACGTTCGTGGTCGGCCGCCAGACGGCGCAGGTCGCCCCGGTGGTCCTGCTGCACCTGCTCGGCACACTCACCGAGACGCGTCGCGGTGCTCTCGTCGTAGCGCACGTAGTGGCCTCTGCCCAGGGCATCGACGCGGTCCTGCCAGGTCAGCTCGGCCATGCCCCGCGGAGTGGTACCTCCCGCGGTGTTGAGCTCCCGCGCGGCGTCCATCGCGATGCGGGCGGAGATCGGCGCGGACAGCAGGTTCACCAGAACCAACATCTGCCACAGCGCAGCGGGTTTGTCGCCCATTCTGATCCCGGCCTCGGAGGCCAGGGTGGTCCCGGCCTCCTCAAGTACGGACCGGGCGATGGTGCTCTGTTCGGCCATGAGGGCCCCCGTGAGGTCGACGGTTCCCTGCGGACCTGCCTGCGCCCGTGTCCTGCGCGGGGCGGGCCTGTTTTCCCGGCCCTACCCGCCTCTCGTCCCACCACACGGTCACAGGGCTGTGCACAGCAGGAACGCCCCGGCCTCGATGGCCGGGGCGTTCGGGTGTCGGGCGGATGTCAGGCGGTGCCCGTTCCGGGGCCGAAACCGGGGCTCGCACCGGGAGCCCCTCCGGGACCCGAACCGGGAGCTCCGGGAGCGCCGGGCCCACCGGGCTCGCCCGGCGGGGGTTGGGCGACGTTGCTGTGCTGGCCGTTGCTGGGCGGGCCGCTGTGGCGCGCGCCCTTGTCGATCCCGATCAGCCGGTTCAGGTGCCGCTTGCGCCCGAGCACGAACCAGGCCACCGCGCCCAGGACCGGGTACCAGAGGATCACCAGCACCCACAGGAGCTTCCCGCCACCGGTGGTGTCGGGGTTGATCAGGGCCGAGATGACGGCGGCGATGACCAGCACGAGGACGGCCAGGGCGATCACCGCCATGATCACCCCGAAGAGCACGCCCACCCAACCGAATTCCGGCCTGTCCATGGTGTCTGCGAGTTGTGTGACCATGTCTCCCCCAAACATGAAGTACCCGTATAGTCACTCAGGGTAATTCACACCCCTCGAGAGACACCCCTGCCGCGGGGTTCGGGCGTTTCGCCTGACCGAACTCAGGCCAGGCCGGAGCGCACAGCGTAGATGGCCGCCTCGGTCCGGGAGTGCACCTGGAGCTTCTCCAGCAGGTTGCGCACGTGGTTCTTCACGGTGTTCTCGGTGATGAACAGCCGCGCCCCGATCTCCCGGTTGTTCAGCGAATGGGCCAGCAGGCGCAGGACCTCGGTCTCGCGCGGGGTCAGCTCCGGTACCGCTTGGGGCTGCGGTGCGGTGTTCTCCTGTTTGGCAAGTTCGGCGAACTCCCCGATGAGCTTGGTCGCCATGGAGGGGTTCACGGTGGAGCGTCCGGAGGCGATCTGGCGCACGACGCCGGCGAGGTCGGTCACCCCGATCTCCTTGAGGAGGTAGCCGGTCGCCCCCGCTTTGAGCGCGTCGAAGAGGTCGGATTCCTCGTCACTCATGGTGAGCATGATGAAGCGGGTGTCCGGGGTGGTACGCCGAATCTGCTGGCACGCGTCGATACCGCCGGCGCCCGGCATCATCACGTCCATGATGATCACGTCGGGCCTGAGCTCGCCGGCCAGGCGCACGGCCTCTTCACCGGTCCCGGCCTCGCCGAGCACGTCGATGTCCTTCTCGTCGTCCAGCACGGAGACCATGCCGCGGCGGAAGAGAGCGTGGTCGTCGACCACCAGGACGCGGATGGCCTCGGGGTCCGAGGCGGGTACGGGGTAGAGCCCAGCTGGCGCAGGGGGGTGGGGGCTCACGGCGGCGCCTTCCTACGTGTGGCTGTCGACCATTCTCCCAGGAGGTGCCTCGCCTCTACCCGGCGCGGTTCCGGGGAGGCAGGGGATCGGCGTGGGCACCCGGGGCGCCCTGGTGGTCGGGGGGCTCGGGGGAACCGGGGCAGGGGCGATTCCGACCGCTCGGCATCGTGGGCCTCCGTGTCTGTGGGTTCGAGGGCAGTTTCCCACAGTGCACGCGATTACGGTACGTACTCGCCAGTATTCCCCCGACAGGTACTTGGTGGGCTCCGCGCCGGGTTTGTCAGGGGAGTGCCCCGGGGTCGTGCTGCCCCGGCGTTTACCATGTGCCCTGTGTGCTCGGACAATTACAGAACCGAGGAGCGACGATCCCTGCGTTCCCGCAGCTCAGAACCGGTTCCCCACCACCCCCCGTCACGGACCCATCGTCACCTACTTGCCAGTAGGGGCTTCTACCAGGGCTTTTGGCTGCTTTACTGGGAACATGGGCGAGCTTCGGCGATCTGACAGGTTCACTCACGACCCCCCGACGACGGGCCCCCTCAGAGCCACACCCGCGGCCGGGCCGACGGCCGTCGGGAACACGTGAGCCGTGGAGAGGCAACCACGCTACGTCTGGCTCGCCGAGCAACTCCGGCGCCCCATCCAGCGCGGTGAGATCACCCCCGGAACCCGTCTACCCTCCCGCACCCGACTCGCCCGCCGGTACCGCGTCAGCGAACAGGTCTCCCGTGCCGCCCTTCGCCTCCTGGCCACCGAAGGCGTGGTCGAGGCCCGCCGCGGCGCCGGGTACTTCGTGCCCGACCACCCGGTGGGACACCGCATCCTGCGCACCGACACCGGCTCCGTCCAGGGCCTGGGCGGGCTCCGTCGCGAGATCGTGGGCACCGAACAGCAGCGCGGCCAACCATCCGTGTGCACCCGCCTGCGCCTGCGCCAGGACGAACCAGTCTACCTGACCACCGCACGCGGCATGACCCTGGACCGCCCCGTCGCCCTGCACCTTTCGTGGGAACCGGCGCTCATCACCACCGGAACCCTGCACACACCCTTCGACGCCGAGCCCGGGCAGAGCACGATCTCCCGGCTCGAAGCGGTGGGCCGCCCGGTCGACGGGGTCGTGGAGGAGGTGTGTCTGCGCGCGCTGAAGGAGATCGAGGCCGACCTCATGCACGCGACCCCGGGTGTTCCGGTGCTGGTCGTAGAGCGCACCCACTACTCGCGCGGGCGTCCCGTGGAGACCTCCGAC
>NZ_ANBF01000125.1 GCF_000341025.1 Nocardiopsis salina YIM 90010 | reverse complement strand
CCCCCCCGCCGACGCCGACCCCGGGACTTGACGGACGGCAGGTCAACCGGGTTCCGGTCAGACCGTGCAGACACAGGAACGCCGCCGCCGACGGACCGGTAATCCGTCGGCGGCGGCGTACACCATCAGGACCGCGAGGACCTCGGGGGTCCCGTCGGCCAGGGGGTCAGCCCTGGACGAACTCCCGGGCCACGACCTCGGCGATCTGCGCGGTGTTCAGAGCAGCGCCCTTGCGCAGGTTGTCGCCGCACAGGAACAGGTCCAGCGACTTCGGGTCGTCGATCGACTGGCGGATACGGCCGACCCAGGTCGGGTCGGTGCCCACGACGTCGGCCGGGGTCGGGAACTCGCCCTTGGCCGGGTCGTCCAGGACCTCGACGCCCTCGGCATCGCTGAGCAGCTTGCGTGCGTCGGCGGCCGGGACCTCGCTGTCGAAGGTGGCATGCACGGTCAGCGCGTGGGTCGTGATGACCGGGACGCGGACACACGTGGCGGCCACCCGCAGGTCCGGGATGCCCAGGATCTTACGGGACTCGTTGCGGACCTTGAGCTCCTCGGAGGAGTAACCGTCCTCCTTGAGCGAGCCGGCCCACGGAACGACGTTGTAGGCCAGCGGCGCGGGGAACGGGCCCAACTCGTCGACGGCCTCCCGCACATCGCCGGCCTCGTCGCCGAGACTGCGGTCGGCGGCCACGGTCGACATCTGGTCGCGCAGGGTGTCGATGCCCTCCTGGCCGGAACCGGAGGCGGCCTGGTAGGAGGAGACGACCAGGTCCTTGATGCCGTAGGCGCGGTGCAGGGCACCGATGGCCACGATCATCGACAGGGTCGTGCAGTTGGGGTTGGAGATGATGCCGCGCGGGCGGTTGCGGACCTGGGCCGCGTTGACCTCGGGCACCACCAGCGGGACGTCGGGGTCCAGGCGGAACGCGCCGGAGTTGTCGACGGCCACGGCACCGCGGGCGGCGGCGACCGGGGCCCATTCCTTGGAGACCTCGTCGGGCACGTCGAACATGGCGACGTCGACGTCGTCGAAGACCTCGGGGGACAGCGCCTGCACGGTGACGTCCTCGCCGCGCACGCTCAGCACCTTGCCGGCGCTGCGGGCGGAGGCGACCAGGCGGATCTCGCCCCAGACGTTCTCACGCCGGGTGAGGATGTCGCGCATGACCGTGCCGACGGCACCGGTCGCGCCGACGATGGCGAGGGTGGGAAGACGGTTGCTCATCGGCCGGTACCTCCGTAGACGACAGCCTCGACCTGGTCGGCGTCGAGCTGGAACTCGCTGTGGGCGGCGCGCACGGCCGCGTCGATCTGGTCCTCCTCGACAATGACCGAGATGCGGATCTCCGACGTGGAGATCATCTCCACGTTGGTGCCCGCGGCGGCGATCGCGTCGAAGAAGCGCGCGGTCACACCCGGGTAGGAGCGCATGCCGGCGCCGATCAGGGAGACCTTGCCGATCTTGTCGTCGTAGCGCAGGGAGTCGTAGCCGACCTTCTCCTGGACCTTCTTCAGCGCAGCGACGGCCTCCTTGCCGGTGTCCTTGGGGACGGTGAAGGAGATGTCGGTGCGCGACGTGGAGACCGCCGAGACGTTCTGCACGATCATGTCGATGTTGACCTCGGCGTCCGCGAGGGCCTTGAAGATCGTCGCGGCCTCACCGACCTTGTCGGGCACGCCGACGACGGTGATCTTGGCTTCGCTCCGGTCGTGGGAGACCCCGGAGATGATCGGCTGTTCCATGCCTTCGCTTTCCTCGACTTCCGAAACGATCCAGGTCCCGGGCTTCTGACTGAACGACGAGCGCACGTGCAGCGGGATGTTGTACTGCCGCGCGTACTCGACGCAGCGCAGGTGCAGGATCTTGGTACCGCTCGCGGCCATCTCCAGCATCTCCTCGTAGGAGACCTGGGGGATCCGGCGGGCGGTGGGCACGACACGCGGGTCGGCGGTGAAGACACCATCGACGTCGCTGTAGATCTCGCAGGCGTCGGCGCGCAGGGCGCCGGCGAGCGCGACGGCGGTCGTGTCGGAGCCGCCGCGGCCCAGCGAGGTGATGTCCTTGGTGTCCTGGGAGACGCCCTGGAAACCGGCGACGATGCAGATCGCGCCCTCGTCCACGGCCTCGGCGATACGGCCGGGGGTGACGTCTATGATCTTCGCGTTGCCGTGCAGGGACGTGGTGATGACACCGGCCTGGGAACCGGTGAAGGAGCGCGCCTCGTACCCGAGGTTCTCGATCGCCATCGCCACGAGAGCCATGGACATGCGCTCACCCGCGGTCACGAGCATGTCGAGCTCGCGAGCCGGCGGCATCGGGGAGACCTGCTCGGCCAGGTCCAGCAGTTCGTCGGTCGTGTCGCCCATGGCGGAGACGACGACCACGACGTCATGTCCCGCCTTTTTCTGAGCCACGATCCTTTGGGCTACTCGCTTGATGGCTTCCGCGTCAGCGACGGAAGACCCACCGTACTTCTGCACGATTAGGGCCACGATCGATGCTCCTGAGGAGTTGGGATCAAGACAATTAACAACGGAGTGTAGCCAGTGACGCCTCGCTCACCCGCTCCGACCTGCGGTTGGGTGGCGTGGCTACTTGACGCACCAGCGCTCGGGCCTACCCGCTCGAACGGCGGTTACTCAGATTTCGTCCGCATTACGGGCAAATGTGAGCTAGAACTCCAAGCTCCGGCGGCCCTCGAAGGCGCGGCCGAGCGTGACTTCGTCGGCGTACTCGAGGTCGCCTCCGACGGGGAGCCCGCTGGCCAAGCGTGTGACTTTCAGACCCATGGGTTTGACCAGCCGCGCCAGGTAGGTCGCGGTGGCCTCCCCTTCCAGGTTGGGGTCGGTCGCGAGGATGATCTCGGTGATCTGGCCGTCGGCCAGGCGCGACATGAGCTCCTTGACGCGCAGGTCGTCGGGGCCGACGCCCTCGATGGGGCTGATGGCGCCGCCGAGCACGTGGTAGGTGCCGCGGAACTCGCGGGTGCGCTCGATGGCCACGACGTCCTTGGACTCCTCGACGACGCAGACGACGGCGGGGTCGCGGCGCGCGTCACGGCAGATACGGCACTGCTCCTCCTCGGCCACGTTGCCGCAGACCGAGCAGAACCGCACTTTCTCCTTGACCTCGACAAGTGCGTTGACGAGGCGTTTGACGTCCGCGTTCTCGGCGGACAGAAGGTGGAAGGCGATGCGCTGCGCGCTTTTCGGACCGACGCCGGGCAGCCGCCCGAGCTCGTCGATCAGAGTCTGCACCGCGCCTTCGTACATCGCCTACCCGCTCGCCGGGCCGACTCTTCGGGGGCGGCCCGTCTTCCCCTTCTCACCGTCCACGGTATCCGTGCCGACGACCTCTCGCGCACGCGGAGGCCGCCGTCACCGACCCGCGAACGGTGTCTCACATGCCGGGGAGGCCGGGCATCCCGCCGGGCATGCCACCGGGCATACCGCCGAGCCCCTCGGTGAGCGGTCCCATCTTCTCCTGCTGCATCCGCTCGACCTGGGCCTCGGCGTCGCGGATCGCGGCGAGCACGAGGTCGGCGATGGTCTGTGCAGACTCATCGCTGTCGCCCGGGTCGATCGCCTTGGGGTCGACGGTGATGTCCTCGACCTGGCCGCGGCCGCTCAGCTTGACCTTGACCAGGCCGCCGCCGGAGCTGCCCTCGACCTCGGCCTCGTCGAGTGCCTTCTGGGCCTCGACGAGCTGTTCCTGCATCTGCTGGGCCTGCTGGAGCAGAGCCTGCATGTCCATTCCGCCAGGGTTCACGGTCGTCTCCTCGTCGGCACCCGTGGTGCCGGATGTCGCTGTGTCGCTGTTCCTGCGAGCGTAACCGCTCGTGTCCGACGCCGTCCTGTGGCCGGTCGGCGCACCGAGGGGTCCCGGGACGCGCCCGGCGGGCGCGCGCGTACCCCTCGCCCCGACAACGAACGGGGCCGCACGATCACTCCCCGAGTGCCGCTCCGACCTCGCGAGGGGTCTGTGATCCGGTGCGGCCCGACCCACCGCAACCGCCCTTCACCCACCAACAAGACGAAGAGTAGCGCTAACATCACTTTCGGTTGCACATGTGCCTGGAGGGGCACGACCGATACGTCACGGGGGACCGAACACGTGTTGACCGCCAGGGAACGCCACTCGGCGCTGATCGAGGCGATGGTCGCGGACGGCACCCTCACCGACCCCGGTCTGATAGCCGCCTTCCGGGCCGTCCCACGACATTCCTTCATCCCCGATTCCGGGGCGTCGACCGTGCGCGGCACTGCCCTGAACGCGGCCGGCAACCCGGAACGATGGCTGGCCGCCGTCTACGCCGACAACGCGATCATCACCCGCCTGGACGAGGGCGGAGTGCCCCGACAGCGCGGCGACGAGGCCACCCCACGCACACCGGAGGCCGAGGCGGCAACGTCCTCGAGTTCGGCGCCCACCGTGCTGGCCCGGCTCCTGGGCCTGGCCGACCTGGTCTACGGCCACCGCGCGCTGGAGATCGGGACCGGGACCGGGTGGAACACGGCCCTGCTGGCACACCGGCTCGGGGACGACTCCGTGGACTCGGTGGAGATCGACCCCCGGGTGGCCGACAACGCCCGGCAGGCTCTGTCCGCGGAAGGCCGTTCGCCCCGGATCACCGTTTCGGACGGCTACGCGGGGCACCCCGAGGGTGCACCGTACGACCGCATCACCTCCACCTGCGGGGTGCGTGCTCTGCCGCCGGCGTGGCTGGAACAGGTGGCCGAGGGCGGGATCATCGTGTGCCCGTGGGGTGCGTTGGAGGGCGCAGGGGTGCTCGCACGCTTCGAGTGCCCGGGTGACGGGACGGCGCAGGGCACCTTCCACGGGGGCGTGGGTTTCGTGCCGCTGCGGGTTCCCGGGCCGCAGTCGCCACCGGTGCACGACAACGGGCAGCAGCCGGACGAGTACCGCCTGACCCAGGAGGATCCGATCGCCCCGCTGATGTCGTTCCCTTCAGCGTTCGCGCTGTCGGTGATGGTGCCGGACTGGCGTGTGCGGCGCCGGTGGATCGGCACGGGCTCGGGTGTGTGGATCAACGACGGCGCCAACGAGTCGTGGGTGCGCGTGTACCCGTACGGCACGTCGTGGATGATCGAGCAGGGCGGCCCCCGCAGCATCTGGGACGAGTTCGAGGACGCGCTCGACGAGTGGGCGGAACTGGGTGAACCCGGGCCCGAACGCTTCGGCATCTCCGTGGCCGGCGACGGCACGCACCGGATCCGGCTGGATTCCCCGGAGGCCCGGACCTGGGACGTCTCCCCCGTCGCAGACGTCTGATCACGCCGGACACACGAGGCGGCCCTCACCGCCGGGCGAGGACCGCCGGGAGGGGACGGTTGCGCACGCTCACGTCTCGCCGCCCCCTGTCCTGCGGCACGTGCGTTGCGTTCCTGGGTCCTGCACAGCAGATCCTTCTCGTGGTCGCGGGCTTGCCGACCGGCTCCACCGGCAACCGCCGCGACCGCCCACCAGGTCGGAAGACGAGACGGTGGCACGCCGCCCGCCCCTGCCGAGCAGGTTGTCCTCGTTCCTTGCCAGGGCCCTCTCCTCTTAATGAACGATACGCAGTGTCTCGTGCGAACGGCGTCGCGGCACGACCCATTAGAGACGAAACGTCTCGTCCCCCTTCTGGGTACCGTGGCCACCATGACGGAGAACACCCCACCCGACCGGGGACGGCAGGCACCGAACCCGCAACGCCGCAGTGCACGGGCCGAACGTGCGATCCTCGACGCCGCCTCGGAGCTCATCGTCGAGGTCGGGTTCGCGCGGATGACCATGGAGGGCATCGCCTCCCGTGCCCGGGTCGGCAAACAGACCATCTACCGGTGGTGGCCGTCCAAGTCCGCGGTGGTCCTGGACCTGTTCACACACCTGACCGGAGAACAGACCGGCGAGGCCCTGCCGGACACCGGCGACATCGCGACCGACCTGAAGACCGTGCTGCGCGCCACCGTCGACGAGTTCAACGACCCCACGATGGACCGCATCTCGCGTGCGTTCACAGCGGAGATCCAGCGCGACACCGAGCTGTCGGAGCAGATCTCCGGGCTGCTCGTCGCACCCGGCACCGAGGTGTACAAGCAGCGCCTGCACAGCGCGATCGACGCGGGCGAGGTCCGCCCCGACGCCGATCTGGAGCTGGCGGTCGAGCTGCTGACCGGCCCGTTCCTCAAACGGTGGCTGTTGCGGACCGCCCCGCTCACCCACGCCTACGCCGACGACCTCGTCGACATGGTCATGCGCACCCTGCGCCCCTGAGCCCGGGCCTCGGCGGGATCAGCCCTGAGGGGGTTCGTGCTCGATCTCGTCGATGAGCTTGCCCCCGAGCTCGGTCTCGATGAGCGCGACCCCGGAAGCTCCCGAGGCTCCGGAGGTTCCCGAAGCTCCGGCTGTGCCGGAGGCGGATCCGCCCGGGGTTCCGGCGCCGGCCGATCCGGACTGTTCACCGGGGCCGCCCGCCGGGGCGGACCGGACGGGCTGCGGCTCGGAACCCGGGTCCTGGCTCGTGCTCCGTCCCTGCTCCTGCGGCTCACTGCGCTGCGGTTCGGCAGGGGCCTGGTCGGGCGGCGGGGCCGCGGCGGCGTCCTCGTACGGGTCCGGTGGCGGTTCCTCCAGTCCGGTCACGATCTTGTCCGGCGGCGGGCCCGACGGCGCCTGTGCCTCCGGGCGGGGCCGTGGATCGGGGTCGGGGCGCTCCTCGGCGGCGCGATGCTGCGGTTCAGTGCTCGCAGGTGCAGGGGCGGGTTCGGCCGGGGCGGCAGGTGCGGGCTTCTCGGGCTGGGCGGGAGCCGAGTCACCCCACCCGGCGGGCTCGGCCGGCCGCTGGGGTTCCGGCCGACGGGCCGGAGCGCCACCGCCGTTCGAACCGTTCTGACCGTTCGGATCGCCGGCGGCAACCCTGACCTCGACGCCCAGGACCTCCTGGATCGCCGCCGCGACCACCTGGTCGCTGCCGCTGTTACCGAAACCCTTGGCCTCGTTGGGGCGCGAGAACCCGAGGAGCACGGTGTTGCCCTCGACGCCGACGGGCCCGACGTCACTGCCGGTCAGCACCATCCAGGTGAACCGGCGCCGGTTCTTGACCGCCTCCAGCACCTGGTGCCAGGCGCCCTGGAGACGACCGAGGTCGACCGCGCCTCCACCCGAGGACTGCGCCTGGGCCGGAGCGGCCTGTGGTGCGGCCTGCTGGGGCTGCGGGGCNNGGGCTCGGCCGGACCCTGCGAACGCCCGGGTGCCGGCTGCTGCGGCTGTGTGGCGGCCGGTTCCTCGGGCTGGTGCTGTCGCGCGGGCTCGGTCGGCGTTTCCGGGGGCGCGGCGGGCGCCTGCGGTTCCGGCTGGGGCGCGGGTGCCGGGGCCGCGGCCGGGGGTGCGGGTGCCTGCACGGCCGGTGCCTGCGGGGTCGCGGCACCGGAGGAGACGCGGCGCTCCATCTGCTCCAACCGGGCCAGCAACGCCGTCTGATCGGAGTCGACCGCGGGCAGCAGCACACGCGAGCACATGAGCTCGAACATGAGCCGGGGCGCGGTCGCTCCACGCATCTCCGTCAGTCCCGCGTTGAGAACGTCGGCGGCGCGCGTGAGCTCGGCCGGGCCAAGGCGCGAGGCCTGGCCCTGCATCTGCTCGACCGCCTCCGGGGCGACGTTGACCAGCCCCTTGTCGAGAGCGTCGGGCACAGCCGCCAGGACCACCAGGTCGCGGAAGCGTTCCAACAGGTCGGCCGCGAACCGGCGCGGGTCGTGGCCGCCCTCGACCACCCGGTCGATCAGCCCGAAGACCGCGGCCCCGTCCCGGGCACCCAGCGCGTCGACCATCTCGCCCAGCAGGCTGGAGTCGGTGTAGCCGAGCAGGCCCACCGCGCCCTCGCGCGTGATGCCCTCGTCTCCGGAACCGGCGATGAGCTGGTCCAGCACCGACAGGGTGTCGCGCGCCGATCCCGCGCCCGCGCGCACGACCAGGGGAAGCGCAGCCTGGTCGTAGGGGATGCCCTCCTCCTGGAGGAGGTCCTCCATGAGCTCCTTGAGGGTCGTCGGCGGGATCAGTCGGAAGGGGTAGTGGTGCGTACGCGACCGGATCGTCCCGATGACCTTCTCGGGTTCGGTCGTGGCGAAGACGAACTTCAGGTGCGGTGGAGGCTCCTCGACGAGCTTGAGCAGCGCGTTGAACCCCTCGCGGGTGACCATGTGCGCCTCGTCGATCACGTAGATCTTGTAGCGCGAGCTCACCGGCGAGAAGAAGGCGCGTTCCCGCAGGTCGCGGGCGTCGTCAACACCACCGTGCGAGGCGGCGTCGATCTCGATGACGTCGATGCTGCCGCCGCCGTCGGGCCCCAGCGCGACACAGGAGTCGCAGGTGCCGCACGGGTCGGGCGTGGGTCCCTGCTCACAGTTGAGCGAGCGGGCGAGGATGCGCGCGCTGGTGGTCTTGCCACAGCCTCGCGGGCCGCTGAACAGGTAGGCGTGGTTGATGCGTCCGCTGCGCAGCGCCTGCCGCAGCGGGTCCGTCACGTGCTCCTGACCGCGTACCTCGCCGAACGTCGCCGGGCGGTACTTGCGGTACAGCGCGATGCTCACGGTGCGATCACTCCCCTGGTCCCTGCCACGGGTCCATTCAACCCGCTGTCGCCGACAGCTCGGGCCGGGTCGTGGGAAACCGGGAGGGGGACGTCCGGGGCTGCCGGAGACAGAAAAAAGGACCCCCCGCGCACCCGCCAGAGCCCACTTATCCTTGCTGCCTTCCGGCCCTGGGGAGGTTCATAGGGTGACGCCGCACGAGGGGTCTGCCCCAAAGCCTACCCGAAAGAACAGCCCACTTGTCCAACCCGCGATCGCCGCCCTCCCGCCCCCTTCCAGGCGTGTGCACACCGCTCCCCGGAACCGGTAGTCTCTGCCCCGCGGCCGCACGCAACAACGTTCGGCGGCGGTCGGTTCTCGGCCGAGGGGATGGACGAAGCACCCCTTCGGAACCTGTAGAGTTGATCTCGGAGGATTCGCCTAGTGGCCTAGGGCGCACGCTTGGAAAGCGTGTTGGGGGCAACCCCTCAAGGGTTCGAATCCCTTATCCTCCGCCACGAGCGAAGGCCCGGAGCGCACCGCGTTCCGGGCCTTCGTCGTTTCCACCCCTGATGCCCGCGTCAGGTGAGGGCCCGGCAGTGGTGGGCACGAGCCCGCAGACCTACCGCCGCGCGTTCCGTTCGGGTTGAGACCCCGGGTCAGGGACGGGGGATGTTGCGCAGGTTCGAACGCGCCATCTCCACCATCGCCCCGACCCCGCCCTTCAGCACCGTGCGCCCTGCCGAGAGCGCGAACCCGGCGACCTGGTCCGCGGTGATGCGGGACGGGATCGACAGCGCGTTCGCGTCGGTGATCACGTCGACGAGGTAGGGGACGTCGGCCGCCAGCGCCTCACGCAGGGCCTCGTGCACGTCCTTGGGGGCCTCCACCCGCACCGACCGCATGCCGACCGCACGCGCGACCGCCGAGTAGTCAACGGGCTGGTGGTCGGTCTGGTACGCGGGGATCCCGTCGACCATCATCTCCAGCTTGACCATGCCGAGCGAGGAATTGTTGAAGACCACCGTCGTGATCGGCAGGTCGTGCTGCTGCACGGTGATCAGCTCGCCCATGAGCATGCTCAGCCCGCCGTCACCGGAGAGCGAGACCACCTTCCGGTCGGGTGCGGCGTAGGCGGCACCGATCGCGTGCGGGAGCGCATTGGCCATCGTCCCGTGCGAGAAGGAACCGATGACGCGCCGGTGCCCGTTCGGGGTGAGGTAGCGGGCCGCCCACACGTTGTTCATGCCGGTGTCGACCGTGAAGACGGTGGCCTCGTCCGCGACCTGGTCGAGGCAGTCGGCCACGTACTCGGGGTGGATGGGCGTGTGGTGCTCGATGTTCTGTGTGTAGGCGTCCACCACCCTGGTCAGGGCTCGCTCGTGTTTGCGGAGCATCTCGTGCAGGTACCGGGCGTCGGACTTGTCCTCCACCAGCGGCAGCACCGCACGCAGGGTCGCGGGGACGTCCCCGTGCACGGCCAGTTCGAGCGGTACGCGACGGCCGAGGCGGCGCGGATCGCGGTCGACCTGGACCACACCCTTCTTCGGAAGGAAGTCGTCGTACGGGAAGTCGGTGCCGAGCAGGACGGTGAGGTCGGCCGCCTCCAGGGCGTCGTGGCAGGCGCCGTAGCCGAGCAGGCCGATCATCCCCACGTCGTAGGGGTTGTGGTGCTGGATCCACTCCTTGCCGCGCAGAGAGTGGCCGACCGGTGCGTTGGCCTTGTCCGCGAGCGCCATGACCTCGCGGTGGGCGTGCCGCACACCGACACCACAGAAGAGCGCGACCTTCTCGGCGGCGTTGATGCGGGCGGCGAGCTCACGCACGTCGTCCTCGCTGGGCCAGGCGGTGGCGCGCCCGGCAGTCACGGGTGAGGTGTCGGCGGGGCCGGTGGCGCGCCGGCCGGCGATGTCCCCGGGCAGGACGAGCACGGAGACCCCGGGGGTACCGAGGGCGTGCTGGATCGCGACCCGCGCCAACCGCGGCATCTGCTCCGGGTGGGCCACGAGCTCCCTGAACCCGGTGACGTCGCCGAAGAGCCTCTCGGGGTGGGTCTCCTGGAAGAACTGGGTCCCGATCTGCCGGGAGGGGATGTGCGAGGCCAGCGCCAACACCGGGACCCCGCTGCGCTGGGCGTCGTAGAGGCCCTGCACCAGGTGGGTGTTGCCCGGGCCGCAGGACCCCGCGCACACCGCGAGCCCGCCGTCGATCTCGGCCTGCCCGGCGGCGGCGAACGCGGCGGCTTCTTCGTTGCGCACGTGCACCCACTCGATGCCGTCGGTCTCGCGTACGGCGTCGACGACGGGGTTGAGGCTGTCCCCGACCACGCCGTAGATGCGGGTGACCCCGGCAGAGGCCAGGGTGCGGACGAGCTGTTCAGCGACGGTGTTCCTGGCCACGGCGGTGTTCCTCCCTGCGACGGCGCTGTCGGCCCCAACGCTAGGAGCGGGGCCGCCCGGAGGCCGGGAACGCCACACTGGGGCCCTCACGGGCGCCGCACGGCCGTACACGCCGCTCCTGGTCGGCCGCGGCCGCGCTCCCTAAGCTGGGAACCCTGGCCGACTCGTCGTCCGAGGGGAGACGCATGAGTACCACGGTGGCGGTCCTGGGGACCGGGATCATGGGTTCGGGGATGGCCGCGAACCTCATCGCGCAGGGTTTCGACGTGCGGGTCTGGAACCGCAGCAGGGAGAAGACCCGGCCGTTGCAGGACGCGGGGGCACAGGTCGCCGCGTCCCCGGACGAGGCGGTGGAGGACGCGGCGGTCGTGCTCACCGTGCTCTTCGACGAGGGTGTGACCGCTCAGGTCATGGAACGCGCCCTGCCCTCGGCCGCGCCGGGCGCCGTCTGGGCCCAGGCCGGGACCGTCGGGGTCAAGGGCGCCGCCGACCTCGTCAAGCTCGCCGAACGCTCCGGGATCAGGATCGTCGACACCCCTGTCCTGGGAACCAGGGGTCCGGCCGAGCAGGGCACGCTCGTGGTGCTGACCGCCGGCGAGGAGGAAGCGCTCGCGACGGCCCGCCCGGCGCTGGAGGCCTTCTCCGCCAGGGAGATCCACGTGGGTGACGAACCGGGACGGGCCTCCGCGCTCAAGCTCGCGTGCAACGCCTGGGTGACCACACTGACAGCGGGTGTGGCGCAGTCGATGGCGATGGCCGAGGCCCTGGGCACCGACCCGCGACTGTTCCTGGAGGCGATCTCCGGCGGGCCGCTGGACGCCGGGTACGCACAGGTCAAGGGCGCGGCGATGCTCAGCGGCGCCTACGAACCCTCGTTCCCGGTCCACGGGGCACTCAAGGACCTCGACCTGATGGTGGACAGCGCACGCAGCCACGGCGTTGCGTCCGGTGTGCTGGACGGTGTACGCGTGCAGTTCAGGGCGGCCGAACTGAGCGGCCACCGGGACGAGGACATCGCCGCCGTCTTCGAGGCCGTCACGCCCGACGACCGGTGAGCGTCCCCCGATCACAGCCACGGAGGTGTCGAACATGACCCAGGACGTTCCGCAGTACGAGCTCGACGACGGGACGACGCTGCCCGCGATCGGTTTCGGTACCTACCGGCTCACCGGCGAGGAGGGCACACGGTCGATCCTGTCGGCGATCGAGTCCGGCTACCGGCTCCTGGACTCGGCGGTCAACTACCAGAACGAGGACGCGGTGGGCGAGGCCGTACGTCGCTCCGCTGTCCCCAGGGAGGAACTGCGCGTCACCTCCAAGCTCCCCGGCCGCGACCACGCCTACGCCCGCGCCCTCGAGACGGTCGAGGGGTCGTTGCGCGCCTCGGGCCTCGACCAGCTGGACCTCTACCTCATTCACTGGCCGAACCCGATCGAGGACCTGTACGTGCAAGCCTGGCGGGCCCTGGTGGAGGCGCGCGAGCGCGGGCTGGTGCGGTCGATCGGGGTCTCGAACTTCCTGCCCGAGCACCTGGACCGGATCATCGAGGACACCGGGGTCGCACCGTCGGTCAACCAGGTGGAGCTGCACCCGTACTTCCCGCAGGCCGAGCAGCGCGCAGCCGACGCAGCGCGCGGGATCCGCACGGAGTCGTGGAGCCCGCTCGGCCGGGCGAACTCGGTGCTGAGCGAGCCCGTGGTCGAGACGATCGCGCGCACGCACGGGCGCAGTGCGGCCCAGGTGATCCTGCGCTGGCACGTCCAGCTGGGGGCGGTGCCGATCCCGAAGGCCTCCGGTCCGGAGCGCCAGACCGAGAACCTGTCCGTCTTCGACTTCGAGCTGTCGGAATCCGAGGTCGAGGCGATCTCGGCTCTGGGCCGCGCCGACGGCCGCAACAAGGGCCAGGACCCGGCCACACACCAGGAGTTCTGAGCCGAGCAGACGATCGCCGGGCCCCGGGGGACCAGGAACGTCCACCGGGGCCCGGGGTGTGCGCGTGGCGATTTTGCGGGGTGCCCCTCACCGATTTTGCAACTTGTTGCATAAAATGGCCGAGGCCGGCCCGACACCGGCGACGAGGCACCGCGCAAGGAGACGAACATGAGCGAGTACCCCCACCTCCTGGAACCCCTGGACCTGGGCTTCACGACCCTGCCCAATCGCGTCATCATGGGCTCCATGCACGTGGGCCTGGAAGAGGCCCCCGACGGGTTCGAGCGCATGGCGGAGTTCTACGCCGAGCGCGCCCGCGGCGGCGTCGGGCTCATCATCACCGGCGGCATCGCGCCCAACCCCGAGGGCACCACCTACCCCGGCGCCGCCAAGCTCACCGCCCCCGAAGAGGTCGCGGAGCACAAGACCGTCACCGACGCCGTGCACGCCGCCGGCGGACGCATCGCCATGCAGATCTTGCACACAGGCCGCTACGCCTTCAGTGAGGAGTCGGTCGCCCCCAGCGCGATCAAGGCCCCCATCAGCGCCTTCACCCCCCGCGCGCTCACTGAGGACGGCATCGAGCGCACCATCGAGGACTTCGCGAACACCGCAGCCCTGGCGCGCGAGGCCGGCTACGACGGTGTCGAGATCATGGGGTCCGAGGGGTACCTCATCAACCAGTTCATCGCCTCGGCCACCAACCAGCGCGAGGACCGCTGGGGCGGCTCCTACGAGAACCGCACCCGCTTCCCGCTGGAGATCCTGCGCCGGGTGCGCGAGCGCGTCGGCGACGACTTCGTCGTCGTCTACCGCCTCTCCATGCTCGACCTGGTGCCCGGCGGTTCCACGTTCCCCGAGGTCGTACAGCTCGCCAAGGCCGTCGAGGAAGCCGGCGCCGACATCATCAACACCGGCATCGGCTGGCACGAGGCCCGAATCCCCACCATCGCCACGTCCGTGCCGCGCGGCGCCTACAGCTGGGTGACGCGCAAGCTCATGGGGGAGGTGTCGGTCCCGCTCGTGGCCGTCAACCGGATCAACACCCCCGAGGTCGCCGAGCAGGTGGTCGCCTCGGGCGACGCCGACATGGTGTCCCTGGCACGGCCCTTCCTCGCCGACTCGCACTTCGTGGCCAAGGCCGCGGAGGGGCGCTCGGAGGAGATCAACACCTGCATCGGCTGCAACCAGGCCTGCCTGGACCACACGTTCAGCCTCAAGATCACCTCCTGCCTGGTGAACCCGCGCGCCTGCCACGAGACCGAACTCGTACTGGAACCCACCCGCACCGCCAAGGACGTCGCCGTGGTCGGCGCCGGCCCGGCCGGTCTGGCCTTCGCGGTCTCGGCCGCCGAGGTCGGACACCGCGTCACCCTGTTCGACGCCGCGGACTCGATCGGCGGCCAGCTCGACATGGCCCGCCGGATCCCCGGCAAGGAGGAGTTCGACGAGACCCTGCGCTACTACCGGGTCCAGCTCGACAAGCTCGGCGTGGAGGTGCGCCTGGGCACGCACGTGGTCGCCGGCGACCTCCAGGGGTACGACGAGGTCGTGGTCGCCACGGGCGTCACCCCGCGCATCCCCGACGTGCCAGGCATCGACCACCCCAAGGCCGTCTCCTACGTGGACGTGCTGCGCGGCCGCGTCGAGGTCGGCGGAGAGGTCGCGGTGATGGGCGCCGGCGGGATCGGTTTCGACGTCGCCGAGTTCCTCACCGACGGGGGCGAGGGCGCGAGCCAGGACATCGGGGAGTTCTTCCGGCAGTGGGGTGTGGACACCGACCACACCACCGTCGGCGGCCTCACCGAACCCGCGCGCCCCACGCCGCCGCGCCGCGTGCACCTGCTCCAGCGCAAGACGAGCAAGCCCGGCAAGGGTCTGGGCAAGACCACCGGATGGATCCACCGGCTGGAGCTGCGCCACCGCGGCGTGGAGATGGTCGCGGGCGCCGCCTACGACCGGATCGACGACGAGGGACTGCACATCACCGTCGACGGGGAGTCCAGGGTCCTGGACGTGGACCACGTCGTGGTGTGCACCGGGCAGGAGTCACACCGCACCCTCGCCGAGGAGCTGGCCGAGCTCGGCACGACGGTGCACGTGATCGGCGGCGCGGACGTGGCTGCCGAGCTCGACGCCAAGCGCGCCATCGACCAGGGCACGCGCCTGGCCGCTGCGCTGTAGTTCTCAGGTTTCGCCCGCACCAGCCTGCCCTCGTACCTCCGCCCCTAGAATCACGGCCATGTCCCTGCCCCACGCACTCCTGACCGCCCTGTTGGAGAAGCCCTCATCGGGTTCGGAGCTGACCCGGCGTTTCGACCGGTCCATCGGTTACTTCTGGTCGGCGACCCACCAGCAGATCTACCGCGAGCTCGGGAAACTGGAGCGATCGGGCCTGATCCGCCCCCTGCCCGGCGGGGCCCCCACCCGCGGGCAGAAGAAGGAGTACGAGGTCCTGCCCGAGGGGAGGGCGGAGCTCGTGCGCTGGGTCGACCAGCGCGAGGACCCCAAGGTGGCCCGGGACCCCCTGCCCCTGCGGCTGCGCGCCGCGGGGGTGGTGGGCCTCGGCGACCTCGTCGACGAGCTGCGGCGCCACCGCGACCTGCA